>NZ_VOHR01000188.1 GCF_009192725.1 Segeticoccus rhizosphaerae | reverse complement strand
CTCGAGGTCGGCGCGCACCCGGGCCATCGCGGCGCGGAGCACCCCGGCGTGCGTGACCTCGGCGGCGCCCAGGTGGGTGGCCGTGGCCGGCGGCTCCAGGTAGGGGAGGGGATAGACGGCGACGTCGCCGAGCAGGACCGGGGTGCCGATGGTGTCGACGGTGGTGCGGATGTGCAGACCTGCCCGGCCCAGCAGCTCCGCAGCGAAGCCCAGCCGGATCGCGGAGTCGTGGTTGCCGCTGGAGAGGACCACCTGGGCGCCCGCGTCGATGATCCGCCGGACCGCTTCGGACAGGAGCGCCACGGTGTCGGGGCCCGGCAACGCACGGTCGTAGATGTCGCCGGACACGAGCACGGCCTCCACCGACTCGGACCGGACCACTTCGACCAGGTGGTCGATGAACGTCGCCTGGGCATCAAGCAGTCCCACCCGGTGGAAGGATCGCCCCAGGTGCCAGTCGGAAGTGTGGATCAGGCGCACACCCGCAGGCTAGGACGGTCCTCCGACAGACCGGCTCATTTGGGCGGCGCGCCGGTCGAACCGGGGCCAACTCCTTCCCCGCACGGGCAGGTTGTGGTTGGGTCGAGCACAAGCGCTGGCAGATGCGCGGGCACAGGAGGCTCCATGGGCGAGGACGTCACCGGCACGGCATACACGCGCGAGCAGCGGCAGCGCTATCGCGAGAAGGTGCAGCAGGATCTCGACGTGTTCGAGCGCATGCTGGCGACGAGCGTCTTCGAGTTCGAGCGGCCGATGACCGGCATGGAGATCGAGCTCAACCTCGTCGACACCGACTACCAGCCGACGATGACCAACGCCGCGGTGCTCGAGAGCATCGCCGACCCGGGCTACCAGACCGAGCTCGGGCAGTACAACATCGAGCTCAACGTCAACCCCCGGCCGCTGCCCGGGGACGCGGCGCTGGTGCTGGAGGAGGACCTGCGCACGAGCCTCAACCACGCCGAGAGCAAGGCCAACGAGACCGGCGCGCGCCTCGTCACGGTGGGCATCCTGCCCACCCTCATGCCCGACGACTTCCACGCGGAGTGGATGAGCGCCAACGCCCGCTACGCGGCGCTCAACGACGCCATCTTCATCGCCCGCGGCGAGGACCTGTTCATCGACATCGAGGGTCCCGACGGCGAGCGGCTCGCGATGTATTCCGACACGATCGCCCCGGAGAGCGCCTGCACCTCCGTGCAACTGCACCTGCAGGTCGCGCCGCAGGACTTCGCGCCCCACTGGAACGCCGCGCAGGCGCTCGCCGGGCCGCAGATCGGCTTGGGTGCCAACTCGCCGTACTTCTTCGGCAAGCGGCTGTGGGCCGAGACGCGAATCGCCTTGTTCGAGCAGGCGACCGACACCCGGGCCGTGGAGCTGAAGAACCAGGGAGTGCGCCCGCGCGTCTTCTTCGGGGAGCGGTGGATCACCTCGATCTTCGACCTGTTCGAGGAGAACGTCCGCTACTTCCCGTCGCTGCTGCCCGAGGTGAGCGACGAGGACCCGGTGGCCGTGCTGGAGGCGGGGGAGGCCCCGCGCCTCTCGGAGCTGCGGCTGCACAACGGCACGGTCTACCGCTGGAACCGGCCGATCTACGACATCGTCAACGGCCGCCCGCACCTGCGCGTCGAGAACCGCGTGCTGCCGGCCGGTCCGAGCATCGTTGACACCATGGCCAACTCGGCGTTCTACTACGGCACGCTGCGGATGCTCGCGGAGGAGGATCGCCCGGTCTGGACGCAGATGAGCTTCGCCGCTGCCGCGGACAACTTCCGGTCGGCCGCCCAGCGCGGCATGGACGCCCGGGTCTACTGGCCGGGATACGGCGAAGTGCCGATCCCCGAGCTGGTGCTGCGGCACCTGCTGCCGCTGGCCCACGAGGGGCTCGCGCGCTGGGGCGTGTCTGCGGCGGTGCGCGACCGCTTCCTCGGCGTGATCGCCGACCGGTGCAGGTCCGGAGTGAACGGCTCGGCGTGGCAGGTGGCCGCGGTCGAGCGCCTCGAGGCGCAGGGACTGGACCGGGTGGCCGCGCTGCGCGCGATGCTGGAGCGCTACGTCGAGGGGATGCACAGCAACGAGCCGGTCCACACCTGGAAGCTCCCGGGCGGCTGAGACTGCGCCGTGGCGCGCCTGCTGGTGTGCCCTGTCCCGGCATTCCCGGCATTCACGAAGGAGCGGGACGGGCAGGTCGGGGCGAGGGTCAGAGGCGGGGGGAGCGGTTCCAGGTGACGATCGCGGGATCCTCGTGCTTGTGGCCCAGCACGCTCACCGATCCGGCGTGCAGGTCGAGCTGGGCGCCGAACCGCGGCTCCTGCCGCAACCACACGGAGGCGAGGATGCGCAGGCAGTGTCCGTGCCCGGCCAGTGCGACGTCGCCCTCCGCCAGGGCGGGCAGTGCGCGGTCGATGACCTTGCGGGCGCGGGCCGCGACGTCCTCGACAGTCTCGCCCGGCGTGTCGCCCGGCACCACGCCCTGGTGGAAGACGTTCCAGTCGTAGCCGAGCTCGGCGCGGATCTCCTCGGTCGTGCGACCTTCGTAGCCGCCGTAGTCCCACTCGAGGAGGTTCTCGTCCACCTGCGCCCCGGTGAGGCCGGCGAGCTCTGCGGTACGCCGGGCGCGCTGCAAGGGAGAGGTGAGGACCAGCGCGAAGTCGCGGCTCGCCAGCAGCGGCGCGGTCGCCCGGGCCGCCATCTCACCGTTCTCGGTGAGGGGCAAGTCGGTGAGTCCGGTGTGCCTGCCGGAGAGGGACCACTCGGTCTCGCCGTGGCGCAACAGCACGAGCTTGCCGGGGGGTGGCTGGGGGATTCCCGTGGTCGTCACTCTGGCAGGCTAGGCCCATGGCCACGTCTGACGCCCACCGCTCCGTCTCTCTCACGCGCACCAGCTCAGGCCGGTATGTCGCCACGAACGCCCGCGGGGGCGAGCTCGCCTTCGGCAGTGGTGCGGATGACGACTTCACCCCGGTCGAGTTGCTGCTGGCCGCGATCGCCGGGTGCTCGGCCGTCGACGTCGACATCCTGACCACTCGGCGGGCGGAGCCGGAGACGTTCGACGTGACCGTGGGGGCCGAAAAGGTGCGGGACGACCAGGGCAACCACCTCGGCCCGGTCGACATGGTCTTCCGGGTGCGCTTCCCCGAGGGGGACGACGGCGATGCCGCCCGCGACCTGCTGCCTGACGCGGTGCGCAAGTCGCACGACCGCCTCTGCACGGTCAGCCGCACGGTGGAGCTGTCCGCGCCCGTGCGTGTCCACATCGAGAGCGGGCACTGACCCGGTGGCCGCACGCACCGTCGGGATCGAGGAGGAGCTCCTCCTGGTCGACGCCGAGACGGGCGCCGCCAGGGCGGTCGCCAACGTCGTGCTCCAGGAGCTCGCCGCCGACGAACGGCGCTCGTCCCCGGACGGTGATCGGGAGGAGCAGTCCGAGCAGGTGCTCGAAGCCGAGCTGCATCGGCAACAGATCGAGACCCACACCCAACCCCGGGAACGGCTGGGTGACCTGGTGGACGAGCTGCGGGCGCGTCGGGCGGAGGCCGACCGGCGTGCCCGTCGCAGCGGGGCACGCGTTGCGGCACTGGCCACCTCGCCGCTACCGGTGGATGCGGAGGTCATGCCGGTCGCCCGTTACCAGCGGATGATCGGACACCTCGGCCTGACCACGAGGCAGCAGCTGATCTGTGGCGCGCACGTCCACGTCTCGGTGGAGTCCGACGAGGAGGCGATCGCGGTGCTCGACCGCATTCGCCCCTGGCTGCCGGTATTGCTGGCCCTCAGCACCAACTCGCCGTTCTGGCAGGGCGAGGACACGGCATACGCCAGCTTCCGCTCCCAGGTGGCGAGCCGGTGGCCCTCCCACGGGCCGATGGACGTGTTCGGATCCGTCCAGGACTACCGGCGGATCGTCGAGGCGATGGTGGCCACCGGCGTGCTGTTGGACTCCGCCATGGTCTCGTTCGACGCCCGGTCCTCCGAGCGCTATCCCACCGTCGAGATCCGGGTTGCGGACATCTGCCTCGACGTGCGCGACTCAGTTGTCATCGCCGGATTGACGCGCGCCTTGGTGGAAACCGCCGCTCGGGAGTGGCGAGCGGGCCAGGCTCCGGCCGACGTGCCGACGGCGGTCCTGCGCCTGGCCAACTGGCGCGCCGGCCGTTCCTCCGTCGACGGGCCCCTGCTCGATCCTCTGACCGGACGGCCCCGGGCGGCCGGCGACGTGGTCGGCAGGCTGGTGGAGCACGTCCTCGACGCCCTGCACTCCACCGGTGACCAGTCCTGGGTCGTCGACGGAGTCAAACGCATCCTCACCGAGGGCACCGGGGCGCACCAGCAGCGTGCGGCGTTCGAGCGTGGCGGTGACCTGCGGTCGGTGGTGCTGTCGGCAGCCGAGGCGACCCGGCAGTGAGCCGCAGCCGCCTCGGTCACTAACCTGACGTCGAGACGACCACTGGGCGCCGTCCCCGGTCTGGTCCGCGGGGGCACTGACGGCGCTCTCGGACCGAAGGAGCCGATATGCCAGCAGCACCGCTTTCAGCCGACGCGCTCGAAATGCTCCGGCAGCCCAATCCCGCCGTCATCACGTCCGTTCGCGCGGACGGTCAGCCTGTCTCCGTCGCCACGTGGTACCTCGTCGAGGAAGACGGCCGGATTCTCGTCAACATGGATGCCCGACGTGCGCGCCTGAAGTACCTACGTGCCGACCCTCGGGTCTCGCTCACCGCGCTCGCCGAGGGCAACTGGTACGACCACGTCAGCGTCCAGGGCCGGGTCGTCGAGTTCGCCGACGACACCGACCTCTCCGACATCGACCGGCTCTCCCGGCTCTACGGGGGAGACGCCTACCCCAACCGGGAGCGTCCCCGCGTGAGCGCCTGGATCGAGGTCGAGCGCTGGCACGGCTGGGGCGCCTACAGCTGACTTCCGACCGGTCCGGCGGCGCGCGCTGCCCAGCAGCACCCCGGTCACCACGATGAGGCCGCCGACGATCTCGGTGCGGCTCACCGACTCGTGCAGGAGCAACCACGCGGCCGACATGCCGACCACCGGCACGAGCATCGAGAAGGGCGCGACGATCCCGGCGGGGTGCCGGGCCATCAGCCACGTCCACACGCCCGAGCCCACCACAGTGCCGATGACGACCGTGTAGAGCAGGCCGAGCAGGGCGGGGACTGCGGCGGCGTTGCCGGCGGTGGCGAGAGACGTGCCGATGCGGTGCGGCCCCTCGAACGCCAGGGCCAGGGCGAGCATCGGGAGCGGTGGCACGACCGACATCCACAGGGTGAGGTGCAGCGGACTCGGAGGACGCGCCTGACGGTTGCAGAGGTTGCCGACCGCCCAGCCGAAGGCCCCGCCGAGGGTGAGCAGGAAGGGCGTGAGGTCGGCCACCTCGGCCCGGTACGAGCCGACCAGGGCCAGGCCGGCCACGGCGATGAGTATGCCGGCCACCTGGCGACCGGTGACGCGCTCGCGAAGCACCGTGGCACCCAGCACGACGGTGAACGGCGCGGAGGCCTGCAGCACCAGCGAGGCGAGCCCGGTCGGCATGCCCGCCGCCATGCCCCAGTAGAGGAATAGGAACTGCAGGGTGCCGAAGCCCAGGCCGTAACCCACCAGCCACCGCAGCCGCACGTGCGGGCGAGGCACGAGCAGCACGGTCGGGACGGCGATGAGCCCGAAGCGCAGGGCGACGAGGAAGAGCGGCGGGAAGTGCTCCAGCGACAGGTGGATCGCCAGGAAGTTCAGGCCCCACATCACCGCGACGGAGGCGGCGAGGGCCCGGTGGCTGAGCGGCATTGCTCCAGAATCACCTTGAACCGGAGTTGAGCACAAGCGAATAGATGTGCACCTATTGTGTAGCATCGCTACATGGACGTTCGGCACCTCGAGCTGCTGCGTGACCTGGCCGAGCGGGGGAGTGTGACGGCCGTCGCCGCAGCCACGCACCGCACGCCTTCGGCGGTGTCGCAGCAGTTGAAGGTGGCATCTCGTGAATTCGGTGCCATGCTGGTGGAACCGGCCGGTCGCGGGCTGCGGTTGACCGAGGCCGGCCGGCTGTTGGCGGGCGGTGGCCTCGAGGTCGCGGAGGCGGTCGAGCGGGTGCAGGCCACGTGGGACAAGTTCCGCAATGCTCCCAGCGGCGCCGTGGCCCTCGCGATGCTGCCGAGCGCCGCCACCTTCCTGCTTCCCCAGGTGATGCACGAGCTTCGCGGGGAGCGGATCGAGCTGCGCTGCACCGACGTGGACCTGGCCGAGGCCGAGTTCGGTGGGCTGGTGGCCGATCACGACATCGTGCTGGCGCACAGCCTGACCAGCCGTGCTCCGGCCGGGACCGAGGGTCTGCGGGCCGTACGACTCGTCCGGGAGCCGCTCGACATCGCCCTCCCGGCCAAGCACCCACTCACCCGGCGGCAGGCGGTCAGCGCCGAGGATCTCGTGGACGAGGACTGGATCGGTGTGCCTGTCGGCTATCCCTTCGACACGGTGCTGCAGGCGATCGAGCGGAAGACCGGAAACAGCCTGCGGGTCACCCAGCGCTTGCGCGACAACAGGCTCATCGAGGCCCTGGTCGCCTCTGGGCAGGGCCTCGCGGTGCTGCCACGGTTCACCACGCGGGAGGAGCGCGGTCTGGCTCTTCGACCATTGCTTGGGATCCCCTCCAGGCGCTACGTCTTCGCCGTCATGCGACGCGACCGAGCCGAGCGGCTGGCTGTGCGGCGCGTCCTGGACGCGTTCGTCCGGGTCGCGGACGCCGTGAGGCGGATGGGAGCGTGAGGCAGGGCTTCGACCCGCCCGCCGGCGGCTCAGCCGACCTAGACTGCCCGCATGGCCACCTCACCGACCTTGCGCATCGCCCAGGAGCCTGCCGCCGACGAGCTGCTCAGCAAGGATCCCTTCGCCCTGCTCACCGGAATGCTGCTCGACCAGCAGTTCCCCATGGAGCACGCCTTCCGCGGACCGGCCAAGGTGCTGGAGCGCTTCGGGACGCTGGCCCCGGCCGCGATCGCCGCCGCCGAGCCGGAGGCGTTCGCCGACCTGTGCGCGACACCACCGGCGGTGCACCGTTACGGGCGTTCGATGGCGGCTCGCATCCAGGCCCTGGCGAGCGTCGTGGTGCAGGAGTACGAGGGACAGGCAGAGCGGATCTGGACGGAGGCGAAGAACGGCAAGGACCTGGTGGCCCGGCTGCGGGCCCTGCCCGGCTTCGGGGAGCAGAAGGCGAGGATCTTCGCCGCACTCGTCGGCAAGCAGCTCGGTGTCGCTCCCGAGGGGTGGCGGGAGGCGGCCGGTGCCTACGGCGACGAGGGCTCGTTCCGCTCGGTCGCGGACGTGGTGGACGAGGAGTCGCTGCAGAAGGTGCGCACGTTCAAGAAGCAGGCGAAAGCCGCCGCCAAGGCAAAGGACTGAACCGGGTCGGTCCGGCTGCGGTCGGGCTCATCCGTCTCTCCCTTCCGGGGGCGCCGGCTTCGGACCAGACCCGACGCGGCCGCCTGGCAGGCGACCCAGCACCGCAAGTGCGACCACCGCCAAAGCCAGCGCGACGGCCAGCGCGCCCACGAAGGGCCAGCGGCCCCCCGTGCC
>NZ_VOHR01000187.1 GCF_009192725.1 Segeticoccus rhizosphaerae | reverse complement strand
GACCCCGCGCCCCCGCCGCACGGCCGGCACTCCGCGAGCAGCTTCGGCTTCGCGGGTTCGGGTGTCCAACGCGACGGCCAGCCGGGCCTGCCGAGCCGCGGCGGCGGACTTGAGCCGCTCCAACGCGGCCAGCTGGTCGACCAGCTCCTCGGCCGCTGGTCCTGCGGTGTCCTCGATCGCAAATGCCTCCAGCACTTTGTCCACAACGGATTCGATAAATCTGCGGACTTCGCCCTGGCGCTCCATCAGGCACCGATCGAGCGTCGTGGAAGCGTCAGCCGGAGTGGTTCCCGAGCGAACGGCATACGGATCAACGGGCGCTCTTCGGGCGGGCGCGCACGTGGGCGCGTTCACCCTGCTGTCCGAAGAGGACGAGGTATTCCACGGCGCCGGTATCAGCGGCGCCGAACCAGTGCGGGACGTGCGTGTCGAACTCGGCCGCTTCGCCAGGGGAGAGCACCAGGTCGTGCTCGCCGAGGACCAGCCGCAGCTTCCCGTCGAGGACGTAGATCCACTCATAACCCTCGTGCGACTTGGCCTCCGGACGGCCTTCGGCCGCACGGCTTTTCGCGGGAATCACGAACTTGTAGGCCTGGATGCCACCCGCTCGTCGGGTGAGGGGCAGCATCGTCATCCCGTGGCGTTTGACCGGCCGCAGGTGGATTCGGGGATCACCGGTCGGTGGAGCGTCGACGAGCTCGTCCTGGGTGACGCCGTGCGCGCGGGCCAGCGGGAGCAGCTGTTCGAGGGTGGGCCTGCGACGGCCGGACTCGAGTCTGGAGAGGGTGCTGACCGAGATGCCTGTCGCCGCAGACAGATCGGCGAGCGTCGTCTCCCGCTGCTTGCGCAGGGCCCGGAGTCGCGGGCCGACCGCATCGAGGGCTTCGTCGAGGTCGTTGTCCATGACGACAAGTTTGCCAGGTCAGCAAAGGAAGTTGCGCGTTTGGTGGAAGACGCCGCATGGTTCTCGTGGAGGTGGTCACGGTGGCCGAAGAACTGGAGAACAGGTATGACGTCGCGGTGGTCGGTGGCGGCGCCGCCGGGCTGGCCGGGGCGCTGATGCTCGGCCGTTCACGGCGGTCCGTCGTGGTGATCGACGCCGGCGAGCCGCGTAATGCCCCGGCCCGTGGGGTGCATGGACTGCTTGGACTGGAAGGGATTTCGCCGTCCGCCCTGCTCGAACGGGGGCGGGAGGAGGTCCGTGGCTACGGAGTCGACCTGCGCCAGGGTGAGGTCGAAGCGGCTGCTCGCGACGGTTCCGGCTTCGCGCTCACACTGAAGGACGGCGCTGCGGTGCGCGCGCGCCGCCTGCTGGTGACGACCGGTCTCGTCGACCAGCTGCCCGACCTACCGGGTTTACGGGTGCGGTGGGGCCGCGACGTGCTGCACTGCCCCTACTGCCACGGCCACGAGGTGCGCGACCAGGCGATCGGGGTGCTGGCCAGCGGGCCCATGTCGGTGCACCAGGCGTTGCTCTTCCGGCAGCTGAGCGCCGACGTCACCTACTTCACGCACACCATGCCCGCGCCGACCGACGAGCAGCACGAGCAGCTGATGGCCCGCGGTATCACGGTGGTCGAGGGCGAGGTGACGTCCGTGGAGTCGTCGGGGGATCGCCTGGTGGGTGTCCGGTTGGCCGACGGCACCCTGGCGCGCCGGGCGGCACTGGTCGTGGCGTCGCGGATGGTCGCGCGAGCGGGCTTCCTCAGCGCCCTCGGGCTGCGGCCGGTGGAACACCCCTCGGGCATGGGCCAGCACATACCCGCCGACCCGACTGGTCGCACCGAGGTGCCCGGCGTATGGGTCGCGGGCAACGTCACCGATCTCGCAGGGCAGGTGAGCACCTCAGCTGCGGCGGGGGCGATGGCCGGCGCCCAGATCAACGCCGACCTGGTCGGCGAGGAGACGGCACGGGCTGTTGCCGAGCAGCGCGACCCGTTCTCCGCCGACTCGGAGCAGCGGGTGTGTGAGCTGGTGCTCGGCGATCGGCGCCACGGCCAATGACCAGTGAAGTGGCCACGAGCTGGTCGCCCACGCCCCCATCCTCTCTGCGGCTCGACGTCCCGGCCGCGCCCAGGACGTGCCACGGAGGATGAACAGGTCAGAGGAACCGCAGCGACAGGCAGGTCTCCAAACCCAGGCGCGCCATGACAGCACGCTGGAACCCGCCGAACGCCGCCTGCGCGGTGGCACCGTCGATCACCTTCGGCCGGCCCAGCCGCCTTTCGGTGCCCTTCCACAGGATCGTGCACTCGCCTGCGGCGAGCACGTTGCGCACCCAGTTGGTCTTCGGTCCCCACGGCAGTGGGACCACTACGCCGCCCGGGACGGGCCGCACGACCACTGGCACGCTCAGCTCACGTCCGGACCGTCGGCCGCGGTGGCGCACGACACCCCACAGCGGGAAGGCCCGGTGCCCGGCCAATGGGCGGGTCAGTCCGATCGTGCGGCTGGCGACCCGCCAACCGAGGGTCGAGGGCGGGCGGCTGACGGGCGATCCTGCCGATCCTGTGCTCATGTGTCCATCGTGCGCCGCACCGCTGTCGCGGCACATCCCGGCAACCATGTACGGCGGTATGCCGGAATCCCGTCAGGCCAGGCCCTGGCGCACCGCGTAGGCCGTCGCGTCGGCACGTCCCCTGGCGCCGATCTTGCGGTAGAGGTTCGCGGCGTGGCGCTCGACCGTGTGCACGGAAATGTCCATGCGGGCCGCGATCTCGGCGTTGGAGTGGCCCTCGGCGAGGAGTCGGAGCACCTCGAGCTCGCGGGGAGTGGCGTGGACCTGTGAGGCCAGTTCCGACACATCGATCCGGCCCGCCTCCGCGAACAACGCCCTGGCCAGGGTCGGCGTGGCCGCGGTGCGGAACGACTCGGCGATCAGCCGCCCCGACTCCCCGGCCTGCCAGCCCAGCCAGGTGTGCGCGGCGGTCTCGGCAAAGAGGTCCCAGTCCTGGTCGATGAGTGAGAGCAGCGCCTGGGTCTGCTGAGGGCTCATCGAGTCACGAAGGCGCAGGGCGCCGCCGAACAGCACCAGCCGACTGACGCGCCGAGGGTGAGCCGCGGCATACGCGATGGCGGCCGGAACGGAGTGGTAGTAGCCCAACAGGGCAACCGGCTCGGGTCCGACAGCCTCGACGACGGCAGCAAGGTCGCGCAGCTGGCCGTCCAGACCGAGCCCGGCGTGGTCGACGCGGCGGTCCGAGGCCCCGGTGCCCCTGCCGTCATAGAGGATCAGGCGGAAGGACCCGGCCAGGCGCTCGTAGGCCCGGCGCAACGTCGGGACGCGCCACTGGGCGACGAGATTGCCCATGGAGGGCATCCAGATGAGAGGTGGTCCGACGCCCAGCGCCGTCCAGGCCAGGGTCACGCCGTCGCCGGTGCGGGCGGAGCGCAGCGGCGGCGGACTGGTCATGGTTGCAGTATTCCGGTCATCGGTCAGGCGGCTGGGAGTGGCGTGGTCGTCCCTCGTCGGCTCGCGCGACCTCGGTGCGCCAACGGTGCTCAGTCGACCCAGTGGTTGTCGTGCTCGATCGCGAACGCGGCGCGCTCGGCGTCGGTCAGGGTCTCGCCGGCGGCCATGCGCGCCAACCCCTCGAAGTAGGCCTCACGCGGCGCGCCGGGCGCGAAGTGCAGGAGCATGGACGCTGCTCCGGCCTCGTTCCTGAAGCCGTGCAGGCCACCGGCCGGGGCGTGGACGAAATCGCCGGGACGGGTCGTGACCCAGCCCTTGCCGTCGAAGATGGAAACCTCGCCGGCCAGGACGTAGAACGACTCGGTCATCGTCTTGTGGAAGTGGGCGTCCGGTCCGCTGCGGGGCCCGGCAAACTCCCAGCGGTAGAGGCCGAACAGGCCCCCGGTGCCTTGGCCGGTGGCGAGGTAGTGCACGCGATTGCCATTGGGGTAGACGATCTCCGGCATCTCGCCGGTGAGGCGGATCGAGGCACTGATCTCACCGGTGTCTCGGTCGTAGATCGGTGGTGGGTAGCTCATGGAAACTGCCTACCGCACGGGCTCGGCCGCTGTCATGCCGATTCCGGGCCACCCCGGGCCTTGGGCCCTGACTCGCGCTGCGATCGAGGCTGACACCGGACGTGGGGCGCCGCTCCTTCCGGCTTGCTAGTCTGCGGCGGTGAATCTGGACCGCTCCGAGCTCAGCCGCATCCTGGGCGTCGACCTCCCTGCAGGAGCGGACACCGTCATCGGCGTCACCCACGACTCCCGGGCGGTCGAGGCAGGATTTGCCTTCGTCGCGGTGCCCGGGTTCCGGTTCGATGGTGTCCAGTTCGTGCCCGAGGCGCTGCGGCGCGGCGCGTCCCTCATCGTCGCCGAGCGCGAGGTGCCGGACACACCGACGGTGGTGGTCCCTGACGCCCGCGCCGCACTGGCCGAGCTCGCCCGCGCCGTCCACGGCCATCCCTCCCGGGAGCTGGAGGTCTACGGCGTCACCGGCACCAACGGCAAGACGACCACGTCATACGCCCTCTACTCGATCCTCTCGGGCATCTACGGCGTCGAAGCCTGCGGCCTGAGCACCACTGCGGAGATCGTGGTCGCCGGAGAGCGGGAGCCCGCCCTGCGGACCACCCCGGAGGCGCCCGAGGTCCAGTCGATGCTCGCCAGGATGCTCGAGGCGGGGGTGCAGCGTGTCGTCATGGAGGTGTCGTCCCACGGCGTGGCCCTGAAGCGGGTGACCGGCACCCACTTCGCCGGTGCGATCTTCACCAACCTCACCCGCGACCACCTCGACCTGCACGGGACGATGGAGGCCTACTTCCAGGCCAAGCGCGAGCTGTTCGTCTGGGCGGACGGGCCTAAACTGGCCAACGCCGAGGACGAGTGGGGCAGGCGGCTCGCCTCCGAGATCGCCGGGACCAAGACGTTCGGCGGCGTGCCCGAGGCGGACTACCGCGTCGAGGAGGTGCAGTCGGAGCGCAACGGGACCCGGTTCGACCTGCGCCACGCCACGGGGGCGGTGACGTTGCACACGCCGTTGCTCGGCGCCTACAACGTGCTCAACGTGGCAGGAGCCGCCGCGTTCGCGCTCGAGATCGGTGCCGCTCCAGACGCCCTGGTCGGCGCGGTACGCGACATGGCCCAGGTACCGGGGCGGTTCGAGCGGGTGAGCACCGAAAGGGCGCTGCCCTTCGAGGTCATCGTCGACTACGCCCACACCGACGTGGGCCTCGCGGCGGTGCTCGAGGTGGCTCGCCAGACCGCAGCTGCCACGGGGGAGCACCCCCAGGGCCGGGTCATCTGCGTCTTCGGTGCCGCCGGTGACCGGGACAAGGCCAAGCGCCCCCTGATGGGCGAGGTGGCGTCGCGCCTCGCCGACGTCAGCATCGTCACGACGGATGACGCCTACTCCGAAGACCCGGTGACCATCGCGAACGAGGTTGCGGTCGGGGCCGATCCGGCGCGGACCACGGTGATCGTCGACCGGCGCGAGGCCATCCGTGAGGCGCTGCTGCAGGCCCGGCACGGTGACATCGTGGTGGTGGCCGGCAAGGGCCACGAACGGGTCCAGCACCTGCCCGACGGGGACGTGGAGTTCCACGACGCGACGGTGGTGGGCGAGCTTCTCGCCGAGCTCGGTCCGGCCGTGGCGTGACCATCTCTGCCGCCGGATAGCCAGTTCTTGCGTTCCTTTTAGAGCCGGCTAGAGAGTGGGATCAACGGTCCCCGGCCGGGCCGTGGTCAAGCAGTGCGCCGAGAGCCACTACACTCTTCACAGCGGCCCGCACCGTTCTGCCTCGGGCCTGCTTCCTTAGTCGATCGCTCAAGCGCCGCGACCACTGACGAGTCGCGCCGGGCAGAACGACCCTTTGACGTACGGAGTATCCCCCTGTGTCTGTTGACACGGTGTCTGTTGACACCTTCGCCGGTCTCGGCGTGCCCATGGCCCTGTCCTCGATCCTCGAGGCCGACGGCATCACCACCCCCACCCCGATCCAGGCGGCCACGCTGCCCGACTCCCTCGCCGGCCGCGATGTCCTCGGCCGCGGGCGCACCGGATCGGGCAAGACCTATGCCTTCCTGCTGCCCGTCCTGACCCGGCTCGCGGCCAGCAACCGCCGGCGCCAGCCCAAGCGGCCGCGTGCCCTGATCGTGGTCCCGACCCGCGAGCTGGCCACACAGATCGACACGGCCATGGCCCCGCTGGCGAAGGCGCTGAACCTCAAGACACTCACCGTGTTCGGTGGCGTCGGCGCCAACCCCCAGATCAACGGACTGCGTGCCGGCGTCGACGTGGTCGTCGCCTGCCCCGGCCGGCTCGAGGACCACATGCGTCAGGGCCACGTGAGCCTCGACGCCATCGAGATCACCGTGCTGGACGAGGCCGACCACATGGCCGACCTCGGTTTCCTGCCCTGCGTGCGCCGCATCCTCGACGCCACGCCCCGGGCCAGCCAACGACTGCTCTTCTCGGCGACCCTGGACGCCGGGGTCAACGTCATCGTCAAGCGCTATCTCACCGATCCGGTGACGCACCACGCCGATTCGGCTCAGTCGCCCATCTCGAAGATGACCCACCACGTGCTCCACGTGCAGCAGGACCAGCGACTTCCGGTCCTGCAGGACCTCACGGCAGCGCCGGGACGCACCGTGGTGTTCACCCGCACCAAGCACGGCGCCAAGAAGCTGGCCAAGCAGCTCAACGCCTCGGGAGTCCCCGCCGTCGAGCTGCACGGCAACCTGAGCCAGAACGCGCGGACCCGCAACATGGACGCGTTCAAGGACGGCAGTGCGCGGACCCTGGTCGCCACCGACATCGCCGCACGCGGCATCCACGTCGACGACATCAACCTGGTCATCCACGCCGACCCGCCGGTCGAGCACAAGGCCTACCTGCACCGTTCCGGCCGCACCGCACGAGCCGGCGCCGAGGGCACCGTCATCACCTTGATGACCGACGACCAGGTGCGTGACGTGCGCGACCTGACCCGCAAGGCGGGCATCAACCCCACCACGACGCGGATCGACGCCCGGCACCCACTGCTGAAGCAGCTCGCACCCGGTGAGCGCACCTTCTCCGAGCCGCTCGTCGTCGCCGCTCCGGGGGACAACGGCAACGGCGGTGGTCGGGGTCACCGCAACGGTGCGGGCCGTCGTACCCGCGCCGACGCGACGGGTCGGGCCGGAGGGCGCGGTGGATCCGGGCGCTCCGGCGGCCAGCGTGGGGGATCCTCCTCGGCAGGGGCCGGCTCATCCAGCCGGAACGGCTCGAACGGCAACGGCTCCGGGCGGAGTGGCTCGAAGCGCGGCTCCGGCGCAGCACGCAACGGGCGCGGTGGCGATGGCGGCCGCGGGGGGTCGGCCAAGGTCTACAGCACCTCGTCCGGGTCGGGCGGCGCCGCGGCGTTCTCCGCCGGTCTCGGCCGCCGCTGACCCGCTGCGCCTTCAGCCCGACACACCGAAGAGAGCCTGCACGGCCTCGGCGCTGACCTCCTCGAGTGTCGCCGGGGCCCATCGCGGGTCGTGGTCCTTGTCCACCAGGAGCGCCCGCACACCCTCCAGGAAGTCCGAGGACTCGAGGAACGCCTCTCCCAGAGCGCGGTCCTGGCCCAGCACCTCCTCGAGGGTCGACATCGTCGCGGCGCGACGAATCGCCTCCAGCGTCACCGCCACCGACATCGGCGACCGGCTCGCGACCACCTCGGCCGCGGCCCGGGCCGGTTCGGCGGGGTGCGTCCGCAGCGCGGC
>NZ_VOHR01000186.1 GCF_009192725.1 Segeticoccus rhizosphaerae | reverse complement strand
CTGCCGGATCGCGGTGCGCAGCTGCTCGGCGTCGCCGGACGCCACTGCGACGGCCTCCACGGCGAGCGCCACCGCCTGCTCGGCGAGCAGGTCCAGGTGGGCGCCGCCGGCGCTCAGCGCGGTGACCCGGAACCGGTCCGGGTTGCGGGTGATCACGTCGATCGCCTGGGTGCCGATCGAGCCGGTCGAGCCGAGGATGACGACGCTGCGCTGGGTGTCCACGGCTCCATTGTCGATCACGGCGCGCCGGAGACCGGAGCACGGTCGCCGGAGCCGGTTGTCCCGGCGATCAAGATAAGGGTAGCCTCCCCTTACTTCCCGACACCTCGACCTCACAGGGAGCCACGTGCCGTCGAAACTCGCCACCGCCACGGTGCCGGCCTACCGCGACTTCGATGCCACGGTCGCCGCCGTGGCCGTCCTCAGCCCGCACTTCGTCCGGGTGACGTTCACCGGCCACGACCTCGAGCGGTTCGGCGACACGTGCCTCGACCAGCGGATCAAGGTGGTGCTGCCGCTGCGTGATGCTGGCGGTACCGATCCGTTCGCCGACCTGCCCCGGGGTGAGGACTGGTATGCCGCGTGGCGTGCGCTGCCCCGCGAGCGGCAGAACCCCTTCCGCACCTACACCGTGCGTGCGGTGCGTCCCGGTCGTCGCGAGGTCGACGTCGACTTCGTCCGCCACGGCGACGGCGGCCCCGCCTCGGCCTGGGCCGGTCGGGTCGAGGTGGGCCACCGGTGCGTCCTCATCGGTCCGGACCGGCGTGGCGACTCGGCGCTCGTCGGGGTCGATTGGCGGCCGGGAGCCGCGACGGAGGTCCTGCTGGCGGGCGATGAGACGGCAGTGCCCGCGATCGGCTCCATCCTCGAGTCCCTGCCGGCCGACACCCGCGGTCAGGCCTTCCTCGAGGTCCCGACAGCCGAGGACGTGCTCCCGCTCGAGGCGCCCGACGGCATCGAGGTCAGGTGGCTCCCCCGCGTAGCTGGCATGGATGCAGCCGTCCCGCCGCACGGTGCCCGGCTCGCGCAGGTGCTGAGGGCCGAGCTCACGGTCGGGCCGGCGCACCCTGGCGTGGCGGACCCGGAGCCGGTCGACGTCGACGGGGAGCCGCTGTGGGAGACGCCGGTGGAGGAGCCCGAAGGAGCAGCGTTCGCCTGGCTCGCCGGCGAGGCCACGGTGATCCGCAGCCTGCGCCGCCACCTCGTCCGAGACCGCGGCTGGGACCGCCGCCACGTCGCCTTCATGGGCTATTGGCGCCTTGGTCGCGCCGAGGTCTGAACCGCAGCACCCGACATACGCCCATTCCCGACACACCGCGCCGCCGGCCGGTAGTGCTCACCCGAAAGGAAACCCATGTCCCTGTTCATCCGAGAGGGCGGTCGGCGTTCCAGCGTCGCGATCACGGGCCTCGCACTGGCACTGGTCGCCCTCAACGCCTGCGGCTCGGCGAAGGACGCCCGCGATGCGGCCGCCCCCGCCGATGGCGCGAAACCGACCGCCACCACGGGCAACGCCGACGCAGGACCCTTCCCCGTGAGGATCAAGAGCGCGCTCGGGACCGCGGAGATCCCCGAACAGCCGGAGCGGGTCGTGACATTGGGCCAGGGGTCGACCGAGACCGCGATCGCGCTCGGCGTCATCCCGGTCGGGATCGAGAAGTACCCCTGGGGCAGCGACAAGTCCGGCTACCTGCCGTGGGTGCACGAGGCGGTGACCAAGGCGGGAGGCAAGCTGCCCGAGCAGTTCACCGGCGGCACCGAGCTGGACATCGAGGCCGTCCTGAAGCTGCACCCGGACGTCATCCTGGCGCCCTGGTCCGGCATCACCCAGGAGCAGTTCGACCTGCTGGGCGACATCGCACCGACGGTCGCCTACCCCGACAAGGCGTGGAGCACCAACTGGGACCAGCAGATCCGGACCATCGGCACGGCACTGGGCAAGGAGCAGGGGGCGACGCGGCAGATCGACAAGATCAACGAGCGTTTCTCGCAGGTCCGCGCAGCACACCCCGAGTTCGCGAAGCACACCTTCGCCTACATCTACAACACCGGCCCAGGCACGCTCGGCGTCTTCCTGCCCGATGAGCAGCGGGTGGCGATGCTGCGCAAGATGGGTCTGCGGGTCGACCCGGTCGTGAACACCCTGCCCGAGTCGGAGGGCACCGACTCCTCCGTGCTCGGCCTGGAGAACGCCGACAAGCTGAAGAACGCGGACCTGCTGTTCACGTTCTACATGGACGTCAAGTCCCGCGAGCAGATCGAGGCCCAGCCGCTCTATGCGGGCATCCCTGCCATCAAGCGCGGCAGCCTGGTCACGAGCAACGACCGGCCGTTCGTCACCGCCTCCTCGATGATCAACCCGTTGACTGTCCCCTGGTCGATCGAGCGCTACGTCCCCATGATCAGCAAGGCGCTGCGCACCGTTGAGCGGTGACCTGCTCCTGCGGGCCCGCACCGGGTCCGCAGGACGGCAGACACGGCAACGCTCGCCCAGCCGGCGGGCTTTGCCGCTGGCGGCGTGCCTCGGGCTGCTCGGTCTGGCGGTCCTGGCGAGCCTGGCCCTCGGCAGCAAGGCGGTCTCGCTGCCCGACGTCCTCGCTGCCCTGCGGGGACAAGACGATCCCTACCTGCGCAGCGTCGTCGACAGCCGCGTCCCGCGCACGGCCATCGGCATCCTGGCCGGGGCCTGCCTGGCGGTGTCGGGCGTGATCATGCAGGGCATCACCCGCAACCCGCTCGGCGATCCCGGGCTGCTCGGTGTCAACATCGGTGCCGCCGCGAGCGTGGTCACCGCGACCGCCTTCCTCGGCGTCGGCGGGGGCGCGAGCACGGTGTGGGTGGCCCTGCCCGGTGCCTTCCTCGCCATGCTCCTCGTCCACGTCGTCGGGTCCGGCCGCCACGGCGCGACCCCGGTGCGGCTCGTCCTCGCGGGAGCGGTCCTGACCGCGGTACTGAGCGCCTACGTCCAGGCGGTCACCCTGAGCCTCCCGGCGGTCTTCGACAGCTACCGGTTCTGGGTGGTCGGCTCGCTCGCCGGCGCCAACGCCGAGACGTCGCTGCAGGTCCTGCCGTTCGTGGTTGCCGGGCTGGTGGTGGCGGCAATGCTCGCCGGGCCGCTCAATGTGCTCGCCCTGGGTGACGCCACCGCCACGGCCCTCGGCGCCCACCCCTCGCGCACCCGCCTCGCGGGAGTCGTCGCGGCGACGCTGCTGTGCGCCGCCTCGACCGCCGCAGTGGGGCCGATCGCCTTCGTCGGCCTGGCCGTGCCGCACATCGTGCGTTCGGTCGTGGGCAGCGACCACCGCTGGCAGCTGCCGCTCAGTCTGCTGCTCGGTCCGGCCCTGCTGCTGGCCGCGGACGTCGTCGGCCGGGTCGTCCTCCGGCCGCAGGAGCTGATGGTCGGCGTCGTCACGGCCTTCATCGGAGCACCGGTGCTGCTGGTCGTGGTCCGGCGGATGCGGATGGCCACCTGATGTCGGCCACCGCGCCACGTCTGGTCCGCCTGGGCAACGCGGTAGCCGTGCCGGTCACGAGGCGGGGGATGACGTATGCCTGGTCCGTCACCGCCCTGGTGATGGTCCTCGCGGTCGCCACCCTCTCCCTCGGCGACCTGGGCGTGCCGCTGGACCACCTCCCCCGGGCCCTGACCGGTGGGGCGGACGGCGCCGAGGCGTTCGTCCTGGAGCGGCTGCGGGGACCACGACTGGTCGTGGCGGTCACCGCCGGGGCGGCGTTGGCCGTCTCGGGATCGCTCTTCCAGACCGTGACCCGCAACCCGCTGGCCAGTCCGGATGTCATCGGCCTCACGGCGGGCGCAGGTGCGGGGGCCGCCGCGGCGAGCGTGTTCTGGTCCGGCGCGGTCCCGGTGCCGGTCGGAGCCGTGGCCGGAGCCGTGTCCGCGGCGATGCTGGTCCACCTCTCGACCGGTCGTGGGTTCTCCTCACCGAGCCACGTGATCATCGCCGGGATCGGCGTGGCCGCCATGGCGCTGGCCCTGATCCAGTACGTCGTGCTCGTCGGGATGCGCGACCAGTCCACCGCCCTGGCCGGCTACCTGGCGGGAAGCCTGTCGGCCCGTTCGTGGCAGCACGCGGCGCTGGTCGGGGCGGCCCTGCTCGTGCTGCTCCCCGCAGCAGCGCTGATGGGCCAGCGCCTGAGGCTGATCGAGATGGGAGACGAGCTCGCCGACGCCCTCGGCGGCGAGGCCCACCGCACCCGGTTCTGGTCACTCGTCGTGGCGATCGCGCTGGCGGCGGCAGCCGTCGCGGTGGCCGGTCCGATCTCCTTCGTCTCGCTCACCGCGCCCCAGGTCGCCAAACGGATCACGCGCGCCCCGGGTGCCGCCGTGCTCAGCACCGCCCTCACCGGATCGCTCATCCTCGTGGTCGCCGACCTGGCGGCACAGCAGGCGCCGGTGGTCCGGGACCTCCCGGTCGGCATCCTGACAGCCGGAGTCGGCGGTCTCTACCTCGGTTTCCTGCTCGTGCGGGAGTGGAAGAAGGGAACGTTGTGAACAGTGGTCTGGAGGCGCGCGACCTCACGCTCTGCTACGACGACCGCGTCGTGTGTCACGAGCTGTCCCTGCAGATCCCCGACGACCGCTTCACCGCCATCATCGGACCCAATGGCTGCGGCAAGTCGACGCTGCTCAAGGCTCTCGCGCGGACCCTGAGGCCGTCCTCCGGGCAGGTGCTGCTGGACGACCGGCCCATCGGCGCCCGAGGGAGCAGGGAGGTCGCCCGCCGGGTGGCACTGCTGCCGCAGAACCCGGTGGTGCCGGACGCCATCCGGGTCCGCGACCTGGTCGCGCGGGGACGTTATCCCTACCACTCGCTGTGGCGCCAGTGGAGCCCGGGCGACCGGGCAGCGATCGACGAGGCCGTCGAGCTGACCGGGGTCGGCGACCTGTTGGAGCGACCGGTCGCGGAGCTGTCGGGGGGCCAGCGCCAGCGCGTCTGGGTCGCGATGGTGCTGGCACAGCAGACCCGGACGCTGCTGCTCGACGAACCCACGACGTTCCTCGACATCGCCCACCAGTTCGACCTGCTCGAGCTGTTCGCCCGGCTGCAGCGAGACGGCCGGACGGTGGTCGCGGTGCTGCACGACCTGGGCCAGGCGGCCCGGTTCGCCGACCACCTCGTCCTGATGAAGGAAGGGGCCGTCGTGGCCGAGGGTGAGCCCGAGGAGGTGCTCACCCCCGACCTGCTGGCCGACGTCTTCGGGTTGCGTTCCGTGGTGGTGCCGGATCCGCTCACCCGCACCCCGATGGTGGTGCCGGTGCCGTCGAGCGTTCCCGCCGGCACCGCGTGAGGCCCTGGTCTAGCCCGGCGTCATCGCCTCCTCGACGGCGAGCGCCCGGATGACGAGGCCCTCCGCCTCGACCACCAGTGCCTCGACCAGCCGGCCCACCTGCGTGGGCTCCACCGGCTCGAGCCGGACCGCCCCGCCCGCACCGAACTGGTTGCGGCTGAGCCAACTGCCCGCATGGCCGAGGAAGAAGCCCAGGAGCTCGCCCGGCCCCTCATCGAGCAGGTGACGGACCGTGGCGTCGATGTTGACGGACGCCTGCTCGAGGACGGCCGGCACCGCGGGTGGTTCGTCGTCCGGCCCCGGTCCCTGCTCACCCGCCCAGCCCGAGGTCAGCGCGACCGGTTCGCCCGAGCCGGCGACCGCGCCGTCCGGCACGAGGAACTCCTGGAGACAGGCCCGCAGCCGATCCCGCTCCAGCCAGCCGAATCGGTGCAGCCCACCCTCGAGGACGTCCTCGACGAGGACGAACCGGTCGACCACGTGGGCATACCGCAGCACACACTCGTCGTCGACGGTGCGCTGCAGACACAGCAGCACCGGAGCGCCGTCGCGGATGTCAGCCAAAAAGGCCAGTCCTGCGGCCATCTCCACCTCCGGCCGGCCGTCCTCCCGCGGCTCGCGCGTCGGTGGCGCTGCCACGATCACCCCCCGAGCGAGCAGGGACCGGTATGCCGTGTGCAGGACCGTCGTTCGCTCGTCGTCGGGCACCTGGTCGAGGTAGGGGCTGGCCACGAGGCCCTCGAGGTTGCCGAAGAGCACGGCCGTCTCCTCGTCGGTCAGCTCGATCAGCGTCTCGGGCGCAGCGGAACCGGCCTCACCGCCGCGCGCTGCACCGCTGCCGTCGGCACCGGTGTGCGGGCTCTCCTCGGCGTCGGTCATCCGCCGGCTCCGAAGGAGGCCCGGCAGACCAGCGGATAGACAGGTTTGAGCAATGGCGATGGGGCCCAGCTCGGCCAGAAGCGCGCGCCCGGACACGTCTCCCGGTCCTTCCAGAACTCCGTCAACCGGTCCACCGGCCCTGGACGGACCGCCACGGGTCCCAAGGTCTTCGGGACGCCGCTCAGCTCCTGCCGCCAACGAGCGCCGGACTCCCCAGCTCGACGCAGGGCCCCGAGTGCATCGGGGCTGATGGTGGCGACCCCCTGGAGCAGGACTCCGCTCTTGCGCACGCCCGCCTTCCACACCTCCTGGTGCAGGTGCGCGAACGACCTGGCCAGCGACACCCCTCGTCGGAACGCGGCCACCTGCGTTCGGACGATCTGCTCACCCACCCGCCTCGCGGCCCGGTACGTCTTCACCGCGGCGGAACGGAGCTGCGCCCTGTGGTCATGGGCCCAGTTGCCGGCCTTCCACGCGTTGTGGGCGAGCAGGATGCCTCCGACCGTGAGTCCCACCGGTGGGTAGGCGACGATCGGCGTCACTCCGACGATCGCCGCTCCAGCCGCCAGCCCACCCAGCACGCGCGTCGTGGTGCCGCGCCAGCCCGTGTAGCCGGCCCCGGTGGCCGCGTCGCTCACTCCGCGGTAGAAGGTCAGGGCAGGCGTCAGCTTGGCCAGCAGCCTGGCGGCCCGGGACAACCGACGGGCCGGGCCCGCGAGGTGCGAGAACGGACCGTGGGTGATCTTCCTCAGCTGCTCCCCAGCACCCCTCAGGTGCCGGACCTGACGCCACAGGTCGCGGACCTCCAGCGCCTGTCGAGCCCCGGCCAGGTGCCGCAGGAAGGAGGCGTAGGTGTCAACCTGCCGGATGACCTTGACCGCCTTGCCGATGGCCCGCGCCGGAGCCGTGGCGTCGTCCACCCACGACAGGATGTCCGGAACGAGGCGGGACCTGTCGAGGACAGAGCGGAATCGCCGCGCCGCCGCGACCTGCTCGTGCACCACGTCCTCCCCCGCACTGGTGAGGGCGCGCACCAGAGCCGCCGCCACCGCGACCGGATCGGGATCGCGCCGGCCGGTGCCTGAACCCCTTCCCTCGGGCACGCACCGGGCGACCCGCAAGTCCTGTTCTGCCGCGTCCCGTCGGCGAGCGAGCTCGCCGGCTCGGCGCTGCGCCGAGTCCAGTTCGGAGGCATACCGCTGCGTGGCAGCGGCGATCTCGGACAGTCCGTCCCCGGCTGCGCCGAGTGCGCGCACCGCCCGTCCCGACGCCGCCACGAAGCGCACCGACGCGGTGCCCTGCCAGGCAGAGTCCGTCCTCCGCGCGTGACGCCGAACGGTCCGGGCCGCCTCATGCAGGTGCGCAGAGCGGTCGGAGAGCGTGCGGGCCGAGACCCGCAACGCCTGGGGATCGCCGGCGACCGCGGTCACTCCCGCCCTCTTCCGAGAACTCCGGCGACCTCTGCCTCGGCGAACCGGTATCCGCGGGCAGCAGCGACCGCCGCGACGCCGAGCCCGGACGTGCCCGCGCCGAGCCCGTCCAGATCATGGCCCCAGCGCCGGGACGCGGCC
>NZ_VOHR01000185.1 GCF_009192725.1 Segeticoccus rhizosphaerae | reverse complement strand
CATGGGCCAGGGCAGCGTCGGCGAACGGGACCGCACGGGTGCGCGTCCCGGCATAGGCCCAACATCGCGCCAGGGCGGCGCCGAGCCGGGCGCGGACGCGGTCGTCGGTCGAGGCCGCGAAGGCCTCGTGCAAGATCGCGGGGATCCTGCCCGGCTCGGTCCCGAAGACATACGTCTCGGCCAGGCGCAGCGCCTGTGCTGCCGGGTCCGGGAGGTCCCCCGCGGTGGGTTCCACAGGCTCCATGGTGGCACTACGGGCGCAGCAGGGTCACCGCGTTCGCGTGTTCACGCTGGCGGTCCTGGTCCCAGTCGCCGGTGCAGTAGAGCGTGAAGTCGAAGACCGCACCGTTCTCGTCGAGGTCGAGGACGAAGCACTCCCGGCAGTACCACTGCTGGCCGCCGTCCTGCCAACGCTCCTCGAGCTTGATCACGTACCCGGTCTGGGTGGCCGTGACCCGTTCGACACGGACGCGCCCGGGCTGCGGGTGCAGCCGTCTTCGGCCAGCGATGAGCTCTTCCGCGTCGCAAGTCTGGATGCGCCATTGCGGGAAGGTCAGATCACCGAAGACGGTCGGCGTGAACAGGCCGTCCGGGGCGACGCCCCCGCTCTCGAGGAACTCGACGAACTTGTCGACGCTGGCCTGGATGGTCGCCGGGTGCGGCATGGTCGAGGTCGTCATCACCCACCTGCTCCCGCTGCGGCCAGGTTGCGTTCGACAACCGCCATCGTCTCGCCCAGAGCGTCGGTCGGGCTGAACTCGACCACGGTGGTGCCGGAGGTTACCAGCGGCAAGTGGCCGGGCGCGACGTAGTAGGCGTCGCCGGCGCCGTAGGTCTCCTCATGGTCGGCCCACCGAAACGTGACCTGGCCGGACTGCACGACACCCCAGTGCGGGCACTGGCACCGGTCGCCCGGCAGGCCGGCGAACAACGGCGCCGGGTCGACGTCACACGGGAAGGTCTCGAAGGCAACCGTGTAGCCGCCGAGCTCGGCGTACCGACCCTCGATCTGGGGAAAGTCGACGGTCACCGGGGTCGTCATCTTGCTGGCACTGGGCATGGTGTCCTCCTGGGGGTTGGTGTTGACACCCTGAAGGCGTGACTTTTCAGATCACATCGTGACTGGCGGAAGGTCAGCGTTCGCGGGCGAACTGGATCGCCGCATCGCGTTTGCGACTGCCGGATGAGTCGGCTGGGCGGGTGGAGGAGGGTGCTACGCATGAACTGACCCATGCACAGCAGGGTGTCCTGTTCAGGTGAACCCTGCGCTGTTCAGGTCACAGCTGCAGTCGAAGCTGCGTTGACCAAGTGAAGGCTGCAAGTCCGTGCCGACGGCGCTCGAAGATTGGACAGTTTCGGCGGTGAAAAGCGAACACTCAACCATGGCAGGTTCAGGGGGTCGATGCAACACCGGCCTGTGTCAGTGACGATAGCTGCTCTTGGTAGACCTCGGCAGGGGTGCGCCATCCGAGTGTCTTGCGTGGCCGGGCGTTCAGGGTCGTGACGACTGCTTGGAGCTCCTCGGCCGTCCAACGCGACAGGTCGGTGCCCTTCGGGAAGTACTGGCGCAACAACCCGTTGGTGTTCTCGTTGCTGGGCCGCTGCCACGGTGAGTGCGGATCGCAGAAGTAGACCTCGATCCCGGCGTCGATCTTGAGCTGGACGTGCTTGGCCAGTTCGCCGCCTTGGTCCCAGGTCAACGACCTGCGCAGCTGCTCGGGCAGCCCCCCGATCTGGGCGACGATGGCCGCATTGACGGCCTCGGCGCCGCGACCTGCCAGCGGTGGCCCGTTCTTGACGATCGGGGCTTTCCCGAAGTCTTCCATCCGAGGCAGGTGCAGCAGCATCGTGTACCTGCTGACGAACGTGCGGCCGCTGCGACCAGTGCGAGCACGGGGCTCGCGCAGCGCACGCCCGGAACGCAGGCACGCGGTCAACTCTCGCTTGAGCGCGCCACGGCCCTGCACGTAGAGCGACTGGTAGATCGTCTCGTGGCTGACCCGCATCGACTCATCATCGGGGAAGTCGACCTTGAGCCGGTTGCTGATCTGCTCAGGGCTCCAGGCCACACCCCAGCGCCGGTCCCTTCGACGACCCTGGCGCCTCCCCACCCACGGCACGTTCGGGCCGGCGATGGGACGTCCCTCGGCGTCGGTGACCTCTCCTGCGAGCTTGTGTTCCACGTACTCGCGCAGTCGGCGGTTGGTGGCGAGCTTGGCCGGCTTTGGCCTCTTCGCGGCCTGCTGGGCCTTCCACTGCGCCACCGTCGCCCGGTAGCCCTTCTGGTCGGCCCGGGTGGCCGCGTTGCGCCGCAGTTCGCGGGAGATCGTCGAGGGATCCCGCCCGATCCTGCGGGCGATCTCGCGTACCCCGTGATCCTGCGCCCTCAACAGCGCGATCTCCTCGCGCTCAGCGAAGGACAAGCAGCGGCCGGTGGGCTCGTTCAGGCTGATCGGGGTCATCCCGCCAGCGTGGCGAAACCAGCGGGTCGCGACCGGCGTCGACACGCCGACCTCAGCGCCCGCGTCCTCGCTGGTCAGACCTTGAGCAATCAGGCGCCAGAACGCCCGCTGCACAGCACGTGACGGCTCCGGCCGCCCCGGTGATCGCATCGGCGCACGCAGCGCCCGATCCGCGGCCCACTGCCGTCGAGCGCCGATCGGCGCCGCTGGCAACTCCTTCTTGCGTCGTCTCACCGAACACCTCCGTGATCAAGGTGTTGCGACGACCGCTGGAATCCGCCCATTGGAGTGTGGTCACTTTGGAGGACTGGGCTGTAGTCGCCGGCGGGCAGGCGGTGGGCATCCGACACGACGAACGCCACGGACTCGGCCTCGACCTCGAGGACGCCCCGGCTGGTACGCGGGCCGCCTCGATGCGTCCCCTCGAGCGTCGCGGGCTCGAGGTCAGTGCTGCGATCTGAAGCCATGGCGCGATGGGCGCGGGTGGTCACGGAGGTGATGGCCCCGGTCGTGCTCGTGGTGGTTGTCACCTTCGTGGTGGCCATCCACGCGGCGGGGTCGGGGCGCGGACTGCTGCTGGGGGTCGTCGCGATGTTCTTCGCGGCCGGGCTGCCCTACGCCATCTTGCAGGTCGGGATCCGGCGCGGGGTGCTGGGCGACCGGCACCTGACTCAGCGTCACCAGGGACCGGTGATGATGACGATCGGGCTGGTGTCGATCGTGGTCGGGCTATTGGCTCTGTCGTTGCTGGATGCTCCGCGCGCCCTCTTTGCGTTGGTGTGGGGGATCTGTGCCGCGGTGGCTGTCTGCCTCGCCGTGACCTTGCGGTGGAAGATCTCGATCCACACGGCCTGTGCTGGGGGAGTCGTCGCCGCACTGGCCGTGCTCGTCAACCCCTGGCTCCTCGTGGTGGCGCCACTGGTTGTGCTGGTCGCCTGGTCGCGGGTGGTGCTTGGCGATCACACCACGCGCCAAGTCGTGGTTGGCGCGGCCGTGGGCTTTGGCGTGGCGGCCTTGGTGACGTTGGCCCTGAGCTGAGACAAGCGCCGCGGCAGGAGCGAGCGGACGTGTTCATCCGCGACTTTCAGACTGGGTTCCTGGTGCCGCGGATGATGGGGCCAGGGTTTGGGCAGGTCGGAGGTGGGCGGCGCGGTGGCGCATGAAGAGCCAGTAGAGGACGGCGGAGACGATCAGCCCAAGGATCCAGGAGATGTCGGCGCCGCCGAGGTGGGCGACCATGGGGCCGGTGTAGAAGCTGGTGCTCATGAAGGGGATCTCGACGGCGATGGCGGCGAAGTAGGCGACGAGGGCTTCCCAGCTCGCGCGGCCGTAGATGCCGTTCGGTTCGAAGATCTGCCCGATGTCGTACTGCTCTTTGCGGATGAGGTAGAAGTCGACCAGGTTGATGGCGGTCCAAGGGATGACGAAGTAGGCGAGGAAGAGGATGAAGTTCTCGAAGTTCTCCAGGAAGTTGCCTTGGCCCGCGATCGCCAGGATGGTGGAGATGGCGGCGACCGCGATGGTGTAGGCGGCGCGGGTGGTGCGGCTGACGCCGTGTGACTTGGCGGCGGTGGCGATGGTGGTCCATGACATGAAGGCGCCGTAGAGGTTCAGGACGTTCACCGCGATGATGCCGAGGATGATGATGATCTGGAAGAGCCAGTGCACGGGGGAGGGGGAGAGGTCGACGATGAAGGAGACGGATCCGCCGTTGAAGGCTTGGGTGGCGACGGCGACGGCGATGCAGCCGAACCCGATCATCCAGAAGGAGCCGATCGAGCAGCCGGCGTAGCTCCACCAGAAGACGGTGCGGCTGGAGGTGTCCTCGGGTAGGTAGCGGGAGTAGTCGGCCACATAGGGGGCGTAGGTCAGGGTCCAGGTGGCGGCGATGGCGATGCCGAGTCCGAACGCGCCGCCGGAGAAGTGGCCGCCGTTCCAGACGGCTGCGACGTCGTGGTGGACGAAGAGCATGATGGTCAGGTAGACGAAGCCGAGCCCGCTGATCAGGCTGACCCACCGTTCCACGCTGTGGATCAGGCGGTAGCCGAAGATCGCGACGATGGTGCAGATGGCGGCGATGATGATGATGGTCGGTTTGACCGGGAGGTGGGTCAGCCCGGTCAGTGCCTGGCCGCCGAGCACGCTGCTGCTGGCGAAGAAGCCGATGTACATGAGCAGCACGACGATGATCGGGACTGCGGCGCCGTAGTAGCCGAACTGGGCGCGGCTCTGGATCATCTGCGGGATGCCGAGCTTGGGGCCCTGTACCGAGTGCAGGGCCATGAAGATCGTGCCGGCGGCGACACCGATCAGGGCAGCCAGGATGGCCCAGGGCAGGGACAAGCCGATCACGATCAGCAGAGCGCCGGTGACGATCGCGGTGACCTGCATGTTGGCGGCGAACCAGACGTTGAACAGGCTCTCGGGTTTGCCGTGCCGTTCGTCGGGCGGGATGTAGTCGATGCTTCGGTGTTCGACGGTGAGGGTGCGCTCCTGGCTTGTTGGGCGGGTGCTCATTGCTCTTCCTCCCGTGTCTCAGCGGCGGCGTGTCGCTCGTGCTGTCGGGTCAGCACGGTGATGATCTCGTAGGCGAGGTTGGCTGCGGCTATCCCGGTGATCTCCGCGTGGTCATACGCCGGGGAGACCTCGACGATGTCGGCCCCCACGACGCGGACCCGATCGAGCCCTCGGACCAGGCCGAGCAGCTCACGGCTGGTCAGGCCCCCTGCCTCGGGCGTACCGGTTCCCGGGGCGAAGGCGGGGTCGAGCACGTCGATGTCGATCGACAGGTACACCGGCGCGGTCCCGACCCGCTCGAGCAGCTGCTGCAGAACTGCGTCGACACCGATCCGGTCCAGGTCACGGGAAGCCAGGATGGTGTAGCCGAGGTCGGTGTCATCGGTCAGGTCGCTGGGAGCATAGAGGGAGCCGCGGGTGCCGACGTGGACCGAGCTCCCCTTGACCACCAGGCCCTCTTCTGATGCGCGCCGGAAAGGGGTGCCGTGGGTGTACGGCTCGCCGTAGTAGGTGTTCCAGGTGTCCAGGTGGGCGTCGAAGTGCACCAGCGCCACCGGCCCGTGGACTCGGTGCACCGCGCGCAGGGCAGGTAGGGCGATGGTGTGGTCACCGCCCAGGCTGATGGCGGTCTGCTCCGCGCTGATCAGGGACCCGAGCCCGTTCTCGATCTGCTCGAGGGCCTCGGTGATGTGGAAGGGGTTGCACGGGATGTCGCCGGCGTCGACGACCTGCGCTCCATGGAACGGTTCGCTGTCCAGCGCAGGGTTAAAGGGACGCAGCAGGCGAGAGGCTTGACGGATGTGCGACGGTCCGAAACGAGCTCCGGGGCGGTAGGTGGTGCCGGCGTCGAAGGGGACGCCGACCAGGCTGATGTCGAACCGTGGCACGTCCTCGAGCCGGGGTAGACGGGCAAAGGTCGTATGGCCGGCGAAACGGGGGACCTTGAGACCGTCGACAGGGCCGACGACTCCGTTGCTGTAGGTCACGCGTGCTTCGTCCATGATCGCTCCTCGACGGGTCGATCCGTGACGCGTACAGCTCGCGCGCACGCGCGGCTCGGCTCCTTCACGATTCAAGCACCGGACGCGGGTATCGCGCCATGGGAAACTCCCTCGGCTCTCGAGCACCGGAGACTTGCGCGGCTGCGAGTGCTGCGTCTGCGTCGACGTGCAACCCGCATCCGGACACGAGCTCGGTCACGACCAGCAATTACGCAGCCCACGCGGTGGCCCCTGCTGCTGCCGCCATCACTCCGGAATCGACCCATCGGCTCCAAGTCGTTCGAGTCACTCGCTGACGTCTCCACGCCTCACGAGGCAGGTCACCCGGGCCAGCGTTCCACTCCACCCCAGCGGATGACCGGCAGCGGCGCGCTGACGCACCCGGCTCCACCTCGCGAGGGCATCCACCCATGGAGCTGCACACGGTTTGCACCAGGGTGATGCCGGGTTCCGAAAGTGCCCCGCGCCAGCGGTATTTGGGTCATGACCGAACGAGCAGATCAGCAGGTCCGCGGCTGGTGGGGGCGGCTCCGGTGACGGTGTCGATCCGCCGGATCAGCCTGGGCGCAGGCTATCGCTACCTGATGGCCAGCGTCGCCCGCGGCGACGGCGCGGGCGTGATGTCGTCGCCGTTGACGCGGTACTACGCGGAGTCGGGGACGCCTCCGGGTCGGTTCCTGGGCGCCGGGTTGGCGTGCCTGGCCGGCGGGGCCGGTGTCGTGCCCGGCGCGCAGGTGAGCGAGGAGGCGCTGTTCCGGATGCTCGGGAAGTTGCAGGATCCGGTGACCGGGCAGCAGCTGGGCCGACCCCCGAAAGCGGTGGGCACGGCATACATCGACGGCAAAGGCAGGGTGCGCAAGGCACCTCGACCGGTGGCCGGGTTCGACCTGACGTTCAGCGCGCCCAAGAGCGTGAGCGTGGCGTGGGCGCTCGCGGACCCGGGCACGCAGGCGGTCATCTACCGGGCGCACCTGCGGGCGGTGGAGTTCGTCATCGGGTACGCGGAGCGGGCGGTCTTCTTCTCGCGGTCGGGGCACGCGGGGGTGGTGCAGGAGGACGTGCGCGGGGTGGTCGCGGCTGGGTTTGACCACTGGGACTCGCGGGCGGGGGACCCGCAGCTGCACACCCACGTGGTGGTGATGAACCGCGCGCAGTGCGCCGACGGGGCGTGGCGGACGCTGGACGGGCGGTTGATCTTCAAGGCGACGGTGGCGTTGTCGACGTTGTACAACGCGGTGTTGTCGGACTACCTGACCGGGGCGTTGGGGTGGGGGTGGGAGCCGATGGCGCGGCGGCATTCGGCGGTGCCGAAGTACGAGGTCGCCGGCGTCGACGCGCAGTTGCAGGCGGAGTTCTCGCGGCGGTCGGGCGCGATCGAGGACGCCAAGAACGCCCTGGTCGACGACTTCGTCGCGGCGCACGGGCGGCAGCCCTCGTCGCGGGAAGTGCTGCAGCTGCGGCAGCAAGCGACGATCTCGACCCGGCCGGACAAGGAAGCGCACGCGTTGGGGGAGCAGATGGCGGTATGGCGGGCCCGCGCCGCACGTCTGGTGGGTCTCGACTCGGCCCGGTGGGTATCGCACTTGGCGGGGCGGAACGAGCTGCCGTTGCTGCGCGCCGCCGACCTGACCGACCAGACTCTTGCGGGCGTGGCGGGCGCAGCGTTGGCGCAGGTGGCGGGCAAGCGCGCGACGTTCTCGCGGATGAACGTGCTGGCCGAGGTGCTGCGCCAGCTGCACGGCGCGCGGTTCGCCGACCCCACCGAGCGGCTGGCCGTGGCCGAGCGGGCCACCGACCTGGCGTTGGATCGGGCGGTGCCGGTGGACCCG
>NZ_VOHR01000184.1 GCF_009192725.1 Segeticoccus rhizosphaerae | reverse complement strand
TGGTCGAGCGCTCGGTCACCGGGCCCCGCCCGGCCAAGGCGGCGAGCTGGGCGTTGTAGGCACGCAGCTCGGCGTCGTCGTCGCGCTCCGCCTGCCGGTCGCGCCGTTTCGCCGTGGCCGCCTCCGAGCGCATCCACTGCACGCAGACGATGAGCGCGAGCAGCATCGTGGGGAGCTCGCCGACGCCCCAGGCGATGCCGCCGCCCTTCTGCTGGTCGCCGATCGGGTTGGTCATCCACGACAGGTGCAGGGTGTTGAAGAAGTCCGGCGCCAGCAGCGAGGACCCGGTCATCAGGGCGACACCGAAGAAGGCGTGGAAGGACAGGGTCGCGAAGAGCACCAGGAGGCGCAGCGACGGCGGCCACCTCTTGGGGCCGGGGTCGACGCCGATGAGCACCCAGGCGAAGAGGTAGCCGGCCAGCATGAAGTGCGTGACCATCAGCACGTGCCCCGTGTGGGTGCGCAGCGCCAGCTCGAACAGCGGCGAGTAGTAGAAGACGATCAGGCCGAGGAAGAAGATCAGCGCCGCCACGACCGGGTTGGCGACCGCCCGCAGGTATCTCGAGTGCACCACCGCGAGGACCAGCTCGCGCGGCCCGAAGGTCTTGTCCTTGCGGGCGTGCAGGGTGCGCAACGCGAGCGTGACCGGGGCCGCGATCACCAGCAGCATCGGCGCGCCCATGGAGATGATCATGTGCATGGTCATGTGCATGGAGAACAGCACGTGGCCGTAGACCCCCGGCGCTCCGTCGACGGCGTAGAGGAAGACCAGCCACCCGGCGATCCACGACACGGTGCGCATCACCGGCCAGCGGTCGCCACGCCGGTGCAACCGCACCACGCCCGCGAGGTAGAGACCGATCGCAACGACCGCGACGGTGGTGAACAGCCATTCCGTGCGGTATGTCGTGACCCACCGTGCCGCGGTCAGCTGCGGGGGGGCGTAGTAGCCGGTGAGGGAATAGGCCGCGTCGGCGTTCTGCGGTGGCGTCTCGGCGACGGGCGGTGCGCTGCGGGCCAGCACCGTCGCCATGCCGATGGCCGCGCTCATGATGACGACCTCGACGGTGGCCAGCCGGGCGAAGGCGCGCCTGGCCAGGGGGTCGTCACGCAGCCGTTCCACGACGACCCGACGCTGCCGCCAGCCGGCCGCGCCTAGCAGCAGGAGGCAGACGGACTTGCCGATGACAAGGCCGCCGTATGTCGTCCAGAGCCCACCGAAGCCACCGAGCCGGATCGCCGCGTTGAGGATGCCGGACAGCGCGACGAAGGCGAAGCACCACCCGGCCAGCGTCGAGTAGCGGGCCACGCTCACCGCCAGCCCCTTGCCGAGCAGGGGCCGCAGCACGAGCAGGGCGATCAGGCCGCCGACCCACAGGCTCACCCCGACCAGGTGGAACGCGAGGGAGTTGACCGCGGCGTCGTGGCCGGTGGACCCGGCGGCGTGGCCGGCCAGGGCCAGCGGCAGCACGCCGAGCAGGCTGAGGAAGAACAGCCAGGTCATGCCCGTGCGGGTGCGGGTGAACGAGGCACCTGCGGCCACGACGAGCGCGACACCGGCGCTGATCGCACCGACCCGCAGGATGTCCAGCTGCCAGACGAACGCCTTGAACTGCTCCAGGAAGCCCGGGTCACTCATCCGCACGCTCGACAGGTCGGAGAAGGACAGGACCAGCCCGACGACCGCGGTGACGAACCACACGGCAGCCGCGCCCGCGGCATACCGGGTTGCGGTGATGCGCCGGGAGGTCCTGGGCGCCTCCGGCACGATCATGCCGGCCATGAGCAACAGCCCGATGGTGGCGGCCATCGAGAGATCGTGCACCGCGCGCACCAGCGGTAGACCCCACCGCACCACCGCCCCCGTGTCGCCGAGGTCGAGCGTGGCCGTGGCGCCGGTGAACAGCGCAGCAGGGACCGCGACGACCAGTGCCACCAGGGCGGCGGCCACCAGGATGCCCCGTGCAGGCCCGGCGGGCGCGCGGGCGACAGAGGGCCGTGTGGACATGGCACCAGCCTAAGTAGGGTGGGCCCATGCCCATGCACCCGGCGCCACCTCAGGACCTGCGCGGCCTGGTCCAGGCCTTCAGCCAGACGGCGCAGGCCGTCCTCGACCTGGGTCACGGCTGCCGCGACGCCGACTTCGAGCGCGAGACCCAGTGCCCGGGGTGGACGGTCAAGGACCAGCTGTCGCACATCACCGGCATCGAATCGCGGCTCGAGGGGGTACGTGAGCCGGAGGTCGCGGTGCCGGACTACGCACACGTCAAGGGGGAGGTCGGCCGACGCATCGAGGAGTCGGTGCAGCTGCGGCGCGGACGGCCGGGCCCCGACATCGTGGCCGAGCTCGACCACGTGCTCGCCGGGCGGTTCGCCACGCTGAACAGTCCCGGGCTCTCCGAGGAGAGCATCATCCCCGGGCCGTTCGGGCCCGCCGAGGCCGCCGAGGTGCTGCGGCTGCGCTCCATCGACGTCTGGGTGCACGAGCAAGACATCCGCCAGGCCCTGGCCCGGCCCGGCAACCTCGACTCCCCCGCGGCGACGGTCTTCCTGCGCTCGCTGTTCGACGCACTGCCGATGCTGGTCGCCCGGCGGGCCGGGCTCGAGCTCGGCACCATCGTGATCATCGACGTGAGCGGCCCGATCCTCGCCCGGACGGGAGTTCGCGTCGAGGCGGGCGCCGACGGGCGGCCCTGGGGGCACAAGCTGTTCACCGGCGAACGTGTCGAGGACGACGTGCCCGGTGAAGACGGGCCCACGACCAGTCTGTCCCTGTCCACCGATGCGCTCACCCGCCGTGCCGCAGGCCGGGTGTCCGCGGCGGACACGGCCTACCAGGTCACCGGCGACGAAGAGGTCGCCCGGCGGGTGTTGGACGCGATCGTCGTCACGTTCTGAGCCGGCGCTGCCCCGAGCGGATCCGCTCGTCCGGTGAATTTGCGCCGGGTGGGGCCCGGCGTTAATACTTGTATGTTGCAACCAACTACAAGGACTGTCCACCATGCCCGTGAACGTCGCCGAAGCCGGCCAGTTGAGCGTGAGCCTGATCCGGCTCATGAAGCTGATGAAGAGCATCCGCACCCATGCCCCGCGGCCGCACCCCGCCATCGAGAGCGCGGCCTACCCGATCATGTTCACGCTCGTGGAGGGACCTCAGCGGGTCTCCCGCCTGGCTGACGCCGTCCACTCGGACGTGTCCACCGTGAGCCGGCAGACCTCGGCGCTGGCCGAGCTCGGCCTGCTCGGCAAGGTGCAGGACCCCGACGACGGCCGCGTCTGGATGCTGTCGCTCACCGCCGAGGGTCAGGAGCTGGTGCAACGGCTGAAGGAGCAGCGGGCCGAGTGGTTCTCGTACCTGCTGCAGGACTGGGACCACGCCGACGTGGTCGCCTTCGCCCGGAGTGTCGACCGTCTCACGACGGCCTGCGACCGCGAGCGCCAGCGGTTCATGGCCTCAGCCGTCGACTCCACCGGTGCCCGAGTCGCCACCGCCGACGAAACCCCCGCTGCCACCCCCACCGACGAGGAGCTCGCCCGATGACCACCACTGCGCCACCGGCCACCGCACCACCGCAGGACGGCGTCTTCACCCACCGGCAGATCCTCACCATCTTCGTCGGCCTGATGATGGGGATGTTCCTGGCCGCTCTGGACCAGACCATCGTGGGCACGGCGATCCGGGTCATCGCGGACGACCTGCACGGGCTGGACAACCAGGCCTGGGTGACCACGGCATACCTGATCACCTCGACCATCGCGACGCCGCTGTGGGGCAAGCTGTCCGACATCTACGGCCGCAAGGGCTTCTTCATCTCGGCGATCAGCATCTTCGTGGTCGGCTCGGCGCTGTGCTCCTTCGCGACCTCGATGTACATGCTCGCCGGCTTCCGCGCCCTGCAGGGAATCGGTGCAGGCGGGCTGATGTCGTTGGCGCTCGCGATCATCGGCGACATCGTCTCGCCGCGTGAGCGGGCGAAATACCAGGGCTACTTCCTCGCGGTCTTCGGCACCTCGAGCGTGCTCGGCCCGATCGTGGGCGGCTTCTTCGCCGGCTCGTCGTCGATCCTCGGCATCACCGGCTGGCGCTGGGTCTTCCTGGTCAACGTGCCGATCGGGATCGCCGCCCTGCTCGTCGTGGGCAAGACCCTCCACCTGCACCACGTCCGTCACGACCACCGGATCGACTGGTGGGGCGCCGCCTCGCTGATCGTCGCGCTCGTGCCGCTGTTGGTCGTGGCCGAGCAGGGTCGCACCTGGGGCTGGGGCTCCGGCACGGCTCTGGCCTGCTACGTGGTCGGCGTGATCGGCGTCGGGCTGTTCGTGGCGGCGGAGCACCGGATGCAGGAAGAGGCCCTGATCCCGTTGCGCATCTTCAACAACCGGGCCATCACCATCACCATCGTCGGAAGCGTGATCGTCGGGCTCGGCATGTTCGGCGGCATCATGTCGATCCCGCTGTACCTGCAGATCGTGCACCAGGCCACCCCGATGTCGTCCGGTTTCATGATGCTGCCGCTGGTGCTCGGCATCATGATCAGCTCGATCGTCTCGGGCCAGCTGATCTCGCGCACCGGGAAGGTTCGCATCTTCCCGGTCCTTGGCGCCGCGATCATGGTCATCGGGCTCCTGCTCCTGTGGCGGGTCAGGGCCGACACCTCGCTCGTGGTCGTGATGGCCTTCATGCTCGTCTTCGGCCTCGGGCTCGGCAACACGATGCAGCCACTCACGCTGATCGTGCAGAACGCGGTGGCGCCTCGGGAGATCGGCATGGCCACCAGCTCGGCGACGTTCTTCCGCCAGATGGGCGGCACCCTCGGGGTCGCCATCTTCCTGTCGATCCTGTTCAGCTCGGCCGGATCCAAGATCCAGGGCGCGCTCCAGCAGGCCGTGCCGACGCCGGCCTTCCAGCAGGCGCTGCACGACCCGAAGCTGATGCAGGATCCGCAGACCGCGAACTTCGTCAAGGCGCTGACCCACGCCGGGCAGGGCGGGGGCGGGGGCGGTGCCGGTGGCACGGGGATCCTCAACGACTCATCCGTGCTGGGCAAGCTGCCCGACGCGCTGGCGTACCCCTTCCGGGTCGGCTTCTCCGACGCGATGGACCTCGTCTTCCTCATCGGCGCCCTCGTCGTGGTGCTCGGGTTCATCGTGCTGCTCTTCCTGCCACGGATCGAGCTGCGGACCCAGTCCGGAATGCAGGCCGCCGCCGCGGAGCGTGCCGCCGCGGCCGAGGCGGCGGCACAGGCCGACCATGACGTGCACGGCTCAGAGGGAGCGGGGGCCGGGCCGAATGCGCCGATGGCACCGCCCTCCCCTGGTATGCAGGGCCCCGACGCGCACGGCGACGCGGACTCTTCGCCCTCCGAGGATGGACACGGGCCGGGGCGCCACGCGATCGCCGAGCTGACCGCGCCCGCCGGCGCGGCAGCGTCCGGAGACGCCAAGAACGGCGACGGCGCGGACGGCGACGGTCGAGCCGCGTCTGAGCTCGTCCTGGCTGCCCTGCGCCGAGTCGAGGCCCGGGCGGCTGGGCGCGACCTGAGCGGCCAACCCACCGGCCGTCACCGCGCCTGACCCCGAAGTTGCCGGGGGAGGGCGTCATCGATGACGCCCTCCCCCAGCAACAACGCGAGGCCGCGGGTCGAGGGGGGCGCCGCGGGAGCGCAGCACCTGCCTGACCTGATCCAGGAACCGATCCTCCTGCAGGATCCAGCCCGAGGTTGGGGATCCGCAACACCACGCGCCGGCCCATGACGACGTCGTTCTGGCGCAGCGCGTCGTCGAGGCGGTTCAGCGGTTGCTCGTGCTGTACACCGTCGACCTCGACGACCACGCCGTATTCCTCCCACTCCACGTCGAGGTAGGCACGGCCGCCCGGTCGACGACGCACGACCTGCCGGCTCGGCTCGGGCAGGCCGCGTTTGCGGCGCAGCCGCGCGAAGTCGAGCTCACCGAGCGCCTGCACCCCCGACGCGGCGTCCCGCAGTACCGCCTCGATGACCCGGCGACGGGACAAGCGCAGGCGCGACTCGGCATACGCGAGCAGGTCGACGGGCCGAGCGAGGCGTTGCTGGCTGGTCATCAACAGGATCAGCGCGGCCTGCCGATCGGTGTGCGCCCAGGCGGCGGCGCGGACCGCTGCCACGATCGGCTTCACCCGCGGGATCCCGACCCGCACGATGTCCTCCTCGTGCCACGCCATCACCTCGTGCACCCGCAGCTCGGGGAGGCGGTGCGGGTCGCGGCCATGTTGCACGCTCAGGTGCAGCGACTCGTCATACCCACACAGTCCGGCGGCGGCGAGCGCGGTGGCCCCGTCGAGCACAGCGCCCGCGCCGACCTCGAACACCGCCTGCCACCACTGCCCTGACTGCGCGAGTTCGCCGCGGTGGGTCACGACGGTGTTTCGCCCGGACACTGCCCAGCGACCGCACCGACGTTCGGTGCGCACCCGAGCCTTCCCGGCGCCGAGCGCGCGTGCCTGCGCACGGGACACGACACCGCCCTGGGTCATGGCGAGCGCCTCGACGGCCTCGACGACCGCGGCTCGCCTGACCGTCCGCGACGTGCGCCCCTCGTCGTTGTTGCTGAGAGAAGGCGTCGTCGGCGACCCCTTCTCCCAGCAACGAGCGGGACCGGGACTGGGACTGGCCGGATCGCCTCGGACATCAACCATGCCGACAGCGTGGCGGCGGGCACGACCACACAGCAGGGCCACGCATCCACCTGTGGACGGTGGTGCCCGCTCACCTGTTGCTGGGGAAGGGCGTCATCGGTGACGCCCTTCGCCAGCAATTAGCGGGAGGAGGGGAGGGGAGAGATCAGGCCCAGACGAGTGCCTTGCTTGGGTCCTCGAGCACCGCCGCCACGTCGGCGAGGAACCGCGACCCGAGATCTCCGTCGACCAGGCGGTGGTCGAAGGCGACCGACAGCTGGGTCACCCACCGCGGCTTCACCTTGTTGCCGACGACCCACGGCATCTTGCGAATCGCGCCGAAGCACAGGATCGCCGACTCCCCGGGGTTGATGATCGGCGTGCCGTTGTCGACGCCGAAGACCCCGACGTTGGTGATCGTGATCGTGCCGCCGCTCTGCGCTGCGGGCTGGGTGCGCCCGGCCCGCGCCGTCGACACCAGGTCGGCCATCGCGTCGGCGAGCTGCCGCAGCGACATCTGGTCGGCGTCCTTGATGTTGGGCACGATCAACCCGCGGGGGGTCGCCGCCGCGATGCCGAGATTGACGTAGTTCTTCTGCACGATCTCGCCCGCGGCCTCGTCCCAGGTCGCGTTGATTCCCGGGTTGCGACGCACCGCGAGGCACAGGGCCTTCGCCACGATGAGCAGCGGGGACACCCTGACGTCGCGGAAGTCGCGGTCGTCGCCGAGGCGGTCGACGAGCTTCATCGTGCGGGTGACGTCGACGGTGACGAACTCGGTGACGTGCGGCGCGCTGAACGCCGACCCGACCATCGCCTGTGCGGTCATCTTGCGCACGCCCTTGATGGGGATGCGCACCTCCCGCTCGCCAGAGCGCGAGAACACCGGCGGTGCGTATGCCGTGCCGGCACCACCGTCAGCCGGCTCACCCGCCGCCGCGGGCGCCTCGGCGCCACCGCCACCCAGGAAGGCGTCGATGTCAGCGCGGGTGATGATGCCGTCGCCGGCGGAAGCGGAGACCTGGGCCAGATCCACGCCACGGTCCTTGGCATACTTGCGGACCGGCGGCTTGGCCAACGGCCGTCCGCCGTTTCCGACTCCCGCGCCGGGCGCGGCCCCGGCGCGCGACGTCGAACCTGCGCCGGTGGCAGCGACGGGTTCGGGAG
>NZ_VOHR01000183.1 GCF_009192725.1 Segeticoccus rhizosphaerae | reverse complement strand
GGCCGGCCCGCCACGGCAGCGGCCAGACCGCGCCGGGCCCGTCGTAGTCCTGCTCGACCGCGGCGTGCAGCGTCCAGTTGGGGTCGTAGAGGTGGGCGCGGCCGATGGCGCACAGGTCGGCGCGGCCGGCGAGCACCAGGGAGTTGACGTCGTCCCAGGAGGAGATGACACCGACCGCGATGGTGGGTATGCCGACCCGGTTGCGGATCGCATCGGCGAACGGCGTCTGGTAGGAACGCCCGAACTCCGGTTGCTCGTCGGGCGTGACCTGCCCCGACGACACGTCGATGGCGGCCGCGCCTGCCGCCTTGAAGGCTCGCGCCATCGCGACGGCGTCCTCGCCGGTGATGCCGCCCTCCACCCAGTCGGTCGCCGAGATGCGCACCGTCATCGGCTTGTCCACCGGCCAGGCCGCCCGCATCGCCCGGAAGACCGCGAGCGGGTAGCGCAGGCGGCCGGCGAGGTCGCCGCCGAAGCCGTCGGTGCGCCTGTTCGTCACCGGAGAGATGAAGCTGGACAAGAGGTAGCCGTGCGCACAGTGCAGCTCGAGCAGGTCGAACCCAGCGGTGTCGGCCAGGTGAGCGGCCGTGACGAACTCTTCGAGGATGTCCCGCATCTGCTCCTCGCTGAGCTCTTCCGGCACCTGGTTGACGCCCTCTCGGTAGGGGATGGGCGACGGCCCCACGACCGGCCAGTTGCCTTCGGGCAGAGGCTCGTCGATGCCCTCCCACATCAGCTTGGTCGATCCCTTGCGCCCGGAGTGGCCCACCTGGATGCCGATCTTGCCGGCACTGTTGTCGTGCACGAAGTCGGTTAGCCGTCGCCACGCCGCCGCCTGCTCGTCACTCCACAGGCCGGTGCAGCCGGGGGTGATCCGGCCGGTGGGGGAGACGCAGACCATCTCGGTCATCACGAGGCCCGCCCCCCCGAGCGCCTTGCCGCCGAGGTGGACGAAGTGGAAGTCACCCGGCATGCCGTCACGCGAGACGTACATGTCCATGGGGGAGCAGATCACGCGATTGACCAGCTCCAGGGCGCCCAGCCGGAACGGTTGGAACATGGGCGGCGTGGGCCCCGGCCGCTCCGACACGGGTATGCCGTCACGCACCCGCCGGGTGAACCAGGCATCCATCTGCTCCACGAACTCGGGGTCGCGAACCCTGAGGTTCTCGTAGGTGACTCGCCGGCTACGGGTCATGATGTTGAACGCGAACTGCTCGGGGTCCTGGTGGGTGTACTGGCCGAGGTTCTCGAACCACTCGAGGCTCGCCTGGGCGGCGCGCTGGGTCGACGCGACCACCGGTTTGCGCTCCGCCTCGTAGGCCTCGAGTGCGGTGTCCAGGTCGGCGTGCTCGTGCAGGCACGCCGCCAGGGCGAGCGCGTCCTCCATGGCCAGCTTGGTGCCGGAACCGATCGAGAAGTGGGCGGTGTGGGCGGCGTCGCCGAGGATGACGACGTTGTCGTGCCGCCACTGCTCGTTGCGCACGGTGGTGAAATTGATCCACCGTGAGTTGTTGGCCATCACGTCGTGTCCTTCGAGCACGTCCGCGAACAGGTCCTTGACCACCGCGATGGACTTCTCGTCGGACTCTCCGGGGAGGAACTCCCGCTCGGCGAACGCCGCGAAGCCGGCCGCACGCCATACCTCGTCGTTCATCTCGATGATGAAGGTGCTGCCGTGGGCGTCGAAGGGATAGCCGTGGATCTGCATGACGCCGTGCGGGGTGTCGCGGACGTAGAACTTGAACGCCTCGAAGACCTTGTCGGTGCCCAGCCACATGTATTTGCAGTGCCGTTGGTCCAGCGTCGGCCGGAAGGTCGCTGCGAGCTCCCGACGCACCGCAGAGTTCAGCCCGTCTGCCGCGAGCACCAGGTCGTGGCTCGCCCGCAGCTCGGCCAGCGGTGGTGCCTCGGTGCGGAAGTGCACCGTGACGCCCAGCTCGGCGCACCGGGCCTGCAGGATCTGCAACAGCCGCTTGCGGCTCATAGCGGCGAACCCGTGGCCGCCGCTGGTGATCACGGTGTCCTTGAAGTGGACGTCGATGTCGTCCCAGCGCGCGAACTCCCGCTGCATCTGGTCGAACACGACCGGATCGGCGTGCTCGATGCCCCCAAGCGTCTCGTCGGAGAAGACCACGCCGAAGCCGAAGGTGTCGTCGGCCGCGTTGCGCTCCCAGACCGTGATCTCGTGCTGGGGGCCGAGGGCCTTGACCAGAGCCGAGAAGTAGAGGCCGCCCGGACCGCCTCCGATGACGGCTATCTGCATGCCTCAGCCGTCCTGACGCAACCGGAAGCGCTGCAGCTTGCCGGTGGAGGTGCGCGGCAGGTCGTCGATGAACTCCATCGCGCGGGGGTACTTGTAGGGCGCGATCTCGGCCTTGACGAAGTCCTGCAGCTCCTTGATCTTGGCCGCCCCCGCCGCCGGGTCGCGCACGGCCTTCTTCGCGTCGTCGTGGAGGACGACGAAGGCCTTGACCAGTGCGCCACGGGCCTCGTCGGGCACGCTGACGACGGCTGCCTCGACGACGTCGTCGTGCCGCATCAGGGCCTCCTCCACCTCCGGGGCCGCGATGTTGTAGCCGGAGGAGACGATCATGTCGTCGCTGCGCGCCTGGTACCAGAAGTAGCCGTCCTCGTCGCGGATGAAGGTGTCCCCGGTGAGGTTCCAGCCGTTCTGCACGTATGCCGTCTGGCGCGGGTCGGCGAGGTAGCGGCACCCGGTCGGTCCCTTGATCGCAAGCCGCCCCGGCTCGCCGTCGGGGATCGGCTGCCCCTGCGCGTCGACGATCGCCGCCTCGTAGCCGGGCACCGCACGCCCCGTGGCGCCGGGCCGGATGTCGTCGTCGGCCGCCGAGACGAAGATGTGCAGCATCTCGGTCGACCCGATGCCGTCGATCAGCTTGACGCCGGTGGCCTCGTAAAAGGCTCGCCAGGTGGCCTCGGGGAGGTGTTCGCCCGCCGACACCCCGCGGCGCAGCGACCGGAGCTCCTGGTGGTGGTGGCCGGCGATCATGGCGCGGTAGCCGGTCGGCGCGGTGAAGCAGATGGTGGCGTGGTGCTCGCCGATCAGCCCGGCGAGCTCGTCGGGGGTGGCCTTCTCGACCAGCAACGTGGCGGCGCCGGCCCGCATCGGGAAGACGACGAGTCCGCCGAGCCCGAAGGTGAAGGCGAGCGGCGGGGTGCCGGTGAACAGGTCGTCCGGCTCGGGGCGCAACAGGTGCTTGGAGAACGTGTCGGCGTTGGCGAGCACGTCTCGGTGGAAGTGCATCGTCGCCTTGGGGCGACCGGTCGTCCCGGAGGTGAAGGCGAGCGTGCACACGTCGTCGGCCGCGGTGTCGACGGCGTCGAACTCGGTGGGCTGGTCGGCGATCCGGGCGGCCAGGTCGGACTGGCCCGAGCCGGAGTACTCCACGATCCGCAACCCCGGGATGCCCGCGGCCTCGAGGTCGGCGGTGAACCGGTGGTCGCACAGAGCGAGGTCGAACGTGGCGATCTCCGCCATGGTGAGCAGTTCGCGCGGCCGCAGCAGCGGCATGGTCGGGATGACGACGGCCCCGACCTTGAGCACCGCGAACCAGCAGGCGACCAGCCACGGGTTGTTGGGTCCCCGCAGCATGATCCGGTTGCCGGGCACGATCCCGCACTCGTCCACGAGGTAGCCGGCGACCTGGTTCGCCCGACGCAACAGGTCGCCATACGTCCAGGTCTGCCCGTCGGGGGTGAGCAGGCAGCGACGGTCGGGCCCGAACCGCTCGATCGTCGCGTCGAGCAGCTCGACGCCGGCGTTGAGCCGCTCGGGATACTGCACGTCGGGGATGGTGAAGAGGAACTCCGGCCAGAGGTCCTGCGGCGGCAGGTTGTCACGACAGAACGTGTCCACGTGGGCTGAGGGGGCGAGCTCCATCGGTGACCTCTTCGCGTCCGCGGGTGGTGTGCGCACCAGTATGCTCCGACTGTGACGACAGTCAAGAGTTCGTCATGAATGGACATCGCGCTCTCGTGACGACCGTGCCGAAGGCGCTAGGGTCATCCTCGTGTCCTCCACCGCCAGCGCCGGACCGGGGCCGAGCCCGGCTGCCGCACGGCCGCGCGCGCTCATCGTCACGATCTACGGCCTGTATGCGCGGGACGTCGGTGGCTGGCTGGGGGTCGGTTCGCTGATCCGCCTGATGGCCGCTCTTGACGTCGACGAGGCCGCCGTCCGCTCGTCGATCTCGCGGCTCAAGCGCCGGGGGATCCTCGAGCCCGAGCGGCACGGCGGCACCGCCGGCTATGCGCTGTCGGAGCGGGCCCGCAGCATCCTCGACGAGGGCGACCGAAGGATCTTCCAGCGGCCACGCGCCAGCCTGCAGGACGGCTGGATCCTCGCCGTCTTCAGCGTCCCCGAGACGGAGCGGCAGCACCGCCACACTCTGCGGTCACGGCTCACCTGGCTGGGGTTCGGCACGGTCGGCCCCGGCGTGTGGATCGCGCCCGGCCACCTGGAGGGCGAGACGCGGGACGTGCTGGAGCGGCACGGACTGAGCCGTTACGTCGACCTGTTCGGGGCCAGTTACCTCGGCTTCCGGGACGTGCGCGAGGAGGCGAGCACCTGGTGGGACCTCGACGGCCTGGATCGCCTGTATGCCGAGTTCCGCGCCGCTCACGGACCGGTCCTCACCCGGTGGCGGCGCCGGCGCGGCCCCGACGACGAGCAGCAGGCCTTCGCCGACTACGTCCGTGCCCTGACTTCCTGGCGTCGGTTGCCCTTCCTCGACCCCGGCCTCGCGACCGAGCTGCTGCCCCGCGACTGGACCGGAACGCGCGCCGCGGAGCTCTTCAGCGCCCTCCGGGCGAGACTCGAGAGCCCCGCCCGCAGACACGTGGACGAGGTCTGTGGCGGCTGAACGCCCGCGCGGAACCCTAAGAAGCGGTGCGGTGCTGCCAGTGCCTGGACCAGGGCGGTGCTCCTTCGGCGGACCGGAGCGAGCGCTCGGGGCAGTTCTGCGCGAGCTGTCGAGCTTGGCCGTCGCCACCCGCAGGATGACCGAGACGCTCTGGGCGGGGATGCCCAGCGCGCAGGCGATCGTCTCGTCCGCGTGCCCCGCGTCGCGCAGCCGCAGCCTCAGTACCGACTACTGAATTGTCGACATCTGACGAGCACGGACCGTCGAGGGTCAGGCGTCCAGCATCGCGGTGAGCTTGGTGACGGTGTTCCAGTTGCGGCCGGTGGCAACCACCCCGGTGTGCTTCTCGAGCCAGGCGGAGGCCGGCGGCGCGGCGAGGACACCGTCGGGGCACCACTGGTACATCACCCGCTCCCCGAGGGCGATCCGCCCGGAGTCGAGCGATCTCGGGTCGTGGGCCTCCAGCAGGGCCGGGTCGGGGTCGGCGGACAGGAAGTGGGCCAGCAGCTTGGCGCCCGCGGTCGCCCTGTCCGGCCACGGGAGCCCGGCGATCGTCGCGCGCAACTGGTCGCCGGACCGGGCGACGCATCCGACCTCGAGGCCGTGCCGGTCGGCCAGGGCCCGCTGCACCCGTGTGGCAACCCGCTCAGGCGACGTGCGCGTCGCGGAGACGACCGCGTTGCCGCTGTTCAGGTGGGTCCGCACGTCTTCGTAGCCGAGGTCGGACAGCAGGGCGCGCAGGTCCGCCATGGCGATCCGCTTGGCCCGGCCCACGTTCACGCCACGCAACAGCACGACATACCGGTTCATGGGCGTGATTCTCGCAGGCGCGGTGCGCGGCCACGGGGCGCTGCAGGCGGTCAACCGGTCAGGAATCGAGAAGCACACGGCATGCGATCGTCCCTAGCGTTCGGGTCATGAACTGCATCGCTGCGTACCATGAGGTGATGATCCGCGAGTTCGCTCCGACCGCGGCCGTCCCTGCTGCGGCACGCCCCGCCGCGCCGCAGCTGAGCGACCTCGCGTTGTTGCGCCGGGTGCGCGACCGCATCGACCGCGACTATGCGCAGCCCCTGGACGTCGAGGCACTCGCCCGGGGCGTGCACGTCTCGGCAGGACACCTCAGCCGCCAGTTCCGGCTGGCCTACGGAGAGTCGCCCTACTCCTACTTGATGACCCGGCGCATCGAGCGTGCGATGGCGCTGCTGCGCCGCGGCGACCTCAGCGTCACCGACGTCTGTTTCGCGGTGGGCTGCTCCTCATTGGGCACCTTCAGCACTCGCTTCACCGAACTGGTGGGTGTCCCGCCCAGCGTCTACCGGCGCGAGGAGGCGACGGCCACCGCGGGGATGCCGCCGTGCCTGGCCAAACAGGTCTCGCGACCGATCAGGAACGCGCGGGTGGGCGCCACAGCGGATCACGACCGATGAAGGCCACCAGCCGGTCCTGGGCCGTTGCGTCGTCCGGCACGGGCACCCGAGCGCCATACTGTCCACTCTCGCGGAGCATCTGGTCGAGCGGCTCCATGCCTGCCAACAGGTTCGCGCACTCCGCCTCGTCGAGCCGGTCGTCCTGGTGGGTGGCACGGGCGAGGTCCCACGTGTGCATGAAGACGTCGCTCGTGTAGAACTGGTCGATCGCGACAGCCAGGGGCACGTCGCCGGTGTGCGGGTTGGACAGTGACCGGTCACCGGGCTCCTCGACGAGTTCCTGCACAGCTGCCGCGTGGACTGCCCATGCCCCCGCGGGATCGGTGCTCGTGGACGGGCCTGCCGGCAGCTCGACGCCAGCACCCGAGGCGAGGAAGGCCCGGCTCCACTCGAGCAGGTGGTCGAGGACGTGACGTGCCGTCCAGCCGGCCACCGGGGCGGGTGAATCCCAGTCGCCGGGCGCGACGCCCGCGACCGCGGAGCCAAACCGCTGCGCAACGCGACGGTGCCGCTCCGCCGCGGTGTCGTCGCTCACAACGCACCTGCGGCGAGCAGACCGTCGAGCTTGGCGTAGCCCTCGTTGATGCCGACCTCCATGCCACTGGCGAGCATGCCGTCCCGGGCCTCGAGGGTCTCCACCACCGCGGTGCTGACCATCCGAGTGCGGCCGAGACCGAGGTCCTCGAAGGTCATGGTCTCCAACGAGACTCCTTCGGGCATGCCCTCCCAGGTGAAGGTCTGCACCAGGCGGCCGCTGCCCACGTAGTGGAACGATCCGTAGAACCAGAACTCCTCGCCGTCGCGCGAGCAGCAGTAGCGGTAGCTCCCGCCCGTCCCGGTCACCCACCGGTCGATCCGGACGTCCATGCCGTTCGGACCGATCCACTGGACGAACAGGTCGGGATCGGTGTGCGCCCGGACGATCTGTTCGGGGGTCGCCTCGAAGTCGCGGGTGATCCTCACCACCGGCAGGTCGGGGATCGCCTCGATCGTCGCCTCCGCGTGGTTGGTGCCGTGCTGCGTGGTGGTCATGATGCTGCTCCCTGGTCGTGGCTTCTGATGGTCCTGCCCTGCATCTGCGCGAGGACCGCGTCCAGACGCTGGTAGCGCTCCTCGGCCTCGCTGCGGTAGCGCTCGATCCACTTGGTCATGAGGTTGAACACCTCCGCCTCGAGATGGCACGGTCGGCGCTGCGCGTCCCGAGTGCGGGTCACGAGACCGGCGTCCTCGAGCACCTTGAGGTGCTTCGAAACCGCCTGCAGCGACACGTCATACGGCGCTGCAAGTTCTCCGACGGTGGCGTCCTGCGCGGCGAGCCGAGCCACGATGTCGCGTCGGGTCGGGTCCCCGAGCGCTGCGAAGACCCGGGAGAGCTGGTCGGCCATGTCGTCGTCCTTCTCCTCAACCTTTTGGTTGATCACGAGGATAGGCCGCCACTCCAAGGCCTGTCAACCAAATGGTTGAGAACGATGCGGGGGGTTCGCACACGGGGTAGCGCGTCCACGCCAGCCCGGGGACGGCGCGCGCCGGCGGCCGCGGTCAGGGGCGCCTGCGACCCCGCATGAGCGCGCTCACCCG
>NZ_VOHR01000182.1 GCF_009192725.1 Segeticoccus rhizosphaerae | reverse complement strand
GTCGACGTCCCACGCGACCGGTGCCGGCACGGGCCCGGCGACCACCCGCCAGCCGGAAGGGGTCCGCTCCACCCGGCGCACGATGGCGCCGCTCTCGATCCGCACGCCCCTGGCCGACAGGAGCTCGGCCAGCCGCTGGGGCAGCACGGCGATTCCGCCCACGAGGCCCGCGAAGACCGGGGCCTGGTTGCCCACCGCGGCGACCGCCGCGCGCTCGGCAGCCCTGAGCAGCGAGTCGCCGCGGGTCGCGGCCTGCCAGAGCGGCGCCACGGTCGCGTGCAGCGAGAGCTGCCGCGCGTGCCCGGCGTAGACACCGCCGAGCAGCGGCTCGACCAGCCGGTCGACGACGGCATCACCGACTCGTCCGGCCACGAAGTCGCCGACGGACAGGTCCTGCTCGATCGGCGAGAAGCGCTGCTGCGCCTCGCTTTCGGCGCGTGCCACCTCGTCATCGGAAAGCAACCCGCGCGCCGTGCCCGGACTGGCCGGCACGCCCATCAGCGTCCCCTTGGGCATCGGGTGCAACCTGCCCCGCGACCAGATCGACGCACCCACCGGCTCAGGGTGGACGAGCCGGTCGGCCAGGCCGAGCTCCTCGACCAGGCCGACCGCCTCCGGCCGTCGCGCGAGCATCGACTCGGCGCCGACGTCGATCGACACGCCTGCGACCGTGGCGCGCCGCAGCTTGCCGCCGACCTCGTCCCCCGCGTCCAGCACCGTGATCTGCAGGGTGGGATCGGCCCGGATGAGTTCCCAGGCGGCCGTCAGCCCGCTGATCCCGCCACCCACGACCGCGACCGCTGCACCCATGGCGTCAGGTTCTCACGAGACCGACTCGTGTCCGGGTCGTAACGACATCGAGACCGCCGATGTGGATCCGACTCGCCCCGGCGTCCCTCCAAGTCCTGACGGTACGCACACCGGACAAGGAGAGCGGTCATGATCAGGACACATCGACGGACCTCGGCGCTGGTTGCCGCCGCAGGTCTGTGCACGTTGCTCGTCGCCGGCTGCAGCGGGGACGGCGGGTCCCGCTCCAGCGCGGGCGTGGCCGATCAGAGCGGTGGCGGCTCCGCGCGTTCCGCGACCTCCCTCCGGAGCGAGCCCGAGCCCGCCGGGCCAAACTCGGTCGGTTCGGTCGGCTCGAGCGACGCCAGCCCGGCCGCCGAGCAAGCGGTCGACGTCGCCCAGGCCGACCGCAAGCTGATCCGCACCGCCGACCTGACCATCCGCGTCGACCAGGTCAAGCAGTCGGTGGCCCGGGTGCACCGGATCCTGGCGGCTGCCCAGGGTTACGTGGTGGACGAGCAGGTCGGCGGGGACGATGACCTGCGCACCTCGCCGAGCCGCGACTTCGGCGGGCGCGCGACCATCACCCTGGCGGTGCCGGCCGAACGGCTCGACACCGTGCTGGGTCAGCTCGCCGACGTCGGCACGGTGACCGAGCGGACCACCAGCAGCACGGACGTCACCAAGGACTACGTCGACACCGCCAGCCGGATCACGACGATGCAGACCAGTGTCGACCGGCTGCGGCGGCTGATGAGGGACGCGGCCGACCTCGACCAGATCACCCAGCTCGAGTCGGCGCTCACCACCCGGGAGGCGACCCTGGAGTCGCTGAAGTCCCAGATGTCCAGCCTGAAGACGCAGGTCGCCATGTCGACGGTGACCGTGACGCTGAGCACCACGGCGGTGCCGGTGGAGCCGGCCCCGGCCGGACCCAGCGGATTCGTCGAGGGGCTGTCGGCCGGCTGGCACGCCTTCGTCTCGGCGGCCGCGGCCGTCGTCACCGTGCTGGGCGTGCTGGTGCCGTTCATCGCGCTCGTGCTCGTGGTCGGCATGCCGGTGCTGTTCTGGCTGCGCCGGCGCCGCACCGCGGCGGTCAGCGGCGGGAGCACTCCTGCACCAGCGCCGTGACCTGGGTGAGGACGTCCGGGTCGGTGGCCGGCAGCACCCCGTGGCCGAGGTTGAAGATGTGGCCCGGCGCGGCCAAGCCCTCCTGCACGATGGCTCGGACCTTCGCCTCGATGGCCTCCCACGGTGCGAACAGCAGCGCGGGATCCAGGTTGCCCTGCACGGCATACCGGCCGTCGAGCCGGGCCAGCGCATCGGTGAGTGACAGTCGGTAGTCCACACCGACGACCTCGGCGCCCGCCGCGCCCATCGACGCGAGCAGCTCGCCGGTGCCGACCCCGAAGTGGATGCGCGGCACGTCGAGGTCGGCCACGGCCGCGAGCGCCGAGGCCGCGTGCGGCTGGGCGAACTGCTCGTAGTCGGCGCGCGGCAGCGCTCCCACCCAGGAGTCGAACAACTGCACCGCCGAGGCCCCGGCCTGTGCCTGGACCCGGAGGAAGGATCCGGAGATCTGGGCCAGCCGCGACCCGAGGTCGTGCCAGAGAGTGGGGTCGCCGTGCATCAACGCCTTGGTGTGCTCGTGGTTCTTCGAGGGTCCGCCCTCCACGAGGTAGGAGGCGAGGGTGAACGGTGCGCCGGCGAACCCGATCAGCGGCGTCGGCCCCAGCTCGGCGACGAGGAGCTCGACGGCTCGGGTGATGTCGGGCACCAGGTCGGGGGTCAGCTCGGGCAACCGGTCGAGGTCCTTGCGCGTGCGGAAGGGCTCGGCCACGACCGGGCCCACACCGGGGACGATGTCGAGGTCCACCCCGACCGCGGCCAACGGCACCACGATGTCGCTGAAGAAGATCGCGGCGTCGACTCCGTGCCGTCGCACCGGCTGCAGGGTGACCTCGGCGACGAGGTCGGGCGTGCGGCACGCCTCCAGCATGGGGACGCCCTCCCGCAGCGCGCGGTACTCCGGCAGCGAGCGCCCGGCCTGCCGCATGAACCACACCGGTGTGTGCGTCACCGCCTCACCGCGGGCGGCACGGACGAGGGCGCTGTCACGGGGGCTGGGGGCAGCAGGGGGGGTCACGGGCCGATCCTCGCACGCGACCCGGGGCGGCCGACCGGGCGCATCGGGTCGGCCCATCCGGCGTGGCCTACCCGCCTCGGGCAACGTGCCGACATACCCTGCTGCTGTGGCAACGCGAAGCGTCAGCGACGCCCCTCCCGAGTTCACGCAGGCCCTGCTCGATCTGCGTGGCGCGCGGTTGCGCCCCGAGGTCCGCCTCACCGAAGTGCCTGCGCCCACCCGCATCGCGCCGTATGCCGTGGCCCTCACCGCCGAGGTGGTCGCCACCGGTGACGCCGATGATGGTGACGAGCTCGCTTCGGGGCGGTTCGTGCTGCTGCACGACCCATCCGCTCCGGAGCCGTGGGAGGGTGTCTGGCGCGCGGTGACATTCGCGCGCGCCGAGCTCGAGCCCGAGGTGGCGACCGACCCGATGCTCGGCGCCGTCGGCTGGTCCTGGCTGGTGGACAGCCTGGGCGCGCGGGACATCGGCTACACCGCGGAGGCGGGCACCGTGACCCGCGTCGTCTCCGAGAGCTTCGCCGGCCTGGCCGATCGCGAGCCCACCGTCGAGATGGAGGTGCGCGCGTCCTGGACGCCGGTGGGTCAGGACCTGGGCGGGCACCTGTCCGCGTGGGTCGACCTGTTGTGCACGATCGCGGGGCTTCCACCCCTGCCCGACGGCGTCACCGCGCTGCCTGGTCAGCGCCGATGACCCCGCTGCGCGATGCAGGAGCCGGGAAGGCGCCGACCAACAGCCAGGACAGCACGGCGACCGAGTCCGACCACGAGTCCGACCACGAGCCCGATCATGAGCCCGAACACGAACCCGCCGAGGCGGAGCCTGCGCTGGTCCCCCTCGACGAGCCGGCCGACGGCGTGCCCGACGTCGTCACCGACGAACGCCGACTCGTCGCCGTTGCGGACGCGCTCGCGCGGGGCAGCGGCCCGGTGGCGCTCGATGCCGAGCGGGCCTCCGGTTACCGCTACGGCCAACGCGCCTACCTCGTGCAGATCCGCCGCGCCGGGTCCGGCACCTTCCTGATCGACCCGATCGCCTGCCCCGACCTCGGGCCGGTCGCCGAGGTGATCGGACCGCAGGAGTGGATCCTGCACGCGGCGACCCAGGACCTGCCCTGCCTCGCCGAGGTCGGCCTCACGCCGACGCGGCTGTTCGACACCGAGCTCGGAAGCCGGCTGGTGGGCCTCCCCCGGGTCGGCCTGGCCGCGGTCGTCGCGCATTACCTCGGGCTGAGCCTGGCCAAGGAGCACTCCGCGGTCGACTGGTCCACCCGCCCGTTGCCTGAGCCGTGGCTGCGCTATGCCGCGCTGGACGTCGAGGTGCTCGTGGAGGTGCGCGACAGGATCGCGGCCGACCTCGAGGCGCAGGGCAAGACCGAGTGGGCGACCCAGGAGTTCGAGGCGTTGACCCACTTCACCGGCCCCCGGGTGCGCCTGGACCCGTGGCGGCGCACGTCGGGGATGCACCGCATCCGCAACCGCCGGGGAGCTGCCCTCGTGCGCGAGCTGTGGCAGACCCGCGAAGCGATCGCCCAGGAGCGCGACACCGCACCCGGCCGGGTGCTGCCCGACGCGCTGATCATCGACCTGGCTACCCGGGCGCCGCGGGCCGCGGCCGACCTCGCCACCGGGCGAGTGCACAAGGGGGTCCGCCGCTACCAGCGGCAGTGGCTCGACGCCATCCACCGTGCGCTCCGCCTGCCCGAGCAGGACCTGCCTCCCCTGACGATCAAGAGCGACGCTCCCCCGCCCGCTCGATCGTGGGCCGACCGCGAGCCGGTCGCCGCCGCACGGCTGGCCGAATCCCGTGAACTGCTGGGGAAGTTCGCGGACGAGCACCACGTGCCGGTTGAGAACCTGCTCACGCCCGACCTGCTCCGCCGGGTGCTCTGGACACCCCCGGCGGAGCCCACGCCCGAGGCCGTGCGCGCCGCGCTGGACCAGCTCGGCGCTCGCCCGTGGCAGGTCGACATCGCCGCGCCGGTGATCTGCGCCGCCTGCGAGCACCACCCCTCGTGATGCCGTCGACCCCTCGTGTGGATCTTCGTGAGCGGGGTCACGACGGGGTCGCCTGACCAGCGGGGTTACTGACGAGTAGCCTCAGGGCGACCCGACATCGAACCCCGCGGATCCTCGCCGAGAAGATCGTCGTCCACGGCGAGGTCGACAAGCCGCTCAACAAGGGCCGGGTCGGCGCCGACGCGGCGCGCCGCCTCAAGGGACTGGCCACGGGCTCCGCGAGCAAGGACGGCTTCGCCGAGGCGGACTTCGTCATCGAGGCGGTCTTCCAGGAGCTGTCCGTCAAGCAGGAGGTCTTTGCGCAGGTCGAGGCGGTCGTCGGACGGGAGTGCGTCCTCGCGACCAACACCTCGTCCCTCTCCGTCACCGAGATGGCCTCCCGGCTGACCCATCCGGAACGCGTGGTCGGCTTCCACTTCTTCAACCCCGTCGCGGTCATGCCGTTGCTCGAGGTCGTCAGCGGCGGGCAGACCGACGAGGCGACGCTGGCCACGGCCTTCGCCACCGGCAAGGTGTTGAAGAAGACCCGGATCCTGGTCCGGCACTCCCCCGAGGGCCGGCCCGCGCCCGATCCGGAGGTGCTGGCCCTGCTGGAGCAGCCGACGCGGCCGGGTGGTCCTCACGCCGGAGCAGGTGCGCGAGCAGGTGCTGTCGGCCCTCGCTGACGAGGCGCGACGGATGCTGGACGAGGGAGTCGTGGACAGCCCGATGGACCTGGACCTCGCGATGATCACCGGCGCCGGGTTCCAGTTCTGGAACGGCGGGCTCACTCCCCTGCGCGACCGTACCGGGATCGCCGAGAAGGTCTGCGGTCAGCGTTTCCTGCCTCCGGGAGTGGCCAACGTCACCTGCTGAGGCGCGCCGACGCGCCGATGCGCGTTTGTCGAAATATCTCACATGTGATCTACAGTGGGGCGCATGAATGAGGACTACCTTGGCCGCATCGGCACGCTCATCCGGGACGCCCGGCGCCATCAGAACCTCACCCAAACGGAATTGGCGGATCTGCTCAGGACCAGCCAGAGCGCGATCGCCCGCATCGAGCAGGGCAAGCAGAATCTCAGCCTTGAGATGCTGGCGCGGATCGGTGAGAAGCTGGACTCGGAGTTCGTCGCCGTCGGCTCGACCGTCCCGCAGAACCTGCGGATCGACGGAGGGGTCCAGCTGGCTGGCGAGATCGACGTGCGGACCAGCAAGAACGCCGCCGTCGCCCTGCTGTGCGGCTCGCTGCTCAACAAGGGCAGGACGACGCTGCGCAACCTGGCCCGGATCGAGGAGGTCAACCGCATCCTCGAGGTCCTCGCGAGCATCGGGGTCCGCACCCGCTGGCTGCCCGACAGCAACGACCTGGAGATCGCCCCGCCCGAGCGCCTCAACCTCGAGGCGATGGACGAGGCGGCAGCCCGGCGCACCCGGACCATCATCATGTTCCTCGGCCCGCTCCTGCACGAGTTCACCGAGTTCAGCCTGCCCTACGCCGGCGGCTGCGACCTGGGGGTCCGCACCGTCGAGCCGCACATGTCCGCACTGCACCAGTTCGGCCTCGACGTGACCGCCACCCACGGCGCCTACCACGCCCACGTCGACCGTGCCGTGACCCCGCAGCGCGCCATCGTCCTCACCGAACGCGGTGACACCGTGACCGAGAACGTCCTTTTCGCAGCTGCCCGGTGGGAGGGCACCACGGTCATCCGCAACGCCAGCCCCAACTACATGGTGCAGGACCTCTGCTTCTTCCTGCAGCAGCTCGGGGTCACGATCGAGGGCATCGGCTCGACCACCCTCACCGTGCGGGGCGTGAAGGAGATCGACGTCGACGTCGAGTACTCCCCGTCCGAGGACCCGATCGAGGCGATGAGCCTGCTGGCGGCGGCGGTCGTCACCGAGTCGGAGATCACCATCAGACGGGTCCCGATCGAGTTCATGGAGATCGAGCTCGCGCTGCTCGAGGGCATGGGGATGAAGTACGAGCTGACCCCCGAGTATCCCTCCGCCAACGGCCACACCCGGCTGGTCGACCTGCGCACCATCCCGGGACCGCTCACCGCGCCCCTGGACAAGGTCCACCCGATGCCCTTCCCGGGCCTCAACATCGACAACCTGCCGTTCTTCGCGATCATCGCGGCGTGCGCCCAGGGGTCGACCATGATCCACGACTGGGTCTACGAGAACCGCGCCATCTACCTCACCGAGCTGACCAAGGTGGGCGCCAAGGTGCAGCTGATGGACCCGCACCGCGTGATGATCGAGGGGCCGACGCGTTGGCGCGCCGCGGAGGTCATCTGCCCGCCGGCCCTGCGCCCCGGCGTGGTCATCCTGCTCGCGATGCTGGCTGCGCCGGGCACTTCTGTGCTGCGCAACGTCTATGTGATCAACCGCGGCTATGAGGACCTGGCCCTGCGGCTCAACGCGCTCGGGGCCGGCATCCAGACCTTCCGCGACATCTGAGTCGGCGCCGATAGCGTGGGAGTGTGATCCCGCCCGCGCGCCGAGCCCACCGCCCGGCTCCGACCTTCCTCGACCAGGACGGGCCGATCGCCATGGCTCATCGCGGGTTCTCCCTCGACGGCCACGAGAACTCCATGTCGGCCTTCGCCGCAGCGGTCGACCTCGGTTACCGCTACGTGGAGACCGACGTCCACGCCACCAGCGACGGTCGGCTCGTCGCGTTCCACGACGCGACGCTCGATCGTGTCACCGACGCGCTCGGCGCGATCGCGGAGCTGCCCTGGCGCGAGGTGACGCTCGCGCGCATCGGCACGAGCGAGCCGATCCCGCTCTTCGAGGACCTGCTCGGCACCTGGCCGCAGCTGCGGGTCAACGTCGACGTGAAGTCGAGGGCCGCGGTGCAGCCGCTCGTCCAGGCGATCGAGCGCACGCGGGCGCACGACCGGGTGCTGGTGGCCTCGTTCTCCGACCGCAGCCGCCGGGCGGTCCTGCGGCGGTTGTCGGCGCCCGTCGCCACGTCGGGCGGTCCGACCACGGTGGCGGCCTTCCGGACCGCGTCGATGGCCGGCCGTACACGCCTCGC
>NZ_VOHR01000181.1 GCF_009192725.1 Segeticoccus rhizosphaerae | reverse complement strand
GGCCGGGCAGGCGCGGGGGCGGCGCCCGAGCGCACGCCGCCAGGCCGGACCGGCCCAGCTGATGCTCGACCTCGGCGATGCCCCCGAGCTCGTCGCCGGTTCGGGACTGCCGGAGATGACCGCAGCCGAACGGGTCCGCGCCGAGCTGGACGTCCTCGGCCTCGACGTCAGTGCCCACGTGATCGACTGCTACGCGCCCCTGCTCGACGCGTTGGGGGCGACCTCTTCGTCACGGTTGCTGCAACAGCGCAACAGGGCCGAGCTGCTGGTCGCCGGCGTCAAGGTCGCCACCCAGACCCCACCGATCCGCTCAGGCCGCCGGGTGGTCTTCCTGACCCTCGATGACGGCACCGGCCCGATCGACGCCACCTTCTTCGAGGACGCGCAGGGCCCCTATGCCGCCACGGTCTTCCACTCCTGGATGCTCCTCGTGCGCGGCGTCCTGCGCCGGACCGGGCCGAAGGGGGTCTCGCTGCGGGCCACCGGGGCCTGGGAGCTGTCGGGGCTCTGGGATGCCTGGTGCCGGGGCGGGCTCGAGGCGGCGCAGGCGGCGCTGGCCGAGGCCGATGCCCGGGCGCGGGGCCTGGCCGAAGCGCAGGAGAGGGCGATGACCGAGCCCTCCGGACACCGGGTGCTGGTCCACGCCTCCGGTTTCAAGCAGTCGCCCTACGCGGATGTCCGGCCCGCCGGGCCGGAGACCAGGAACGGCCGGCTGGTGCAGGACCGACCCGGGGCGACAGGCAATGGCAATGGTGCGCCGCCACGCAAGCTGTGGCACTCCAGCCCGGGCAGCGCGGGGCACTGATGAGCGGCGACGACTGCGTGAGGACACGAGCGGAGCGAGGCCCGGAGCGCCGAGGAGCCGCGACCGACAACATGAGCGGCGACGACAGCGTGAGGACACGAGCGGAGCGAGGCCCGGAGCGCCGAGGAGCGCGACCATGAGCATGAGCGACGAGCGAGGTAGATCACCAGCATGAGCAGGCGAGCGTTCGACGCACCGGAGCGCACGGCATACGGGGGACGTGCGGCACCCGACGACAGCCGCTGCCCGATCCTGCACGTCGACATGGACGCCTTCTACGCCTCGGCCTCCCTGCTGCACCGGCCGGAGCTGCGAGGGACTCCGGTCATCATCGGCGGAGGCAACCGGGGCGTCGTCCTGTCCGCCACCTACGAGGCCAGGAGCTTCGGGGTGCACGCGGCGATGCCGATGACGCGAGCCCGGCGGCTGTGCCCGCAGGCCACCGTGCTCGCCCCGGACCACCGGCTCTACCAGCGCATCTCCGACGCGGTGATGGCCTACTTCACCAGCATCACCCCTGTCGTCGAGCCACTCTCGGCGGACGAGGCGTTCCTCGACGTCTCGGGCTCTCGCCGTCGGCTCGGGCGGCCGGGCGAGATCGCGGCCAGGATCCGCGACACGGTCGCCGACGAGCAGGGGATCACCTGCTCGGTCGGCGTGGCACCGACCAAGTTCCTCGCCAAGCTGGCCTCCGGCCTCGCCAAGCCCGACGGGCTGCTCATCGTCCCCGAGGACGAGGCGGTCGACCTGCTGCACCAGCTCCCGGTCGGAGCGATCTGGGGCGTGGGCGACCGCACCGAGGAAACGCTGGCTCGGCTCGGGCTGCACACCGTCGCCGATCTCGCCCACACCCCGGTGGAGACCCTGCGCCGCGCGCTGGGTGACGCGGCCGGGCCGCACCTGCACGAGCTTGCCTGGGGCCGGGATCCACGCCCGGTGGTCCCGGCCCGGCGCGAACGCAGTATCGGCTCGGACGAGACGTTCGACCACGACGTGGACGACCCCGCGGTGATCCACCGCCAGCTACTGCGGCTCAGCGACCGGACGGCGGCGCGGGTCAGGGCCGCCGGCCTGGTCGGGCGCACCATCCAGCTCAAGGTGCGCTTCTCGGACTTCACGACGATCACCCGCTCGCGCACCGTGCGGGAGGCGACCGACGTCAGCCGGGAGGTCTACGCGGTTGCCCGTGACCTCTACGACGCGCTCGGTCTCCGGCGGGCCCGGATCCGCCTGGTCGGGGTGCGCATGGAGGGGCTACGGGAAGCCGCGGGCTCACCGATCCAGGGGCTGCTGGACGAGCCGGAACACGGCTGGAGGGAGGCCGATCGCGCCGTCGACCGGGCCAGCGCGCGCTTCGGCGCAGGGAGCGTGCGACCGGCCGCGTTGATGGACCGATAGCGCTCGCGGCGACTCCCGGCTACCGTATCCGTCCCGGGCGACATATCCTTAGGAGGAGAACGGAGAGCGAAGGAGAAGCCACAACTCCATTTGGCCAGTCCACCGCTCGCCGGTACCAAGGTGCCGCCCGCGCACAGGAGGTCGAGATGCCGCTCTCTGAGCACGAGCAACATCTGCTGGAGCAGATGGAGCAAGCGCTGTATGCCGAAGACCCCAAGTTCGCGTCCCACATGGTGGGTTCGAGCGCCAAGGCTCGGCAGCGACGTCGGATCATCATCGGCGTGGTGATCGCGGTCGTCGGCCTGGTCCTCGTCGTCCTCGGAGTCATGGGCCAGCAGACCTGGCTCGGTGGCATCGGCTTCGCCGTCATGGTGGGAGGCGCCGGCTTGGCGATCACGCCGGCACGCGTCCGCACCAAGGGGGAAAAGCATCCGGGGATCGGGGCGGTCGGTGAGGACGGCAAGGTCGAGAGCGTGCGCAAGCCGGGCAGTGCCGGACGTCGCAAGAAGGGTGCGCCGCCCTCGCGGGGGAGTTTCATGCAGCGGCTCGAGGCCCGCTGGGACCGCCGCCGCGACGAGGGCTGGCACTGAGGGGACGAGGACTGGCACTGAGGGGACGAGAGCTGGCGCCGAGACGTGCCGCCTGACCCGAAGGGGACCCTGGACGCAGCCAGCTCCAGTCAGCGGGTGACGAAGACCGTGACGCCCCATCCGGCGGCGACCACCAGACCGGTGAGCAGTTCGATCCCGACGCTCAGCGCGATCGCGCGCAGCGCCTGTTTGGTGGAACCCCACGCAATCGGATGCGACCGCTGGCGGGCGCTCTCGGCGAGGTAGACCCCCAGCACAAAGCCGAGCGGGAGACCGACGACCGGGAGCACGAAGAACCCCACCACGCCCAGCACGACGCCGGCGAGTGTGGTGGTGGTGCGCACGCCCGCGCGGCGCAACCGTCGCCCCGGAACGAGGTACTTGACCAGCGAGCCGACCGCGATCAGAAGGGTGGCGCACCCGAGGACCACCCATCCGAGGGTGATGCGGGCCTCCGTCGCCCACAGGGCCACGCCGGCCCAGACCAGCAACAGGCCGGGCAGCAGGGGGACGGCGATGCCGACCAGCCCGACCAGCATCATGGCCCCGGCGACCAGGGTCACCGGAGCCGGCACAGATCAGCTCTCGTCGACGGCGGCGGTGGGAGAGGGATCCTCGTGGAGTCGGTCGCTCTCGTCCTGGATCTCGAGGGCGAGATCGCGCAGCTTGGGAAGGTGCTCGCGGCCGTGGTGCGCGCAGAACAGCAGCTCGCCGCCTGCGGTGAGGCGGGCGCGCACGTAGGCCTGGGCGCCACAGCGGTCGCAGCGGTCCGCTGCGCTCAGGGTCGGTGCCAGTGCAGTTGTCACGTCAGCCATCCTTATGTCGTCGTGGGCGCCTGGGCGCCACCGGCGGGGGTATCACCCGATTGCTCGGGCACGTCATACTGGGACGCACACGAGGTGGTCACGGTTGCCCTGTGCTGGCCACCGTCTCGCACCCGTCCGTCCCTTCTCCAGTTGTGCTTGTCGTGGTGCTCGTCGATCGTGCTTGACGCTGATTTCAACAGTGAAGCACGCTCTTTCGTTCCCGCGAGCCAACGGCACGGCATGTGGACACAATCACGGCCGATTTCGCTCAGCGCGCAACTGCCTCCGGCCGTCGCCGCCGCGTGCCTGCCGGGCCCGCGAACGCGGGCGAGTTAACCTGCCCCCAACCGAAACCGTCACTTCCGCACGCCCGCTCGAAGGAGTCCTGTCTCCGTGGCCGCCACTCGCACCGTCAAGACCGCCCCCAGCAACTACACCGCTCGCCACCTGCAGGTGCTCGAGGGGCTGGAGGCGGTGCGCAAGCGACCCGGCATGTATGTCGGGTCCACCGACTCGCGTGGCCTGATGCACTGCCTGTGGGAGATCATCGACAACAGCGTCGACGAGGCGCTCGGCGGTTACTGCGACCGGATCGAGGTCGTGCTCCTGGCGGACGGCTCGGTCGAGGTTCGCGACAACGGCCGCGGCATCCCGATCGACATCGAGCCGAGGACCGGACTCACGGGTGTCGAGGTGGTCTTCACCAAGCTGCACGCCGGTGGGAAGTTCGGGGGTGGCTCCTACACGGCGTCCGGTGGCCTGCACGGCGTCGGCGCCTCGGTGGTCAACGCCCTGTCGGCGCGGCTGGACGTGGAGGTCGACCGGGGCGGCAAGACCTACGGCATGAGCTTCCGCCGGGGTGAGCCGGGTGTCTTCGACGACCCCAGGTCGGGCAAAAGCCCGGAGGCGACCTTCACGGCCTACGTCAAGAACAGTGAGCTGCGGGTCGTCGGCAAGGCGCGGCGTGGCGTCACCGGGTGCCGGGTCCGCTACTGGGCCGACGGCCAGATCTTCCTCAAGCAGGCCGCCTTCAACTACGACGAGCTGGTCGCGCGTGCCCGCCAGACGTCATACCTCATCCCGGGGCTCACCCTGGTCATCCGGGACGAGCGGGGGCTGGCAGGGACTCCCGGCGAGGAGGGTCCGACCGAGGAGGTCTTCCAGCACGACGGGGGCATCAGTGAGTTCGCCGAGTTCCTCGCCCCGGACCCGGCCGTCACCGAGGTCTGGCGGCTGCAGGGCTCCGGCACCTTCACCGAGACGGTGCCCGTGCTCGACGACAAGGGACACATGTCGCCGAAGGAGGTCGAGCGCGACTGCGAGGTCGACATCGCGGTGCGGTGGGGCACCGGCTACGAGACCAAGACGGTGTCCTTCGTCAACATCATCGCCACCCCCAAGGGCGGCACCCACCTGGCCGGGTTCGACCAGGCGTTGCTGAAGGTCTTCCGCAAGCAGCTCGAGGTCAACTCGCGGCGCCTCAAGGTCGGGAACGACAAGGTCGACAAGGACGACATCCTCGCTGGCCTCACCGCGGTCGTGACCGTGCGGCTGGCGGAGCCGCAGTTCGAGGGCCAGACCAAGGAGGTCCTCGGGACCTCGGCGGTGCGCTCGATCGTGGCCAAGGTGGTCGAGAAGGAGCTGGGTGCCCACCTGACCGCGACCAAGCGGGGGGCGAAGGCGCAGGCCAGCCTGTTGCTCGAGAAGGTCGTCGCCGAGATGAAGTCGCGCATCAGCGCCCGGCTGCACAAGGAGACCCAGCGGCGCAAGAACGCCCTCGAGTCCTCGTCACTGCCCGCCAAGCTGGCCGACTGCCGCAGCAGCGACGTCGACCGCTCCGAGCTGTTCATCGTCGAGGGGGACAGCGCGCTCGGCACGGCCAAGCTGGCCCGGTCGTCGGACTTCCAGGCGCTGCTGCCCATCCGCGGCAAGATCCTCAACGTCCAGAAGGCCTCGGTGGGGGACATGCTCAAGAACGCCGAGTGCGCCGCCATCATCCAGGTCGTCGGAGCCGGGTCGGGCCGGTCCTTCGACCTGGACATGGCGCGCTACGGCAAGGTCATCATCATGACCGACGCCGACGTCGACGGCGCCCACATCCGCACCCTGCTGCTGACGTTGTTCTTCCGCTACATGCGGCCACTGGTCGAGGCCGGCCGGGTTTATGCGGCCGTGCCGCCGCTGCACCGCATCGAGGTGATGAATGGTGGCGGGAAGAAGAACGAGCTGATCTACACCTACAGCGAGGCGCAGATGCGCAAGACGGTGTCCGCCCTCACCAAACGCGGGAAGAAGACCAAGCAGCCGCTGCAGCGCTACAAGGGCCTCGGCGAGATGGACGCCGACCAGCTGGCCGAGACGACGATGGACCCGCGCCAGAGGACCCTGCGCCGGGTGACCCTCAAGGACGCGGAGCTGGCCGAGAAGGTCTTCGAGCTGCTCATGGGCAGCGACGTGGCGCCGCGCAAGGACTTCATCGTGGACTCGGCCAGTGCGTTGGACCGAGAGCGCATCGACGCCTGACGCGAGTCCGGGCACGCCAAGCCGGCCGCGCTCCCAGGGGCCGAATGCCGAGAATTTACAAGACTTCAGGCCCTAGGCGGTGGACAAGGCACCGCCGATCGGGTCACCGTGTGCGCCATGAACCAACCAGCGCGCACTGCCATCGCGGACGAGCACGAGGGTCAACCCGAGCTCAAGCGGGCGATCGGACCCGGTCTGCTGCTGCTGTTCATCGTCGGTGACATCCTCGGCACCGGCGTCTACGCCCTGACCGGCAAGGTGGCGCAGGAGGTCGGAGGTGCCGTCTGGCTGCCCTTCCTGTGTGCCTTCATCGTCGCCATGCTCACCGCGTTCAGCTACCTCGAGCTGGTGACCAAGTACCCGAGGGCCGGTGGCGCCGCGGTCTATACGCACAAGGCGTTCGGCATCCACTTCATCACCTTCATCGTCTGCTTCACCGTGATGTGCTCCGGCCTCACCTCGGCCTCGAGCGCGTCCAAGGCGTTCGCCGGCAACTTCGGCAAGGCGACCCACATCGAGCTGCCGGAGGGCGGGTTCGGGCTCCTGCTCGTCGCGTTGGCGTTCATGGCCCTCGTGGCGGCGGTGAACTTCCGCGGGGTCGGGGAGAGCGTGAAGGCCAACGTGGTCCTCACCCTGGTGGAGCTGTCCGGCCTGCTGATGATCATCGGGATCGGCGTGTGGGCCATCGCCGGCGGCAAGGGCGACCCCGCCCCGCTCACCGACTTCAGCACACCCGGTGGCCAGTCCGGCTTCCACGCCGTCACGGCCGCCACGGCGCTCGCGTTCTTCGCGATGGTCGGCTTCGAGGACTCGGTCAACATGGCGGAGGAGACCAGGGAGCCCTCGCGGATCTTCCCCAAGATCATGATCATCGGACTGTCCATCACCGGAGTCATCTACGTCCTGGTGTCGATCTCCTCCGTGATGCTCGTACCGGTCAAGGAGCTCGGGGAGGGCAACGCGCCGCTGCTCAAGGTCGTGCAGGCCGGTGCACCCGCCTTCCCTGTCGGGATCTTCGCGTTCATCACGATGTTCGCGGTGGCCAACTCGGCGTTGATCAACATGCTGATGGCCTCCCGGCTGCTCTACGGCATGGCCCACGAGAACGTCCTGCCGAAGCCGCTCGGCAAGGTGCACGCCGGTCGGCGGACCCCGTGGGTTGCCATCATCTTCACGACGCTACTGGCCTTCGGGCTGATCTACTTCGCCGACCTCGAGGCGCTCGGCGGCACGACGTCCCTGCTGCTGCTGTGCGTCTTCACGGTCGTCAACATCGCCGTGCTGGTGCTGCGCAAGGACACGGTGGAGCACCAGCACTTCAGGGCACCGACCGCCATACCGGTCATCGGCGCGATCCTGTGCGCCTACCTGGTGACGCCGTTCTCGGGACGGGACACCGCCGACTACCAGATCGCGGGATGGCTCTTCGTGATCGGCGTCGCACTGTGGGCGCTCACCTGGCTCGCCAACCGGGCCCTCCACGGGCGGCCCACCTACATCAAGGACCCGGACAAGATCGGCCGCGACGACCGCCGGTGAGCCCTCAGGGCGGCCCTGTCCGTGCGTTGTCCGCGGTTCCGCGGATCGTGCCCGGCTGAGCGTTGAGGCTGCGTGCGTCGCCGGGTCGAACCGCTCACGTGGGCGCAGTGGTCCGGTCAGGGGCGAGCAGGGTGGTGTGCCAGGTCGTCACGGGAGCGGCGCCCTTGCCACACGAAGCGGGCAGCTCGGCGGGCCCGACCTCCCGCCGGACCTCGACGCTCCAGTGCCGGCCGTCGGCGTGGGTCACGCCGGCGAGCCAGCGCCCGCCGGCCGAGGGCGCGCTGACGGTCGCCAGGGCAGTGAGGTCGGTCTCGCCGATCTCGGCGCGCACGAA
>NZ_VOHR01000180.1 GCF_009192725.1 Segeticoccus rhizosphaerae | reverse complement strand
GGCCGCGAGCAGGGCCGCGGCGGCCCGCAACGCAGCCAGGTGCGCATCGACGTAGCGCTCACCCGCGCTGCCGGCCCCACAGGCCGCCAGCAACGTCGTCCGCGAGCGTTCCAGCAGTTCGAGCACGGTGTCCGCGACCGGGGCCTGCGGTGCCGCGGCGGTGGAGTGGATGGTGGTCACGTCGTCTCCCTTGGTCTGTGGCGATGGCTGGTGCGGTCGGCTGGTTGCGGTCGGTCGGTCGGTTGCGGGCGGTTGGTCGCCGACGGATCGCGTGCGCGTGGTCGGTGCGGTCTCGGCGGGGCCGGTGCGGTGCAGACCGGTCAGTCCGCGACGCGGACCAGGCGCCAGGCCTGGTCTCGGTCGCCTCCGGCCAGGTCGTAGACCCCGCTGCCTCGGTGGCGTCCGGCACTGGCCACGACCCGCCAGATCTCCTGCTCGAGGTCGTCCGGCCCGGGCACGCCATCGCCGGTCGTGTCCTCACTGGAGCCGGCGTCGAACCCGGACCGGTCCAGCGCGTCCCGCCACCACGCCCGGCGCTCACGCCAGTGGTCGAGCACCTCCCGGACGACGTAGAGCCGTCCCCGCCAGAGGAAGGCCGAGGGAGCGGCGGCCAGAACAGTGCTGCCCGTGCTGCCAGTACTGCCCGTGCTGCCAGTGCTGCTGACGTCTGACCGGGACTGCACCTCGACCGGCTCGTGGTAACGACGCACCATGACCACTCCTCCGCGGGCCTCGCCGCCCGGCAGGGCGGCGGACGGGGTCGAGGCGCCCGCCGCCACACCGGACGAACCAACTATCTCGAACGTTTGTTCGATACGGACGAATGTACCCCACTGCGCCGACAGCCCGTCAAGTCCCTGTGGAGAACCTCGGACGCGGCCGTCACACCGCGACGCCCGCACGTCCCGGACCGGCCCAGCGCCGTCCAGATGGCGAGTCTCGGGGGCAAACGGACCGGGTCATGGCTACCGTTTCGTCATGACCGAAGCCTCAGGGTTCGAGGTGCGTGACAGCCCCTCCGTGCTCCGCGTCGTCCAGGTCCTGCAGGAGCAACGGGTCCGGGGTGCGGTGACCATCCTCGACGAGCACGCCCGCACCGCGCGCCTGGCCGCCGACCAGCTCGGCATCGACATCGGCCAGATCGCCAACTCGCTGATCTTCCGGGCGCACCTCGAGGACGGCGAGGTCGCTCCCCTGCTCGTCCTCGCCTCGGGCGCCCACCGGGTCGACATCGTCCAGGTCGCCGACACGCTCGGTCTCGACGAGATCAGCAAGGCGGACGCCGCCTTCGTCCGCGAGCACACCGGGTTCGCCATCGGCGGGGTGCCGCCCATCGCACACCGCACGCCACCGCTCACGGTCGTCGACATCGCCCTGAGCCGCTACCGCCAGGTGTGGGCGGCCGCAGGTCATCCCCGGGCCGTGTTCCCCACGTCGTACAACGAGCTGCTCCGCCTCACCGGTGGGCAGTCGGCAGAGGTCGCCTGAGCACCCGAGCCGCCGCCTGGTCATCGGTCCGCAGCCCGGGCAACGGGTCCGGCTGGGCACCTCGGTCCGCCGGCTGAGACTCTGCGGATGCCGACGCGGCCGAAATCCGCCACCATGGGACCGCACCGCACCACACGGTGGGGTGGCGTGTGTGCGCCGGCACGGGAACGGCAGGGGTCCTGGGAGGGGAGGACCCGTGCCGGTCCCGTGCCACGTCCGGCCCTGCGTCTGCCCCCACGTCCGGTCCGGCGTCCACGGCCACGTCCACGGTCCACGTCCACGGCCGGCAGAGGCATCTCAGAGGTGCCGGGCCCTCCGCTGCGCGCACCGCGGCCGCAGGCACCGGTCAGCGGTCATCGGGAGGCGGCCAGGCCGGCCGGGTCGGTGTTGCCGCCGCAGACCACGACCCCCACCCGCTCCCCCGGCTGTGGCGCGTAGGCACCGCCCGACAGCGCAGCCACGGCCGTCGCGCCGCCGTGCTCGGCCGCGAGACGCAACCGGTCCCACAGGCGTTGGCGCGCTTCGATGATCGCCGTGTCGCTCACGAGGACGCTCGTCACACCGGCCCCCGACAGGATGCCAAACGCGATCTCGCCGATCCGCTTTGCCCCCAACGAATCCGAGGCGACGCCCGAGACCTCGACGTCCACGGGCTCACCGGCCTCGAGGGCCGCGTGCAGCGTCGGGATGGATTCAGGCTCGACCGCCACCACCCGGGCCCGGCCACCGAGCGCCGCCGCCACACCGGCCGACAACCCACCACCGCCGACGGCCACCAGCACGGTGTCGAGGTCCGGCACCTGCTCGAGCAGCTCGGACCCGACCGTGCCTTGTCCTGCCACGACATCCGGCTGGTCGTAGGCGTGCACGAAGAGGGCGCCCGACTGCCGTGCGCGAGCCGCGCACGCGGCATACGCATCGGCATACAGGGCTCCGGTGACGGTCACCTCGGCACCGGTGGCCCGGATGCCCTCGACCTTGACCCGGCTGGCGGCGTCGGGGACGAAGACCTCGGCCGGTATGCCGAGCTGTCGCGCCGCGTGCGCGACGGCCAGTCCGTGGTTGCCGCCGGAGGCCGCGATCACGCCGCTCCCCGGCAGCTCCCCCTGCTCCTGCGCCGCCAGGATGCGGTTGAAGGCACCGCGCGCCTTGAACGAGCCGGTGTGCTGCAGCAGCTCGAGCTTGAGCACCACCGGTTCGCCGACGCCGAAGGCGCCGCCCTCCACCTCGATCACCGGGGTGCGTCGGACGTGTCCGGCAACGCGGGAGCGGGCGGCGGGGACGTCGATCGGTGCGGTCACCCGACCCACCGTATCGGCCAGCGTTGAGCGCACACCGTCACCTATGGTGACCCCCATGGCCCGCTACTTCGACGTGCACCCGGACAACCCCCAGCCACGGGTCATCGCCAAGACCGTGGACCTGATCCGGTCCGGTGGGCTGATCGCCTACCCCACCGACTCCTGCTTCGCGCTGGGCTGTGCCCTCGGCAACCGCGACGGGCTGGAGCGCATCCGGACGATCCGCAAGCTCGACAGCAAGCACCACTTCACCCTCATGTGCCGCGACTTCAGCCAGCTCGGTCAGTTCGTCCAGATCGACAACCAGGTCTTCCGCAAGATCAAGGCGACGACGCCAGGGCAGTACACCTTCATCCTGCCCGCCCTCAAGGAGGTCCCCCGGCGGATGCTCCACCCGAAGAAGAAGACGGTCGGAGTGCGGATCCCTTCGCACCGCGTCGTCCTCGCGCTGCTGGCCGGGCTCGGCGAACCGCTGCTGTCCAGCACGCTGCTGCTGCCGGGAGAGGACGAGCCGATGACGCAGGGGTGGGAGATCAAGGAGACCCTGGACCACCAGGTCGACGCGGTGCTCGACTCCGGCGACACCGGGGCCGAGCCGACCACGGTGGTGGACTTCTCGGGTGGTTTCCCGGAGATCGTCCGGCTCGGTGCCGGCGACCCTGCGCCGTTCGAGTGATCCGGGCGCGCTCCCGCCGAGCCCGTCGAGCCGTGCTGGCAAACATCGCCGAGAACCCGGTGCGCCGGCCGCTCATCCCACCTTTGCCAGCGTGGCGCGACGACGGTCAGGCGTGATGCGGCCCCGCGGCTTCCGGGACCAGGTTGGTGTAGACCTCGAGCGTCGCGGTGGAGCGGTTCATCGTGTAGAAGTGCAGGCCGGGCGCGCCCTCGTCACGCAACCGGGAGGCGAGCTCGGTCGCGATATCGACGCCGACCGCGCGCAGGGCCACCCGGTCCTCCGCCACGGGCTCGAGTCGGCGGATGACGTTCTCGGGCAACGGGGTCCCGGACAGCTCGGCCATCCGGGTGATCTGGCTGAAGTTCGTCACCGGCATGAGCCCCGGGATGATCGGCATGGTGCGGCCGCTCGCGTCGACCCGATCGCGCAACCGCAGGTAGGTGTCGGGGTCGAAGACGAACTGCGTCACGGCGAACTCGGCTCCCGCATCAGCCTTGCGCACCAGCACCTCGGCGTCGTGCTCGAGGCTCGGCGACTCGGGGTGCCGGTCGGGGAACGCCGCCACCCCGACGGTGAACGTGCCGAGGCCGCGCACCAGGGAGACCAGCTCGTCGGCGTGGTCGAGGCCCCCCGGGTGCGGCGTCCACGGGGTGCCCAGACCGCCCGCCGGGTCCCCGCGCAGGGCGAGGATGTTACGGATGCCGGCCCCGGCATACTCGCCGACGACCTGCCGCAGCTCGGCCACGGAGCTGCCCACGCAAGTCAGGTGCGCCATCGCGGTGAGGGTCGTCTCGCGGGCGATCCGCCCGGTGATGCGCACGGTGCGGTCGCGGGTCGTGCCACCGGCGCCATAGGTCACCGACACGAAAGTCGGGTGCAGCCGCTCGAGCCGGCGGATCGACTCCCACAGCGCCACCTCGGCGTCGTCGGTCTTGGGAGGGAAGAACTCGAAGCTGTAGGACGTGCCCTCCCCCGCGAGCATCTGCGGGATGGACCGCATCGCGTTCGCTGCCTTCGGCATGGTCGATGCGGTTCCGTGGGCCATACCCGTCAGCCTAGGCGACGCCGGGCACCGTAGGCTCGAGGTAGTCACCCTCCGGGAGGTCCGTTGTCGAACCCACTCGACGCCTACCGCCTGCGCGCACGCGTGCAGGCGGTGGTCGACGCCGAGATCGCGACGCAGGAGGCGGTCCTGGCCGAGATCGGCGCTGACATGACGCCGTTCGTCGACCTGGTGGCGTCCCTGGTGCGTGGCGGCAAACGGTTGCGCGCCGCGTTCTTCTACTGGGGCTACCGCGCCGGCGGCGGGCCGGACAGCGACGCGGCGATCCGGGCCGCCGCGTCGATGGAGTTCTTCCAGGCCGCCGCGCTGCTGCACGACGACGTCATGGATGGCAGCGACACCCGTCGCGGTATGCCGTCCGCCCACCGCCGCCTCGCCGCCCACCACGCCGCCCAGGGCTGGTCGGGCAACGCCGCGCGGTACGGCGAGGCGGGGGCCATCCTCGCCGGCGACCTCTGCCTGACCTGGACCGACGAGATGTATGCCACCAGTGGGCTGCCGGCGCACGAGACCGCGCGCGGACGTGAGCTGTTCGACCGGATGCGCACCCAGCTCATGGGCGGGCAGTTCCTCGACGTCCTGGAGTCGGTCCGCGGGTGGGACGGGCTGTCCGCGCAGGAACGGGTCGAGCGCGCTCGCCACGTGATCCGCTACAAGAGCGCGAAGTACACCGTCGAGCATCCGCTGCTGATCGGCGCCACCGCGGCCGGGGCGCAGGAGGGCGACCTGGCAGCGCTGTCGCGCTACGGCCTCGCGCTCGGTGAGGCCTTCCAGCTGCGCGACGACGTGCTGGGCGTGTTCGGCGACCCGGAGGCAACCGGCAAACCGGCGGGCGACGACCTGCGCGAAGGCAAGCGCACGGTGCTCGTCGCCCAGTCGCTCGCGTCCGCGGAGCCCGACGAGATCGCCTTGTTCGACAAGCTGCTCGGCGTCGCCGACCTCGATGACGAGCAGGTGGCGCAGCTGCGCGCGGTGATCAGCTCGACCGGCGCCCTCGACCGGGTGGAGCAGATGATCACCGAGCAGGCGCAGGCGGCCCACGACCACCTGCACTCGGCCCAGGGGCTCACCGCCGAGGGTGTGGCGACCCTCGAGTCGCTGATCGGCCTGTCCACCGCCCGCTCGGCGTGAACGCCGGCCCCACCGACCACGTCGTCGTCGTGGGCGCGGGTCTGGCCGGGCTCTCGGCCGCCCTGCACCTGGCCGGTGCGGGTCGACGGGTGACCGTGCTGGAACGAGAGTCCTTCCCCGGGGGGCGAGCCGCGCGGGTGGTCCGCAAGGGCGGCGGCGGCACCTACCACCTCGACAGCGGCCCCACCGTGCTGACGATGCCCGAGTTGCTCGAGGACTGCTTCGCCGCCGTCGGCGAGTCACTCGGCGACCACGTCACGCTGCGCCGTCTCGACCCCGCCTACCGGGCCAGGTTCGCCGACGGCACGACCCTGGACCTGACCTCCGACCGCGACAAGATGGTGCAGCGCATCAGCGAGTTCGCCGGCGCGGCCGAGGCCCGTGGCTACGAGCGCTACGTCGACTTCATCACCACGCTCTACCGACTCGAGGTCCGCGACTTCATCGACCGCAACTTCGACTCGGTGCTCGGGCTCGCGAGACCCTCCCTGGCCAGACTCGCCGGTCTGCGCGCCTTCTCGCGCCTCGCGCCCACCGTCGCGCGCTACTTCCGTGACGAGCGGCTGCAGCGCGTCTTCACCTTCCAGTCGCTGTATGCCGGCCTGTCGCCGCAGCGGGCCCTCGCCCTCTACGCCGTGATCTCCTACATGGACCTGGTCGCCGGAGTCTCCTACCCCGACGGCGGGATGCACGCCATACCCACGGCCATGACCGGGGCGGCGTCGCGGGCAGGTGTCGAGCTCGTCTACGACACCGAGGTCTCGCAGGTGCGGTGGCAGGGCAACCGGGTCTCCCGCCTCGTCGCCGCCGACGGGCGCTCGTGGAGCGCGGACGCCGTGGTCATGACACCGGACGCCCCCCTCGCCCGCCGGCTGCTCGGGCGGCCCGCCGCTCGGGAGTCGACGACCCGCTACTCCCCCTCCTGCGTGGTGCTCGCCGCGGGGCTGCGGACGGGCTGGCCGGCGCAGGCACACCACACGATGACCTTCGGCCGCACCTGGTCCGGTGTCTTCGAGGACCTCGAGCACGGTCGGCTCATGCGTGATCCGTCGTTCCTCGTCTCGCTGCCGTCGACCACCGACCCGTCGCTCGCTCCCCCGGGGCACAGCTCGGCATACGTGCTCTTCCCCGCGCCCAATCTCGCGGCGGGCCAGCTCGACTGGGGCAGGCTGCGTGTCCCCTACCGTGAGCACATGCTGAGCACCGTTGAGAGGGCAGGCTTCTCGGGGTTCTCGGACGCCATCGAGGTCGAGGAGCTGATCACTCCGGCAGACTGGGACGAGCGCGGGATGGCCGCCGGGACCCCCTTCGCCGCGGCGCACACCTTCGGCCAGACCGGCCCGTTCCGGCTGCCCAACCACGTCGGCGCCAACGTGGTGCTCGCCGGGTCCGGCACAGTGCCTGGGGTCGGCGTGCCGATGGTGCTGATCAGCGGCCGGCTCGCCGCCGAACGGCTCGTCGGGGTCGATCCGGCCTACCGGTCGCGGGCATGGCGGTGACACCCGTGCCGGACGACCCCGCGCTGGCCGCGGCCTACGAGCACTGCCGCAGGATCCACGCAGCGCACGGCCGCACCTACTACCTGGCCACCCGGTTGCTGCCGGCACCCGTGCGTCCGCACGTCTGGGCGCTCTACGCGTTCGCCCGGACCGCGGACGAGATCGTGGACAGCCCGTCGGGTCACGATCCCCAGGCGCTACCCGACTGGGCACGCACCGCGATGCGGACCCTGCGCGCGGCCGAGCCGCCGCATCCGCTGGTCGACCCGCTGCTGGCCGCGACCTGGTCCACGATGCGCACCTACGCCCTCGACCCGACCCTGGTCGAGGAGTTCCTGGCCTCGATGAGCATGGACCTCACCGTCTCGCGCTACCAGACCTGGGGTGACCTGCTCTCCTACATGCGTGGCAGTGCAGCGGTGATCGGCGAGCTGATGGCGCCGATCCTGGGCGCGAGCGGCCCGGAGGCGCTGCAGCGGGCGGGAGCCCTCGGCGAGGCGTTCCAGCTGACCAACTTCATCCGGGATGTCTCAGAGGACTTCCACCGCGGCCGCATCTACCTGCCGCTGGAGGACCTTCGGGCGCACGACGTCTCGGAGGCCCTGCTCGAGGCGGCCATCCGCAGCACCCGGCCGGACGCACGGGTGCGGGCCCTGGTGGCGTTCGAGGTGGACCGCGCCAGGCAGCTCTACCTCGAGGCGGCCCCGGGTCTGGCCATGGTGGCCGACACGAGCCGGCCCTGCCTGGAGGCGGCCTACCGCCTCTACGGCGGGATCCTCGACGAGGTGGAGCGGCACGACCACAACGTGTTCGCCGGCCGCGTGCACGTGCCGACCCGGCGGCGGCTCGCCACCGCCGCCGGGTCGGCACGTG
>NZ_VOHR01000018.1 GCF_009192725.1 Segeticoccus rhizosphaerae | reverse complement strand
CCCGGCCCGGCGGCGCCGCGTCAGCCAGGCCAGGGCCAGAGCGACGGCGAACCCGACGGCGCCCGCGCTGACCGTCCCGATGGCCGGCACGACCGAGGTCACGGCATACAGCGTCACGGCCATCGGCACGCCCGCGGACAGCAACAGCAGCAGGCCGTCCCTCAGCCCGCGCAACCCGCCGTCCAGCAGCAGGACCAGGGCACCACCCAACACCCCGTTGACCCCCAGCATCAGCGAGGCGTGCCCCGCGAACGCGGCCGTCGCCGCCGCTGGCAGGTGTGCCGTCAGGGCAGCCATGTAGAACGACGACCCCATCGAACCGAACGTGACCGACCAGCTGTACCCGATCAACGGGTAGGCCACCGCCCTGGCCCGCGACCAGCCCGAGGCCAACAGCAACGGAGCGGCCACCGCGATCGGGGTGCCGAACCCCGCCACTCCCTGCACGAACGACGGCAGCAACCAAGCCAACACCAACAGGTTCTCGCTGCGGTTGGGAAACAAGTGCTCGAACAGGCTCCCGATCCGGTCGAACCCGGCCCGTTCGGCCAGCCGGTACAACAGCATCGCCGGGAACACCACATACAAGATCCAAGCCCCCAGCCACAGCCCCTTGCCCAGCGCCACCGCCAGCACCGACCAACCGGCGCCGAAGACGGCACCCGCGATGACGCCCGTCAAGCCAGCAACCAACAGACACGCAGTCTTGGTGGCCAGCACCCCGGTCGTGACCAGGACCAGAAGCAGCAGGACCGGCGCAGCCGCCGCGAGCCAGTACCCCGCCGTAACCGGCGGGCTCACCGCCCGCTGCCCCCGCCCTCCCGCTTGCGCCGGCCGCTCCGCCCCGGCACCGCCTCCTCCTCCGGCCCCATCGCCTGATAAGTCGACCGGGTCCGCTCCGTGTGCATCCGCATCACCCTCGCCGCAGTCGCCCCATCACCCGCCTCCAACGCCGCGAAGTCGAACTCGTCGACGACGACCTTCGTACGTGCCACGGCTCAGCGCCCGACCGCGTAGCCCTGCATGCCGCAAGGAGTCGCATCTAGGTGGCAGGCCGTGCAGTCGCCCTGCCCATGATGGGCGATCAGCTCGGGATACCGGTCACGACACAGCGGCAACTCCGCGCTCAGGAGGCTCTTCAGGTAATGCACGGTTGTTCAATACCCCCCAATGCTTCCGGACAGTGCTCGAGGGTCCGCGGCACCGGCCAGCCTTTCCCCGTCGCTGAGAATGATCTGGGCATGCCCAAAGGGATGGTCGTAGGAGGGATCCACTTCGACTGTGTGGCCCAAGCTGCGCAACGCGTCCGGCCATGATTGAGGCGACTGCCCCTCGAGAGCGGTCCTTACCGATCCGCTGTACCCCCACGTATTGAAGGAAGTGGCGTCGTCGGTGCCGCGCAATATCCACCGTCCCGCTGCCATAGCCTCAGCGGGGTCCTGGTCATGCTTCAAGAGTCGAACGAGGAGTTGCAGTAGCACCTGCGGTTGGGAGTCTCCTCCACGGATACCGAGTACAGCATGCAGACTACGATCTGGATTAGTTACCAGGACGGGCGAGAGTGTGTGCGGCGGTCGCCTCCCAGGACCGTACTCTGCCGGGTGCCCCTCCTCGAGAGAGAATCCTATTCCACGGTTCTGCAGGAACACCCCCGTGTCCTCCACCACCAAGCCTGACCCAAAGCTCATCGCATTGGACTGGATGAGCGACACGGACATGCCATCCTTATCGACGGCGCAGAGATAGGTGGTACCGCCTTGCATATAGCGATCAGTGAGGTCTGCCACGTTGGACCGCGATATAGCTGACAGCCTTGGCTGCAGTCGTGTGGGAGACAAGAGCGCCTCTCCATCGGCTCGTTCGTGAAGCACCTCAGGGCGATCGAACGCCGCCTGGCGGGCGGCTTCGATCAGCAGATGTGCCCACAATGGATCCTCTGGGGTGGGCAGGTCGAGACGCTCGGCGATCCACGCTGCGGAGAGAAGCAGGTAGCCTTGCGAATTCGGCGGAGCAGTCCATACATCACGTCCCCAGACACGCATGCCTAATGGCGTCACCCACTCGGCTTGAACTCTGGATAGGTCCTGCTCGGTGTATAGCCCGCGCCCCATGCGGATCAGCCCTTGCCCGAACTCGCCCTCGTAGAAGTTCTCCCGTCCACCAGATCCAATGCCTGCGAGCAGTCGAGCCATGCCCGGTCGTTGTATCACTTGGCCAGGTGACAATGTGCCGTCTGGAGCCAGCTCGGAGGCAGCAGCCGTGTTGGCGATCTTCGGTATGGCTTGCACAAGGAACGGTGACGCCGGGAACCCGTCGTGGGCATACCGACGTGCGGGCTCAAGGATCTCTTGGAGGGGCAAGTTGGAGAAGCGCCGCTGCAGTTCGACCCAACCATCGACGCACCCAGGTATTGGAACACTCGCGATCTCGCCGGACGGAGGCATTCTGGTGTGACCCGCCCTGCGTAGAACCGTCGGGTCTGCTCCCGAGCCCGTCCAGCCCGAGGCGTTGAGCGCTACCGGTCGCTCCCGGTTGTGGTGTACAAGAGCGAACAGGTCACCTCCTAGCCCGCACTGGTTGGGGAGGACGACGGTGAGCACCGCGTTTGCTGCCAAGGCCGCGTCAACGGCGTTGCCGCCACGGCGGAGCATCTCAACGCCGGCCTCGGTGGCGAGATTGTCTACCGAGCCCACCATGGCGTTCGGCGTGTACCGCGTGACGTAAGGCACCCCATCCGGGACCCGACCCGTCAATGCGATCGAACTCACCGACGCTGATGATGTGGCAGGAAGACTCATGACTCGTTCTCCTAACATTGCCGAAATACTTCATTGGCTGCGTCTAGCGCAGGGGATGCGCTGACCACCGCCCAAAGGGGCACTCGATCTCAAGGCACGGGAGAAGGGGCGTCCGGCCGACCCCTCTGATCGGAGCCACCTAAACAGTCGGCAGCTCTAGCCGCTTCAAGACCGGGGCCCGTCCCCATTCGTCCTCCGGATCGGTCTACCTCAATCACTTAGAAGAGATCGATCAGCTTGATGACTCCCAATACCGCAAATATTACTAGCGAGAGGCTGAGAATCGTATTGGATAGCCACCGATTGCGGAAACGCTTTGGAACCCTCGAGGAGTTGAGCATGACCAGCAAGGCGCCACTGAATACTGGCATGAATACTGCACCCAAGGCTGCGTAGATGATAACCAATAGGACCGGCTTGCCGAAGAGCAAGAGAAGCATCGGAGGAAATGCAGACCACACCAAGAACAGGCGAAACATCGGGCTGCGTTCAGAGATGTGCGGCTCAGCTTCTGAATCTTCGATCTTTCGACCGATCCGGATTATGTCAGCAAACAAGTAGGCGAACCCGTTCCATCCACCGAGCACCGACGTAAAGGTGGCAGAGAAGAAGCCGATGAGGAGTAGCCAGCGAGCCACCTCCCCGAATCGGTCAGCGAAGACGTTCGCTAGCGGAACTAGCCCCTCTTCTCCTGACAACGGCTGTCCCGTCGAGAAAAGAAGCCCTGCGCCAACAACCATCATTGACACCATAAACAATGGCGTCATGATGTATCCGACAATGACGTCCAGACGCATCGTCGACATCCATCGGCCACCGCGATAGCCCTTGTCTCGAAGCCAGTACCCGTACGAGGCGAGAGTCAGAGTGCCACCTACCCCACCAATCAATCCCAATACGTATAGGAGCGATCCTCCAGGCATAGCGAATGTAAACCCCGAGGCGATGTCGCCGAGAGCGGGCGCTGTGAGGACTGCGGCGCCGACGATCGTGACAAACATGACCCCAACAAGTACTACCATCAGTCTTTCAAACAGATAGTACTTCCCGATCATGAGCAGCGCGAATGAGACGATCGCAGTAACGATGGCCCACTGATTTATCGAAAGTGCAGGCATCATGCCATTGAGGCCAAGTCCCGTTGCTGACGTGACCGCTGCCCCATAGACGAATCCCAGCACAACCAGGTATCCGAGAATATACCATTGCATCCATTTGCCGATGCTTAGCATTCCCACTAATGGAGTTTGATCGGTGGCCAGCCACCATCGCCCGATTCCTTCGGTGATCGCCAGCTTGATGACTGCGCCGACAACGATCGCCCACAACAACGCCATACCGTACTTGCTGCCGGCAGTGAGGGACGAAATCATGTCACCTGCACCTACACCCGTAGCCGCGATCACCAGACCTGGACCGATCTTCCACAGGCTGGGTCGGATCTGGCCTTCGCTTTCTTCATCCCTCGTGATCTCGGGGGCGGAATTAGGCTGTTCCATGGAACTGCTCCCTCACGCATGCATAGACATCGGCGGCTCGCGAAGCGTGCGAGCGCGTGAACCCGGGCAGAGTAACGTAGATCACCATGGCTTGTATACAGTTCTCACTGCCGTTTTTCGATGAGTCAGCGGGGTTCCAGCACGCTCGCATCACCGCCTGCCGGCCGACAATAACCACCATGCGAGACGTCTGATACGTGCCCGGTCGACGACACGCCGGCCGCGCAAAGCGGCGCTGTTCTCAATACCGAGGACTGGGCCGGCCAGACCGGGCCCTGGCCACGCTGGGCAGCACCTACACCCGGCCACCAGGTCACGGAGGCGAGACAGGCCCGCGTCCACCTGTCGCCATCCAGAGGCCTTCCCCCGCCGGTTTGAGTTCCCGTACGGGGGGCACCGAACACGCCTCTGAGAGGTCTCGCTGCAGCCGTCGGCGAGGGACCGAATCGTGGGAGTGAGTTCTCTGAACGCTGTAGAAGGATGATCGGCGGGTCAGGGTCACCCCGACGAACGTGCCGTTCCGTTCGCTCCACACCCGTGTGCGGCCGCCGGCCCAAACCGCGCTCGCGGCGCACGGATGGACGGAATCGCCGGTGAGCGAAAAGGCTGACGCCGGCGACTCTGCCCGGCCTGGCGACTAGTGCGCAACCGGGCACTCGCTCGGCAGGACGTGTTCATCCTGACTCGAATTACACTCGTATACAGTGGCGACAGCGTAGCGGCGTGGGCCGCCTAGGACTGCTACGACAGACAGAAGGGCATCATGAACTCGGACCGAGCGGCCACCCTCGGCAGCCAGCACGTGCCGCTGCGCGATCAGGTTCTGGTGGAACTTCGACGTCGCATCGTCGACGGTGACTACAAGCCAGGTGACCGCCTCACTGAGGACCGTCTCGCCGAGGATTTCGGAGTGTCACGCAACCCTGTCCGCGAAGCCCTGCGGGTCGTGGAATCCGAGGGGTTCGTGACGATGGTGCCGCGCCGCGGGACTTTCGTCGCCTACCCGGACGAGTCGATGATCAAGGACATCTTCACGGTACGCGCCAGGCTCGAACCACTAGCTGCTCGGCTTGCCGCTGAGCGACGTACGGTCAAAGACAGCATCGGGCTGCGCTCCCTGCTCGATGCAGCTCGGCGCGCCACCGACGAGTCGGACTTTCCCCGTGTCGCGGAGCTCAACAGCCAACTGCACCTCCGTGTCCTTGAGATCAGCGGCAACCGCTGGTTGTCGTCGATCTCTTTGTCCCTTTACCTGCATGTCCAGTGGATCTTCCGTATCGGTGCACCCGACCGTGCTCCGCACTCCTGGGCCGAACACATCCGCCTGGTCGATGCCATCGAGGCAGGTGACGGGGCCCGGGCCGAGGCGGCGGCCCTAGCGCACGTCGAGGCTGCGTCCGATGCCGCGCACGAAGGTGTCTAGGCGCACCCCGGCCAGGCGGTAGTTCGATGTGGATGGGCCACACGTCACCCTTGGCCCAAGGCTTCACGGTCACCACCGTCTTATGCGGGACAAGTGCGGCTCAGTGTCTTCGTGACGCTTCGCGCCCCTTTGCGGCCAGGCTTGGTCCGATCAGATCAGCGCCGACGTCACCAGAACTGCTACTGCGAAGCCCACGGCGCCGCCAACAACGACTTGAGCGCGCGTGTGGTCCCCGAGCACGACCCGCGACCAGCCGACAAGCGCCACCATCGGAGCGAGCAGGAGCAGCCACACGTTCACGAGGACTGCCAAGGCCGCGACCGCTCCCCCGGCGCATGCCGTGTGAATCGAGATCTTCCGCCACATCGTCACGGCAAGACAGACCACCACCGCGGCGCAAATCCCCCAGACCACCGCAAACAGCGGCTGCGGCGCATCGAGCATCCACAACACCAACAGCCCGACCGCGATAGAGACCAGTCCTATGGTCATCATCACGGGCCGCTGCTCACGCCGCGTGATGTGCCGGTCACCCAGGACGCCCCGCCGGATCTTCAGGTGCAGGATCGCGTATGGCAGACCCGCGGCAAAGAACATCGCCACGAAACCGAAGAGGAAGCCTCGCCCCCAGCCGGCAGCGTGGATCGCCACGACGAACGTGACGAGGACGACCAGCACCGCCGGCGCGAACACCTCGGTGACCAAGCGAGCACATCGAGACCTCACGTGAGTCCGCACCGCCGACGCCGTCACGTCGCGCGCCTTCGTCCAGCGAGCCATCGCGTATGACGTGTGCTCTCGGTGGAAACCAGCACGGCGTCCTGCGAATCGACCCACGCGATGACCCCACACCCGCCGACCTGGCACCGGCCGACCCCGCCAGCCGCGAACCCCTCGACCGGCTCGCCGCCACTCTCGGGGCCGTCGCCGACCTACTCACTTTCGACCCACGACCCTCCACCCCCTCACCGACCCATGCCGACCGCGACGCGCTGGCCGTCCGGGTCCTGGCCATCACCACCGTCACCGCCCGGCACGCACTCACGCGGATCCCATTCGCATATGGCAACAGGCCCCTGCTGATCGGCGCGTACGCCGAGTACGCCCTCGACACTCTCAAGGCCAACGGCGCAAAACAGCTCGCTGACCCAGATCGCCTCGTTCCACCCACCCACCAACCCGACCGCCCCGGCGGAGCGCCTCGAAGCCGCGCTACGCGGCTGGGCCGACGCTGCCCGCCACGAACTGGCCCGCACCATCCCCGCGACCGCCGTGCTCGCCAACATCGCCAGCACCGGAGTCCACCTGTATGCCGTCACCGACCAAATCACCCTGGCCCGAGCCGACCTCGACCGGCTACCGACCCGTGAGGCCGCGCTCGCCCGGCGCCAGTTCCGCCACACCGCGCAAACGCTCGACCACGCCGGGAAACTGTGGGCCGCGGTGACCACCGCGCAACGGCCCACCCAGACCTACGCCAGCGCCACCGGACTGCTCGACCAGACACTCTTCGCACTCACTCACCGCGGCCCCCACCAACGGACCTCCGCCGACCTGGCTGCCCGGATCGACCTGGGCCAGGCCATGGCCGAGCTGCGCTACGCCACCGCCGACCTACGCGAGCTCACCCACCTCGCCGTGCCGCTGCCCCTCCGGCTTGCCCGCTCGGGACTGCTGTTCGCGCCCGCCCGGGCCCTAGGACACACCCCGGAACGCATCAACGCCGTCACGCACCACCGTTACATCGCCGCCGACAGATCGACGTAACCGCGCTCACTGCCAGCGTCAGGGAAGCGTCCGATGCCACGCGGCGGGCGCAAGCCGCCTTGGCAGCTGCGCCCCATAGGCAGTCGCGCCCCGAGCGACGGATCGACTCGCCGACAACGCCGGGCGCGGCACCCGAGATGTGATGGTCACGTGAGGGTGCCGAGCGCCGGGCATCGTCCGGCCGGGACGCGTCCCTACAGCACGTGACCGATAGTGCCCCGTGATCGAGGTAATCAGAACAAACCGCGTGAGAAGGAGAACCACCATGACTGCACCAGGCGCAAACGCTGGATCGCTACTGCACAACTCGGCTTCCGTCCGAATGGCAAGCGGATCGTGAGGACCGCCTCGGGACAGACCAAGACGGAGGCCAAGAACAAGCTCAAGGAACTGTTGCGCGGCACTGACGAGGGCTATGCCCCCGTCAAGCGCTACACGGTCGCAGACTGCTTCGAGTCTTGGCTCGCCCACGGTCTCAGCGGCCGCAGCCAACGCACCATCGACAACTGCACCACCCTCGCCAGGACCCACATCATCCCGGAGCTGGGCGCCCGGCAACTCGCCGACCTGACCAGTGACGAAGTCGATGAGTGGCTCGAAGCCAAGTCGGACTCGCTCAGCAGGGCCACGCTGCAGCGACTCCTGTCCATCCTCCGCCGCGCCATCTCCCGCGATGTCCGCCGGGATCGGATCCGCCGCAACGTGACCCTCGTGGTCGAGGTTCCCTCCGGCGGCGCCGGACGCCCGTCCAAGTCGCTCAACCTCGCCCAGGCCACCGCGCTGCTGAAGGCCGCTGAGGGCACTCCGATGCATGCCTACATCGTCCTCAGCCTCCTCACGGGTGCCCGGACCGAGGAGCTTCGGGCTCTCACCCGGGAACGCCTCAACCTCGAGGGAAAGCCTGACCACGACCCTCCCCTGCCACCCACGATGCAGGTATGGCCGGTCGGTCCGTCAGGGTGGCGACACCAAGACCAAGCTGTCCCGCCGGACCTTGCGCCTGCCACAGCGCGCGGTCGAAGTCCTCATCCGCCACCGCGCCGAGCAGGGCACCGCCCGTGCCGCAGCAGGTGGCGCCTGGCAGGCCCACGGCCTGGTCTTCTGCTCCCGTCGCGGTGCCCCCTGGACGCGGCCAACGTCCGCCGCTCCTTCCGGGCCGTGGTCGACGGCATCACGGTCCCCGGCCGCTGCGGACCCGGCATACAAGAAGCCCCTGACCCAGCGTTTCCGCAGGTCAGAGACCGTTCTCGAACTGGTGGGCGATACTGGGATCGAACCAGTGACCTCTTCCGTGTCAGGGAAGCGCGCTACCGCTGCGCCAATCGCCCGTGCGTGTGGAACTGCTTGGAGGTGGAGACGGGATTTGAACCCGTGTACACGGCTTTGCAGGCCGTTGCCTCGCCTCTCGGCCACTCCACCGTGAAGGCCTTTGGGCCCCGAGCGGACGACCGGTCTCGAACCGGCGACCTCAACCTTGGCAAGGTTGCGCTCTACCAACTGAGCTACGTCCGCGTGCGCCGCACCGAGTCGTCACTCGCTGCGCGTGCGGACAGACACTAACCGATCCGGAGGATCGGAGTCCAACCGGGCCCGGCGTTCGCGCCGCTGCTGACCCTCGGGCAGCGGAGTCAGCGGCCGCTCGTGCTTGGCGCCGCGCCGGCGTGACACCTCACTGCCCACCCATTCGACCGCCTTGGCACGGCTGCTCGGCCGCTCCTCGACCGGCCAGAGCCGGCGCACCGCCGCGTTGAGCGCTGCCCCGATGAGGATCGCGATGGCCAGGAAGTAGAGCCAGATCAGCACGACGATCGGTGCGGCGAGCGGCCCGTAGATCGACGTCGAGGCGCCCCCCACCGAGGCGCCCAGCCACTGGCGCAGCACGAACGAGCTCAGCAGCCAGATCACCAGGGTGAGCAGCGCGCCCGGGACGTCTCGCACCCATGGCGAGCGCCGCGGCGTGCTGATGTGGAAGAGGGTCGTGATGCTCGCCACCACGAGAACGACCACGACCGGCCAATAGAGGTTGGTGAGGAACTGGACGCGGTGCGGGAGGATCTGGTGCAGCCAGTCCGGCCCGATCAGCACCAGCGGGACGAGCACGATGCCGACCAGCACCGACACGACATACAGGGAGAAGCTGAGGGCGCGGGTCCGGATGATCCCGCGGACGCCGCTTTGCCCATACATGATCGAGATGGTGTCGATGAAGACGTTGAGCACCCGCGACCCGGACCACGCCGCGATCAGGAACCCGACCACCGTGATGTCGGCACGCCCGTTGCCCAGCACGTTGTCGACGGTCGGCACGATGACCTTGGTCACGTTGTCGTCGGTGAGAAAGCGCCCGGCCCACACCTCGATGTCCTTGCTCACCTCCGCGACGGTGCCCGGCCCGAGCCACTTGCCGACGTAGCCGAGCCCACCGAAGAGCCCCAGCACCAGCGGCGGCAGCGACAACAGGGCGAAGAATCCGGCCTCCGACGCCAGTCCGGTCACCCGGTAGCGCATGCACACGCGGAAGGTCTCCGCGGTGAGTCGCGCCAGCGCCAGCGCCCCAGGGATCTGCGCAAGCTCCTGCCGGATCCGCCTCTTGACAGGGCTCACCGCGCCGGCCTCCCGCGCGGCGGCGCCAAGCTCCGGTCCGTGGCCACGCGCCTACGGTAACGGGCCCACCGCACAAACCCTCGTCAGACACGTCATCCGCAGTGCTCCCCCGACGGCCGCGCGCTGCACCTACGCTGGAACCGTGAGCACCGCGGCCGTCTCCAACCAGACCCCACCACTGCAGGGGTATGACGTGCTGGGCACCGACGCGTCGGCGCTCGAGTCGCTGGACCGCTGGGGCAACGCGCAGGACCGCGCCGAGCTCGACCGGCTGGGGCTGCTCGCCGGTAGTGCCGAGTGCCAGTCGTGGGCCACCCAGGCGGACGCAAATCCACCCGAGCTGCGCGCCTTCTCCCCCGCCGGCGACCGCATCGACGAGGTCGAGTTCCACCCGGCCTGGCACCGCCTCCTCGAGGTCGCGGTCGGCCACGGGCTCACCGCCGAGCCGTGGACCCGGCCCCCCGGCTCCGGCGCGCACCTGCGACGCGCCACCGGCTTCTACCTGTGGTCCCAGCTCGAGGCTGGCCACCTGTGCCCGGTCTCCATGACGTATGCCGCGGTCCCCGCCCTGGCCGCGCAACCGGAGCTCGCCGCGGTCTGGACCCCCGCCCTGGCCTCGCGCCACTACGACTTCGGGCTGCGGCCGCTGGCCGACAAGGCCGGGGCACTGGCCGGCATGGGGATGACCGAGAAGCAGGGCGGTTCGGACGTCCGGGCCAACACCACCACCGCGACCGCCTCCCCCGGCCCCCTGGTGGGCGGTGAGAACTACCGGCTCGAGGGTCACAAGTGGTTCTGTTCTGCACCGATGAGCGACCTGTTCCTCGTCCTCGCCCAGGCACCCGGCGGGCTCACCTGCTTGGCAGTCCCCCGCGTCCTGCCCGACGGCTCACGCAACCCGTTTGCCCTGCAGCGGCTCAAGGACAAGCTCGGCAACCGCTCCAATGCCTCCTCCGAGCTCGAGCTGCACGGCACCTGGGCCGTGCGCGTCGGTGACGAGGGGCGAGGCGTGCGCACCATCATCGACATGGTCGGCGCCACCCGCCTCGACTGCGTGCTGGGCTCGGCCGCCACCATGCGGCAGGCGCTCGTCCGCGCCGTCCACCACTGCCGGCACCGGCACGCCTTCGGTGCCGCCCTGGTCGACCAGCCGCTGATGCGCAACGTCCTCATGGACCTCGCCCTCGAGTCCGAGGCCGCGACCCTGCTCGGCCTCCGGCTGGCCCATGCGATCGACACGGGCGAGACCGCCTTTGCCCGGGTCGCCGTCGCGCTCGGCAAGTACTGGGTCTGCAAGCGCACCGCCCCGCTGGTGGCCGAGGCGCTCGAGTGCCTCGGCGGCAACGGCTACATCGAGGAGAACGGCCTGGCGCGGCTCTACCGCGAGGCGCCGCTCAACTCCATCTGGGAGGGCTCCGGCAACGTCAACGCGCTCGACCTGCTGCGTGCCCTCGGCCGCCAGCCGGAGGCCGTCGCCACCCTGCAGAAGGAGCTCGACGCCGCCCGCGGCTCGCACGCCGGCCTCGACCTGTTCCTCGACGCCCTCACCCGGGACGTCCAGCGGCTTGCTGGCGACGAGCACGCCGCGTTCGCCGCCCGCGGCCTCGTCGAGCGACTCGCGCTCGGGTTGCAGGCGAGCCTCCTGGTCCGCCACGCACCGGCATACGTCGCCGATCCCTTCGTCAGCACCCGTATCGAGCGCCGCCACGGACAGACGTTCGGCACGATCGGCGCCGCCGCGGTGCGCTCGCATGCCGGGCCCGTGTTGGAGCGCGCCCTACCCACGGCAGAATGACCCTCGGCCCGGCCACCGCCGGGGCCACCGCACACTTCGATCCACTGAAGGACCACATGGACACCTGGCCCGGCCAGCCCTACCCCCTGGGCGCCACCTACGACGGCACGGGGGTCAACTTCGCGCTCTTCTCCGAGGTGGCCGAGCAGGTCGACCTCTGCCTCGTCGACGACGAGGGCGCCGAGACCCGCCTGCCACTCACCGAGGTCGACGGGCACGTGTGGCACGCCTACGTGCCCAACCTCCAGCCGGGGCAGTGCTACGGCTACCGCGTGCACGGCCCGTTCGACCCCGCCAACGGGCACCGCTGCAACCCGTCCAAGCTGCTGCTCGACCCCTACGCCAAGGCGATCGACGGACAGATCGACGGCGACGCCTCGCTCTACTCCTACGATCCCGGCGACCCCGAGCAGTTCAACGACGCCGACTCGCTCGGCCACACCATGCTCTCGGTCGTCATCAACCCGTTCTTCGACTGGGGCCACGACCGGCCGCCGCGGCGCGAATACCACGACAGCGTGATCTACGAGGCGCACGTCAAGGGTCTGACCATGACCCACCCCGACGTCCCCGAGGAGATCCGCGGCACCTATGCCGCGCTCGCCCACCCCGCGATCGTCGAGCACCTCACGAGCCTGGGTGTCACCGCGATCGAGCTGCTGCCCGTGCACCAGTTCGTCCAGGACACCTCCCTGGTCGACCAGGGGCGCCGCAACTACTGGGGCTACAACACGGTCGGCTTCCTCGCCCCGCACAACGGCTATGCCGGCACCGGCACCCGCGGGCAGCAGGTCGGCGAGTTCAAGGCCATGGTCAAGGCGCTCCACGCGGCCGACATCGAGGTCATTCTCGACGTCGTCTACAACCACACGGCCGAGGGCAACGAGATGGGTCCGACCCTCGCCTTCCGCGGCATCGACAACGCCTCCTACTACCGGCTCGTCGAGCAGGACAAGGCGCACTACTACGACACCACCGGCACCGGCAACAGCCTGCTGATGCGCAACCCGCACGTGCTGCAGCTGATCATGGACTCGTTGCGCTACTGGGTCACCGAGATGCACGTCGACGGCTTCCGCTTCGACCTCGCGGCGACCCTTGCCCGCCAGTTCCACGAGGTCGACAAGCTCTCGGCGTTCTTCGACATCATCCAGCAGGACCCGGTGGTCTCCCAGGTCAAGCTCATCGCCGAGCCCTGGGACCTCGGCGACGGCGGCTACCAGGTCGGCAACTTCCCGCCCCTGTGGACCGAGTGGAACGGCAAGTACCGCGACACCGTGCGCGACTACTGGCGGGGCGAGCCCGCCACCCTGGGTGAGTTTGCCTCGCGCCTCACCGGATCCAGCGACCTGTATGCCCACTCCGGCCGGCACCCCATCGCCTCCATCAACTTCGTGGTCGCCCACGACGGCTTCACCCTGCGCGACCTCGTGTCCTACAACGAGAAGCACAACGAGGCCAACGGCGAGGGCGGCAACGACGGGGAGAGCTTCAACCGGTCGTGGAACTGCGGGGTCGAAGGCCCCACCGACGATCCGGAGGTCAACGCCCTGCGGCTGCAGCAGCAGCGCAACTTCCTCACCACGTTGCTGCTCAGCCAGGGTGTGCCGATGGTGGCCCACGGCGACGAGCTCGGCCGCACCCAGGGCGGCAACAACAACGTCTACTCCCAGGACAACGAGATCTCGTGGATCGACTGGGACCTCGACGAGGACAATACGGCGCTGCTGCAGTTCACCCGGGATGTGATCGCGCTGCGCAAGGACCACCCGGTCTTCCGGCGCCGGCGCTTCTTCAAGGGCGACGCAGCCCACGGCGGCGAGAGCGACCTCGGCGACATCGTGTGGTTCGCGCCGCACGGCGAGGAGATGGACGAGCTCGACTGGCGCAACGGCTTCGCGCGCACCCTGATGGTCTTCCTCAACGGGCTGGCGATCCCCGAGCCGGACGTCCTCGGACAGCCGGTGAGCGACGACCACTTCCTGCTGATGTTCAACGCCCACAGCGAGCCGGTCGACTTCACCGTGCCGCCCGAGATCTACGGCGACAGCTGGGAGGTGGTGCTCGACACGACCAAGGAGGGCTTCGAGGGATCAGCCGGCAGCTGGGAACCCGGCAAGGTGCACCCCCTCCCCGGTCGCTCGGTCGTCGTCCTGCGAGCGACCCCCGACCAGGCCACCGACAGCGCCTCCTGACCGCGTCCCCTCCCTCCATCCCAGTTTGTTGCTGGGAGTGGGCGTCATCCGTGACGCCCACTCCCAGCAACAACGCGGGAGAGGTGCGGGGGCGCGAGTCAGGTGGCGGCGAGGCGCTTGCGCTCGGCCTTGACGTCGAAGTCTGCGGGCGGCCAGCGCAGGTCGAGGCCGCGCAGGTGCTCGAGCAGGATCTGCTGCACCGCGAGCCGGGCATACCACTTGCGGTCGGCCGGCACGGCATACCAGGGTGCCGCCTCGGTCGAGCACTGGTCGAACACGGCCTGGTAGGCCTCCATGTAGTCGCCCCAGTGCTCGCGCTCGTCGATGTCACCGGGGTTGTACTTGTAGTACTTGTCGGGGCGTTCGAGCCGCTCCCCCAGCCGCGCCTTCTGCTCGTCAGAGGAAATCACCAGGGCCACCTTGATGATCGTCATGTCCCTGTCGGCGACCTTCTCCTCGAAGGCGTTGATCTGGCCGTAGCGTCGCTTCCACTGGGCCGGGGGCACCAGGTCGTGCACCCGGACGACGAGGACGTCCTCGTAGTGCGAACGGTCGAACACGCCGATCCGCCCCGGGCGCGGCAACGCCTTGCGGATCCGCCACAGGAAAGGGTGCGACAGCTCCTCCTTGGTGGGCGCCTTGAACGCGGTCAGCTCCCCCCCCTGCGGGTCCACGGCACCCACGACGTGGCGCATGATGCCACCCTTGCCGGAGGTGTCCATGCCCTGGATCACCAGTAGCACCGAGCGCATGCCGCCCGCCGTCGCCTCGGCATACAGGCGCTCCTGCAGGTCGTCCAGCTCGTCGTCGGCCGCCAGCAGAGCCCGCTGACCGTCCTTCTTCTTGCCGTCGAACGCCGGCGTCGACCGGGGGTCGAGGTCGGCGAGGACGAAGCCCTCACGGACGCGCAGTGCCTCGCTGAACGGCGCCGCCGGCGCCGCGGACCTGGTGGACTTCTTCGTCTCGCGCTTCGACTTCTTGGCCATGCCGCATGGTGGCACTATCCCTGCCCGTGCGCGACCTCTCCTGCCGCCTCACGGGCCAGCGCGGTCAGCCGGGAGATGGCGCGGTAGTACTTCTTGCGGTAGCCGCCCGCCAGCAGGTCGGGGGTGAACAGCTGGTCCAACGGCGCCCCGGCCGCGAAGACCGGCACGTCGCGGTCGTAGAGGCGGTCGGCGAGCGAGACCAGACGCAGCGCGACGTTCTGGTCGTCGACCGCGGCCACCGCGTGCCACCCCACGGCCGGAACCCCGTCGAGCAGCGCGCCGTAGTGGCTCGGGTGGATCCGGGCCAGGTGGCGCAGCAGCGCCGGGAAGTCGTCGACCGCTCCCCCGAGGCTACGGACGCTGCGGTCGACCACGTCGTCGGCCGGTGGCGGCGGGCTCGGCGCCAGACCGCGGTGGCGGTAGTCCGGCCCGTCGATGGTGAGCACCTCGAATCGCGCTGCCAACCGCTGGATCTCGCGCAGGAAGTCCTCGGCCGCGAACCGTCCTTCCCCGAGCGCGTCGGGCAGTGTGTTGGAGGTCGCCGCGAGGGAGACACCGGCGTCCGACAGCCGGGTCAGCAGCGTGGACATCAGCACCGTGTCACCGGGGTCGTCGAGCTCGAACTCGTCGATGCAGACGAGCCGGTGGCCGCGCAGGGCCTCCACCGCCTGGCCGAAACCGAGGGCGCCGACGAGGTTGGTGAAGCCGACGAAGGTGCCGAACGCCTTCGGCGCCGGGGCCTCGTGCCAGAGCGCGGCCAGCAGGTGGGTCTTGCCCACGCCGAAACCGCCGTCGAGGTAGATGCCCCGAGCCGCCTGCGGCCGGCGTCGGAGCGACCACCGCGACCCGCGCGGCCGAGCCAGCGACTCGGCATACGCCTGCAGGCGTTCGACCGCCGCCGACTGGGTCGGCTGGTCCGGCGCCGGGCGGTAGGTGCTGAACCGCTCGCCCTCGAACCGCGGCGGCGGCACCAGGTCCGCGAGCAGCCGCTCCCGGTCGACCTCGGGCACACGGCCGGTAAGGGCCTGATGATCGGTCGGGGCCTCGGGCACGGGAGCCAGCATAGGGACTGAACGACGACGACCAGCGGCGAGAAGCTGACCGCGGGGACGACGGCCGTGACGATGGAGCGGAGCGATCCCGCCGCCGGAGGATCGCGACCACAAGAACTGGCAGGATGCGGGACATGCGCCTGCTGCTGCCCACCGATGTGCCCTTCGACACAGACCCGCTCGACGACGAGGGCCTCGCGCAGGTCTACCGCTATCCCGACGGCACCGGGACCGAACGCTCCTGGCTGCGCGCCAACTTCGTCAGCACGCTGGACGGAGCGGCCACCGGTCCCGATGGCCGTTCCGGCACCATCAACACGCACGCCGACCGGCAGGTCTTCGCCCTCCTGCGGGCCCTCTCGGACGTCATCGTGGTGGGGGCGGGCACGGCGCGAGTGGAGGGCTACCGGGCGCCGGTCACCTCGAGCCGGTGGCGCTGGGTCCGCGAACAGGCCGGCCAGACGGGACAACCGGCGATGCTCGTGGTCACCCGGTCGGGTGACGTCCCGCCCCTGCTGGCACAGGAGCGCGAGCAGGCCGGCGACGTGTTGCTGCTCACGAGCCGCTCCGCACCGTCCGAAGCGGTGGACCTCGCCCGCAGCAGCCTCGGCGAGGACCGGGTGCTGCTGTGCGGCGACGACAGCGTCGACTTCCACGTCGCCCGGCAGGAGCTGGCCGACCGCGGCCTGCGCCGACTGCTGTGTGAGGGCGGCCCCCGCCTGATGCACGACCTGACCGCCCAGGACGCGGTCGACGAGCTCTGCCTCACGATCACGCCGAGCCTGGTCGCGGGCGAGCATCCGCGGATCCTGGCCGGACCCGAGCTGTGGGCCGACCTGGTGCCGCACACCCTGATCGAGGCGGACGGCAGCCTCATCGGCCGCTGGGTCAGGCCGGATGCGCTCTAGCGCGTGAGGAACTCACGCACGAGGCGGTCCCAGCGCCCCGGGTCGACGTTCCACTCCTTGGTATGCCGTGCCACCTGCCAGGGCTCGTAACGCACCAGGTCGGGCCGGCGGGCCGCCAAGGCGGCGGACGGCCCGACCGGCACGAACTCGTCGTCCTCGCTGTGGATCAGCAGCATCGGGTGGGACAGCTCATCGGCCCGTGACACCCAGTCGGTGCGGGCCACGTCGATGGGGTCGTGGACACCGACCAGCCGACGCGCGGCGCGCCGGCCGATCAGCCTGCGGGAGAGCAGCTCGACCGGTCCGGGCACCTGGTGGGCCGCCGCCTGGTGACGCAGCACGTCGGCCCAGTCGATGACCGGAGCGTCGAGCACCACGCCGGTGACCCGGTCGGACAGCCACGACAGGTCCAGGGCCTGCAGCACGATGGCGCCACCCATCGACCAGCCGAAGAGCACGATCTCCTGCGCCCCGGACTCGACCGCGTGCAGCATCGCCGCCTCGAGGTCCTTCCACTCCGACAGGCCGAGGTTGTAGCGCCCGTCCGGACTGGGCGGGGCCCCGACGTCGTTGCGGTAGAGCGGGATCAGGCTGGTGTAGCCGAGCTCGTGCAGCGCCGGCAGGGCACGCAGGCACTCCTCGCGGCGTGCGCCGCGCCCGTGCACGAGCACCGCCCAGCGATCAGTGTCGGCGGGCAGTGTCGGGTCGGCCGCCGGAGGCACCAGCCACCCCTCGAGGTCGCCGACGTCCGAGGCGAACTGCACGGTCTTGGTCGGCAGCTGCAGCGCCTCCTGGGGGGTGCCGGCGTAGAAGTACTGGTTCCACCGCGCCGGACCGGGCTCCAGCCGGCCGGAGTCGACACCGAGCAGCTTTCGGGTCACCGTGCCGCCGTGGTCGATTCCTCCCTCACGCTCCAGCACGTCGCCCAGCCGCGCGTGGCCGGCTCCCCCGTCCAGCCACAGTCCGTAACATCCGGGGGCGACCGTGTCCACCGTCGCCGCGAGCGTCACCGCCCCGTCGGCGACCGCCACGACGACCACGTCGTCGGGCCGCTCGGGGTCCGGCGTGAGCACGCGCCGTGCGAAGTAGCTTGCCGCCGCGAGCGAACCGGTCCAGGACAGCAGGGTGCTCGCCGCCACCGCCCCGGTCGCGGCGAGGGCGGTGCGGCGTGCGGTCCTGCGGGCGGTCTGGCGGCTGCGATGCACACGCGCATCGTCGCAGGTCACAATGTCCCTCGTGGACCTGCCTATCGAACTTCCCGTCAGCCCCATGCTCGCGAAGGCCGTGAAGTCGGTGCCCGCGCCCGACTCGGTCGAGGGCGGGCTCTCCTACGAGCCGAAGTGGGACGGTTTCCGCTGCATCGTGCTGCGCGACGGCGACGACATCGAGCTCGCCAGCCGCGGTCAGAAGCCGCTCACCCGATACTTTCCCGAGGTCGTCGAGGCCGTGCGTGAGCACCTGCCCCGCCGGTGCGCCGTCGACACCGAGGTCGTGGTGCGCGCGGGTTCCCCGGGCGCCCAACGGCTCGATTGGGAGAGCCTGTCTCAGCGGATCCACCCGGCGGCCTCGCGGATCGCCAAGCTCTCCCGCGAGACCCCGGCCGAGCTGGTCTGCTTCGACGTGCTGGCCCTCGACGACGAGAGCCTGCTGTCCGAGCCGTTCGAGGTGCGCAGGGCGCGGCTCGAGGAGGACCTCGCCGAGCTCAGCGGCACCCCGATCCACCTCACCCGGGTGACGCGCGACGCCGCGCTCGCGCAGGAGTGGTTCGAGGTCTTCGAGGGAGCCGGCCTCGACGGCGTGGTGGCCAAGCCGCTGCGCCTCCCCTACCAGCCCGGCAAGCGCACCATGCTCAAGGTCAAGCACAAGCGCACCGCCGAGGCCGTCGTCGTGGGCTACCGGGTGCACAAGTCGGGCCGGGGCGTCGGCTCGCTCCTGCTCGGCATGTATGACGGCCAGGGGCGCCTGTTCAATGTCGGCGGCGTCTCGGCGTTCACGAACGCGCGGCGTCTCGAGCTGGTCGACGAGCTGGCACCGCTCACCGAGACCGACGAGGCGGGCGACCTGGTGCGCGGCGAGACCGACCGCTCGCGGTTCAGCGGCAACAAGGACGTGAGCTTCGTGCGTCTGCGGCCCGAGCGCGTGGTCGAGGTCGCGTTCGACCAGCTCGAGGGGCTCCGGTTCCGGCACGCGGTGACCTTCCTGCGGTGGCGGCCCGACCGCGACCCCCTGTCGTGCACGCTGGACCAGGTAGACCGCGCTCTCGCCTACGACCTGGGCGGGGTGCTGCAGGGCTGATCGCCGCCCGGTGTCGTGCCGGTCCCCGGGACCTCGGCGATGGGGCTCCTGTGCCCTCTCGGGACGGGTGGGCCGGAGGAGGCGTTGTGACGCCCCAAGCCAGTAAAGAGTTGGGCTGACAACGGTCACGATTCGGTCAATTCCGAGCGTGGGTCAGCATCGGAGCCCTCTGACGGCCTTGACGGCGCCCGGTCCGTGCCACCACCTTGGCAGGAGTCCATCCCTGCCCTCGGGCGTCGAAGGAGACTCATGCACAAGCGTTTTCGTGCCACGGGCACGGTCCTGGCCATTGCCCTGACGGGGTCGCTGGTCACGGCGACCAGCGCCACCGCCTCACCAGCGTCGTCGGACGGTTCGCCCTCCACGACGAGGAGCGCGCGCGCCGCGGGCATCGACCGGGTGGGCGGCGCCTACATGGGCTGGTCTGCTGGCGGAGACGGCGGACCGCAGTCGCAGACCCCTGCACGGCTGCTCGACCAGAGCTCGCTCACCTCTCGCTACTCGACCACCGCTTCGGCCTCGGGCGCGACCTCCGGGGTGCAGGGGGTCGACGTGTCCAGCTGGCAGAAGAACGTCGACTGGCGGTCCCTGTGGAACGACGGATTCCGTTTCGCCTACGTCAAGGCCACCGAGGGCAACTACTACACCAACGAGTACTTCGGCCAGCAGTACAACGGCTCGGCCAACGCGGGCATGATCCGCGGCGCCTACCACTTCGCCAACCCCAGTGTCTCGTCCGGCTGGCGGCAGGCGCGGTACTTCTTCCGGCACGGGGGCAGCTGGTCCGGCGACGGCAGCACTCTGCCCGGCGTGCTCGACATCGAGTACAACCCGTACGGCGCGACCTGCTACGGCAAGACCAAGAAGCAGATGCGCAGTTGGATCTCGTCCTTCGTCCGCCAGTACAAGCAGTACACCGGGCGCGATGCGGTCATCTACACCAACTACGACTGGTGGAGCCGCTGCACCGGCAACACCAGCATGTTCAACGACACCAACCCGCTCTGGGTCGCGCGCTACGCCAGCACTCCTGGCACGCTTCCCGGTGGTTGGCCCTACTACACCTTCTGGCAGCACACGGCCACGCCGTTCGACCAGAACAAGTTCAACGGCAGCTACACCCGGCTGAAGGTGCTGGCCCGCGGCCGCTGACGCCCGCTCGTGCCGCCGGACTACTTCCGGGCGCGGCTGGGCTGCACCCGTGGCGGCTCGCCCGGCATCTTGGGGTAGTCCGGCGGGAACGCCATCTCGCCCAGCCCGCGCTCGTGGATGTCCTTGTCCCACAGGCCGATCGCCGGCTTGATGTCGCCGACGGCGTCGTCGATGCCAGCCCACGCGTCGCCGTCTGCGGCCACGATGTCCGGGACCGTCCGGATCGTGAAGTCCGAGGCCGCCACGTCCCGGAGCGACTCCCACCGGACCGGCATGGACACCGGTGCGCCGGGAAGCGGCCGGGGGCTGTAGGCCGACGCGATGGTGCGGTCGCGGTTGGCCTGGTTGAAGTCGACGAAGATCTTCTCGCCGCGCTCCTCCTTCCACCAGGCCGAGGTGACCAGATCCGGCATCCGGCGCTCCAGCTCGCGAGCGATGCCGATGACCCCGTGCCGGACGTCGAGGAACTCGTGCGTCGGCCGGATCCGGCAGTAGACGTGCAGGCCACGGTTGCCCGAGGTCTTGACCCAGGGAGTCAACGCCAGCTCCTCGAGCAGAGCCTTCAGCCCTTGCGCCGCCTCGACGGCGTCGGCGAGCCCGCGACCGGGCTGCGGGTCGAGGTCGATCCGCAGTTCGTCCGGATTGTCGTTGTCGGCGGTGCGGACCGGCCAGGGATGGAACGTCACGGTGTTCATCTGCACGGCCCACACCGCCGTCGCGACCTCGTCGATGACCAGCTGCGGGTGGGACCGTCCGGACGGATAGGTGCAGGTGGTGGTCCGGGCCCAGTCCGGCACGCCGCGGGGTGGGTTCTTGGAGAAGAACTCCTCCCCCTCGATGCCCGCCGGGAACCGCTGCAACGTCACCGGCCGGTCGCCCACGGCGCGCAGGAAACCCTCGTGCACCGACACGACATACTGCGCCAGGTCCCACTTGGTGAGACCCGTCTCCGGCCACATCACCCGGTCGGGGCTGGAGACGCGCACGTCCCTGACCACGCCGCCCGGTCCGGGCACCTGAAGCACCTGCGCCTTGCTCGCCATGACGGGGAGCCTAGCCCGGCCGCGCGCGTCAGAGGGGTGTCCTTTTCGCCGGCCCGGTAGCCTCGGGCCGTGGTCGACACGGTGTCCGGGCGCGCCCAGGAAGCGGTGCGCACCCTCAACCCGGGATACTTTGCGCTCGTCATGGCCAGCGGCATCATCTCGATCGGGATGAGGCTCAACGGCTTCCACGTCTTCTCGGTGGTGCTGTTGACCGTCTGTGCGATGGCATTCGTGGTGCTCATCGTGCTGACCGTCTGGCGGATCGTCGTCTACCGCAACGACTTCACCAACGACTTCACCGACCCTGCGAGAGGGTTCGGCTTCTTCACCTTCGTCGCCGGCACCAACGTGCTCGCCACGCGACTGTCCGTCGACGACTTCCACCTCGCCGCCGCGGTGCTGCTCGTCATCTCGTTCGTCGCCTGGCTGTTCCTCGGGTATGTCGTGCCGTGGACCTCCGCGCTCGGGCGCGCCGAGCGCCCGGTCACCCGTTACGCCAACGGCACCTGGTTCATCTGGGTGGTGGCCAGTCAGTCCGTGGCGACCGTGGCCGCGACCATCGAGCCCGAGTTCGACTCCGCGCGGCGCGAGCTGGCCCTGCTCGCCGTCATCTCCTGGTCGGTCGGGATCATCCTCTACGTCGCCGTCGGCGTGCTCGTGTCGATCCGGATGCTGACCTTCGCGCTGGCGCCGGAAGACCTCACCCCGCCCTACTGGGTCTCGATGGGTGCCCTGGCCATCACGGTCCTCGCGGGCGCGCGCATCGTCGAGATGGCCGACGCCCCGATGGTGGCCGCGACCCGCGGGTTGATCGCCGGGCTCGCGGTCGTCTTCTGGGCCTTCGCGACCTGGCTGATCCCGGTGCTGGTTGCGGCCGGCTGGTGGCGGCACGTCATACATCGCGTGCCGTTGCCCTGGGACGCCACCATCTGGAGCGTCATCTTCCCCCTGGGCATGTATGCCGTCGCCGGCATCTACCTGGGACAGGCCGACTCCCTGCCCGTGGTCGGCCACATCGGCAGCGCCGAGCTGTGGGTGGCGTTCGTGGCCTGGGTGGTCGCGGCGGTATCGATGCTGGTCCACCTGTGGCGCAGCATCGTGCGGCCGGCCACTGGCTGACCGGGTGCACCGCGTGCTCGCGGCAACCGGTTCGACCGGGCCCCAGAGTTTACCGAGCCTTGACCTTCGATCCCGTCGCGGTGATCACCCCCGGCCGTACAGTCGCAAGGTTGCGTCCCCCTGGCGAAAGGCTCCATCCATGTCGACGACTCCCCTGCTGCGCCGCCTGGCGTTCGCAGCCACCCCCCTGCTGGCCGTGACCGGCCTGGCGATCAGCGCGGCCCCCGCGCAGGCCGCCTCCACCTCGATGGTGATCTCCGAGGCGTTTGGCGGCGGCGGCAACTCCGGCGCGAAGTGGCTCAACGACTACGTCGAGCTGTTCAACGCCTCGCAGCAGCCCGTCGACCTCTCCGGCTGGAAGGTCGCCTACTGGTCGAAGGGCCAGGAGAAGGGCACGGCGCCCTCCAGCACCACTGCGCTCAGCGGCACGGTCCAGCCGGGCACGCACTACCTGGTCCAGGAGGACGCGGGCGCCAACAACGCCGGCACGGCCGTGACGCTGCCAACACCCGACGCGACCGGCACCATCGCGATGTCCAGCTCGGGCGCGCGGGTCGCCGTCCTCGACGACGCGGGCAACACCGTGGACCTGCTCGGCTGGGGTGGTGCTGCGTACTCCGAGAGCGCACCAGCCCCGGGGACCGACAACACCACGTCCTCCACCCGGACCGCGGTCTGCTTCGACAGCGACAACAACGCCGCCGACTTCGCGAGCGTCGATCCCACACCGCGGAACTCGTCGGCGGCGGCGATCGACTGCACGACCCAGACGCCGCCCACCCTGACCACGGCCACCATCGCCGAGATCCAGGGCACCAGCCACCTCTCGACGCTCACGGGCAAGGCCGTCGAGGGCGTCAACGGTGTGGTGACCGCAGTCGGCCCCGACGGCTTCTGGATGCAGTCCACCACGCCCGATGACGACCCGGCGACGAGCGAGGGCATCTACGTCTTCACCCACGGCGACATCGACGTGGCCACGGGTGACGCGCTGACCGTCAAGGCCACCGTGCAGGAGTACCGCCCCGGCGGCAGCCGCACGGACAACCTCACCACCACCGAGCTGGTCGACCCGGACGTCACGGTCGACTCCACCCGCAACCCGTTGCCCGCACCGGTCCGGCTCGGCATCGACCGCGTCGCGCCGCAGCAGACCATCGAGCAGGGCGACCCCAGCAACGTCGAATACGACAGCGCAACGTTCGATCCCAGCAGCAGCGCGATCGACTTCTACGAGTCGATGGAGGGTATGCGTGTCGCCGTCGAGGACGCGGAGGCGGTCGGACCGACCAACTCCTACGGCGAGCTCCCGGTCGTGCCGGGGCAGAACGTCGACGCGGTCCGCAGCATCCACGGCGGGGTCGTCTACAGCGGCTACGACCACCCCAACGCGATGCGGGTCATCGTCACGACCCTCGACTCCGACGTCCGGATGCCGCGCGCCGACGTGGGCGATGTGCTCGGCGGCAGCACCGTGGGCGTGCTCGACTACAACTTCAGCAACTTCATGCTGGAGGCGACCTCGTTGGGCACCCTCGAGCCCGCCGGGTTGCAGCGTGAGGTGACGACGGCGCAGACCAACAACCAGCTCGCGGTCGCGACCTTCAACGTCGAAAACCTCGCACCGAGCAACCCGCAGTCCAAGTTCGTCCGGCTCGCGGCCCAGGTGGTGCACAACCTGAAGAGCCCGGACATCCTGGCGCTGGAGGAGATCCAGGACAACAACGGTGCGCAGGACGACGGAGTGGTCGACTCCACCACGACGGTCGACAAGCTGGTGGCGGCCATCAAGGCGGCCGGCGGCCCGGCATACGAGGCACGCTGGGTCAACCCCGAGAACGACCAGGACGGCGGCCAGCCGGGCGGCAACATCCGCTCGGTCTTCCTGTTCAACCCGGCGCGGGACGTCGCCTTCGTCGACCGCGCTCCGGGCGACGCCACCACCTCGACCGGGGTGGAGGGCAGCGGCGACGAGACCCACCTGACCCACTCCCCCGGCCGCATCGACCCGACCAGCAGCGTCTGGGAGGACTCGCGCAAACCGCTGGTGGGTGAGTTCACCTTCCGCGGCCGCACCGTCTTCGCCATCGCCAACCACTTCAACTCCAAGGGCGGCGACGACCCGCTCTTCGGCCGGTGGCAGCAGCCGGAGCGGTTCAGCGAGACGCAGCGCAACGGCCAGGCGCACGAGGTGCGGGCCTTCCTCGACCAGCTGATGACGCACGACCCGAACGCCCGGGTCGTCGTGCTCGGTGACCTCAACGACTTCGAGTTCAGCGACACGGCCGACATCCTGGTCGGCACCGACCCGGCGACGGAGCTGCTGGACCTGCCGCGAACCCTCCCGGCCGCGGAGCGCTACACCTACGTCTACGAGGGCAACAGCCAGGTGCTCGACCACATCATGATCAGCCCCGCGCTGACCGTGGCCCCTCCCGGCGCACTGCACCCGGCCTACGACTATGACGTGGTGCACACCAACGCCGAGTTCCACGACCAGGACTCCGACCACGACCCGCAGATCGTGCGACTGGCGATCCGGGGCGGCCTCGGCTGAGCCCGCGACTGACCTTCGACGACACCGGCCGGGAACGCATCGCCCCCGGCCGGTGTTGTGCAAGGTGAACCCGATGACCCGAGGAGGTCCGCGTTGACGACCGACCGCGCATATCCCATCACCAAGACCGACGAGCAGTGGCGCGAGGAGCTGACCCCGCAGGAGTATGCCGTGCTGCGCCGGGCCGCCACCGAGCGCCCGGGCGTCGGAGAATACGTCGACACCGAGACCGAGGGTGTCTACTCCTGCCGGGCCTGCGGCACCGAGCTGTTCCGCAGCGACACCAAGTTCCACAGCCACTGTGGCTGGCCCTCGTTCTACGCCCCACTGGCCGAGGACCGCGTCGACTACATCGAGGACAGCACCCTCGGCATGAAGCGCGTCGAGGTCCGCTGCGCATCCTGCGGTTCGCACCTCGGGCACGTCTTCGAGGGTGAGGGCTACGACACCCCGACCGACCAGCGCTACTGCATGAACAGCATCAGCCTTCGGCTCGAGTCGAAGGCCTGACCCGAGGCCACGAACCGGCCCCCGGAAGGCGTTCTATCCGACGCCTTCCGGGGGCCGCTCGCGTTCTCCCCGTCAGAGGTCGTACGCCGTCTTGTGCTTCGGCTGGTAGAGCAGGAGGTCGTCGGCGCCCGGCAGCTTCATCATGATCGTGAGCCCGAAACCGCTGTCAGACACCTCACCGGTGAACTCCGCCCCTCGCTCGGTCAGCTCGGCCACGGTCGCCTCGACGTCGTCGCACATCAGGCTGATCTGGTGGGCTCGGGGCGCCGAGTAGCTGCCCTGCCCCTCTTCGCCCGAGGTGGGATGGACCCCCAGCTCGCCGGGTCCGGTGTTGAAGATCAGCCAGCCCGGCTCGGAGCCGACGTCCTCCACGTGCGGCCACTGCAGCACGTCGCGCAGGAAGGCCCGCGTGGCCAGGGCGTCGTCGGAGTAGATGAGCGTGTGCACCGCACTGATCATGACGACACCGTATGCCGCCGCCGCCGGTCACGGGCTGGCGCGGGAATGGACCCGACGTCAGCCCCACCCCGCTACGGTCGGCGGATGAGCGAATCGACGGACACCCGGAAGGCCCTGGTCCCCACCACCGGCGCCGAGCAGCCGATGCTGCGGGGCTGGCTGGACTTCCACCGGCAGACCCTGCTGATGAAGTGCGCGGGCCTCAGCGACGAGCAGCTGAAGACCGCGTCGGCGCCACCATCCAATCTCACCCTGCTCGGGCTGGTGCGGCACATGGCCGAGGTGGAGCGCGGCTGGTTCCGCAACGGCCTGGCTGGGGCGGACCTCGGAGAGATCTACTGCACACCCGACGACGAGGAGAAGGACTTCGAGGACCTCGCAAACGCCTCCGTGGCGGACGATCTGAGGACCTTCGACGCGGAGTGCCGGGCCGCGGACGAGGCGGTGGCGGGGATGGACCTCGACCACGCTTTCACCGACGACGGGCACGGACCCTTCTCACTGCGGTGGGTCTACCTGCACATGATCGAGGAGTACGCCCGGCACAACGGGCACGCTGACCTGATCCGCGAGCGGATCGACGGCGCCACCGGCCACTGACCGCGGCCCCACGCTGGCTTGTTGCTGGGAGGAGGCGTCACATCTGACGCCTCCTCCCAGCAACAAGTGGGGTGGGTGGGGCCGGCGGTCAGGGGAGGGCGTCGACCAGGGCCGCGACCTCGACCCGGTGACCGCTGTAGAACGGCACCTCGAGCCGGACGTGTCGCCTCGTCTCCGAGGCGCGTAGGTGCCGCATCAGGTCGACGATCCGGGACATGTCGTCGGCCTCGAACGCGAGCACCCACTCGTAGTCGCCGAGCGCGAACGCGGCGATGGTGTTGGCCCGCACGTCGGGGTAGGCCCGCGCCAGCTGACCGTGCTCGGCCAGCAGCGCCCGCCGCTCCTTGTCATCGAGCAGGTACCAGTCGTAGGAGCGCACGAACGGGTAGACCGCGATGAAGTCCTTCGGGTGCTCGTCGGTGAGGAACGCCGGGATGTGCGACTTGTTGAACTCGGCCGGACGGTGCAGCGCGGCGTTGGACCACACCGGCCGCAGCTGCGCCCCCAGCGTGGTGCGGCGCAGCCGCTGGAACGCGCCCTGCAGCTGCTCGATGCGCTCGGCGTGCCACCAGACCATGAAGTCGGCGTCGGCGCGCAGTCCCGCGACGTCGTAGACCCCGCGCACCACGACGTCCTCTGCGGCGAGGTCGGCGAAGAGCGTCTCGACCTCGCCGGCCAGCTTCGCCCGGTCCTCGGGCAGCGGCCCGTCCACCTTGAAGACGGACCACATGGTGTAGCGGAGGGTGTCGTTGATCTCGCGGATCTGGGAGGCGGAGGGCTTCGGGCTCATGAGGTCATTGTCCCTCGGTCGCGGGCACGGAGCGCAGGTGGGTGAGCAACGTCTCTGCGGCACTGCGACCGGAGCCGATGCACGCCGGTATGCCGACCCCGTCGTAGGCGGCTCCGCAGACCTCCAGACCGGGCAGGTCCGCGACGCCCTCGCGGATCGTGGCCACGCGCTCCACGTGCCCGACGGCGTACTGCGGCAGGGCGCCTCCCCAGCGCTGGACCCGGCTGTCGACCGGCGCGGGCAGCACCGCGCCGAGCGCTTCGGAGAGGTCCCGGCGGGCGCGGGCGACCAGCTCCTCGTCCGGGCGCTGCAGGTCGGCCACCTCACCGTGCCGGCCGATCGAGGCTCGCAACAGCACCACCCCCTGCTCGGCGCCGGCGTCCGCGACCCAGCGCCACTTGGCGGCGCTGAACGTGGCCGCCTTGATCGTGTGGCCCTCGACCGGCGGCACGAGGAACCCTGACCCGGGCAGGTCCGGGACCGTCGCCGCGGGCAACGCGAGGGTGACGATCGCCATCGAGGCGTAGTCGACCTGAGCCAGCGCATCCGCCGCCAGCGGCGCGTGGTCGCGCAGCAGCCTGGCCGCGGGTGCCGCGGGGGTGGCGAGCACGACTCCGTCGACGTCCCACGCGACCG
>NZ_VOHR01000179.1 GCF_009192725.1 Segeticoccus rhizosphaerae | reverse complement strand
GCCGCAGCCCGTGGCCGTGCTCGACCGCCTGGTCGGGCTCGGCCGCCGGGCGGTGCTCGTGCAGGGCAACGCGGACCGGGACCTGGCCAGGATCGCGCGCGGTGAGGCGGTGGCGGTGCCCGACGAGATCTCGAGCTGGGCAGCGGGGCAGCTGCGGCCCGATCAGGTGGATCTCCTCGACTCGCTCCCCCACCCGGTCACCGTGCCCGTCGAGGGCTTCGGCCCGGTCCTCTTCTGCCACGGGACTCCCCGAGACCTTGACGAGGTCGTGCTCGTCGACACCCGCATGTCCCGCTGGGCGGAGGCGTTCGCGGCCCTGCCGGAGGACGTGAGCACGGTCGTCTGCGGCCACACCCACATGCCCTTCACCCGGCTGGTCAACAGGCGTCTGGTGGTCAACCCGGGCAGCGTCGGTATGCCGTACGGCGGCGACGGCGCTCACTGGGCCCTGCTCGAGGGCGGCCGAGTCACCTTGGGCAGCAGCGGTTTCGACGTGGACGTGGCCCGGGCGTCGATCGCCGCGACGTGCGACTACCCGGACGTCGACGCCTGGACGGAGGAATACCTCCTCTCGACATCCAGCGACGCCGAGGCCCTCGCTGCCTTCGGGCCGCGTGACGGGCGCTCCGCGGGCGGGTGAGCACCCGGCATACGGCTCAGGACAGGTGGTGAACCTCGGCCAGCCGGTAGACCGGCGTGGGGATGCCGACCTGACGGGCCTTGAGCTGCAGCGCGAGGTAGAGCGAGTAGTGCCGCGACTGGTGCAGGTTGCCGCCGTGGAACCACAGCGCCTCCTGCCGGGTGGGCTTCCACATGTTGCGCTGCTCGCCCTCCCAGGGACCGGGATCCTTGGCGGTGTCCGAACCGAGCCCCCAGACCTTGCCCACCGTGTCGGCGACCTCCTGGGAGATCAGGTCGGCCGCCCAGCCGTTCATCGATCCGTAGCCGGTCGCGTAGACGACCAGGTCGGCGGACAGCTCCGTGCCGTCCTGCAGCACCACCGCATCCTCGGTGAGGTGGTCCACCTGCCCGTGGGCGAGCGCCACGTCACCGTTCGCCACCAGGTCTGCGGACCCGACGTCGATGTAGTAGCCGGAGCCGCGCCGGAGGTACTTCATGAACAGGCCGGACCCGTCCTCGCCCCAGTCGTGCCAGAAGCCAGCACTTTCCAGACGCTGGTAGAAGTCCTGGTCGCGCTCGCGCATCTGCTCGTACAGCGGGATCTGCGACTCGTGCATGATCCGGTAGGGCAGCGAGGCGAAGGTCAGGTCGGCCTTCTCCGTGGTCATCCCCCCGGCCACTGCCTCCTCCGAGTAGAGCGCGCCCAGGCCGATCTCCATCAGGGAGTCAGACCGCACGATGTGCGTGGACGACCGCTGCACCATGGTCACCTGCGCGCCGTGCTCCCACAGCGCACCACAGATGTCGAACGCGCTGTTGTTCGACCCGATGACGACACAACGCTTTCCGGCATACGCGTCCGGACCAGGGTGCTCGCTGGAGTGGTGCTGCTCACCGCGGAACACGTCCATCCCGGGGAAGCTCGGCAGGTTGGGCTTGCCCGACATCCCGGTGGCCAGGACCAGCTGCTTCGGGTGCAGCACGACCTGACGGCCCTCCCGCTCCACGGTGACCGTCCACTCCCCGGCGTCCTCGTCGTAAGCCGCGTGCTTGGCCTCGGTGCCGCCCCAGTAGTTGAGCTCCATGGTCCTGGTGTAGGACTCGAGCCAGTCGGCGAGCTTGTCCTTGGGCGAGAAGACCGGCCAGTTGTCCGGGAACTTCAGGTAGGGAAGGTGGTCGTACCAGACGGGGTCGTGCAGGCACAGGGTCTTGTAGCGGCCGCGCCACTGGTCACCCGGGCGGTCGTGCTTGTCGATCACGATCGCCGGCACGTCGAGCTGACGGAGCCGGGCGCCGAGGGCGATGCCCCCCTGGCCGCCGCCCACCACCAGCACGTAGGGCTGGCGCGAGGTGCCGAGCTCCTCGGCCTCCCGCTCACGCTGCTCCCGCCAGGAGGTGCGGTCGCGCCGCGCTCCGTGCTCGGCACCCTTGGGACGCCTGCGGCCGCGCGGCTCCTCGTGTCCCTTGAGCTCGTAGGCCGTCGTCAGCAGGGTGAAGGCACCCTCGTCGGTCAGCCGGAGCAAGCCGCGGCCCCGGGCCACAGCGGTCTCGAACAGGATCCAGGCGGTGACCACCCCGTCCTCCTGCGTCGGTGGCTCCTCGGTGCGGAAGGCGGAGGGGTCGGTGGTCTCGAGGGTGCGCTGCAGCAGGTCGGCGACGCCTTCATGGTTCTCCACCGTCGTGAGGTTCCAGGAGAAAGCGATCAGGTCGCGCCAGTAACAGGTGGGGGCGAACAACCGGGTGGCCGCCTCCACGTCGCGGGCAGTCAGTGCCTGCTCGAACTCCGACAACCAGGCGTCGACCCTCGCCTGGCTCGCGTCGGGGGCCGCGGCACCTGCCTCCTGCTCGGTCCCGGCTCCGCGCGACTCGACGGTCTGGGTCATGGCTCGCTCCTTCGACGGCTGGGACCCACATCACACCACCTCGGGACGTGTTCGCGACAGGGCCCGTCTCCGGTTCGACCGGTACAGCGGGGACGCGTGGCACACGGCCACCCGTGGCGCTCGCGCCGAACTGTGCACGGGTGAGATCGTGGCCGCATGGAGTTCCGCGAGGTCGTCCGCAAGCGCCGCATGGTCCGGCGCTACCAGCCCGACCGCCGGGTGCCCGACGAGGTGCTGGACACCGTGTTGCGACACGCGACCCGCGCCCCCAGCGCGGGGTTCAGCCAGGGCTGGGACTTCGTGGTGCTGACCAAACCCGAGGAGCGCCAAGCGTTTTGGGACGCGACCACCGACCCGGATGCCGCGCCCGACTCCTGGTTGGCCGGGCTGCAGACCGCGCCGGCCCTCATCCTCTGCTGCTCGCACAAGGACGCCTACCTCGACCGCTACGCCGAGCCCGACAAGGGCTGGACCGACCGGGACGAGGCTCGCTGGCCGGTCCCCTACTGGGACATCGACACCGGCATGGCCGCGTTGCTCATGCTGCTGACCGCCGTCGACGAAGGGCTGGGCGGGCTGTTCTTCGGGGTGCCGCCCGAGTCGCAGGCCGCGGTGCACGAGACGTTCGCCATCCCTCCGGCCCGCACCGTCATCGGCGTCGTCGCCCTGGGTTACCCCGCACCCGACCGCAAGAGCCCCAGCCTCAAACGGGGCCGGCGCGGCGCCGAGCAGGTCGTCCACCACGGACGGTTCGGCCAGCACGACCGGCTCTGAACCCGCCAGACCTGGGCCGGCTCCCCTCACCCGCTCCCGACGGTCGCCCGGGAGGCCTCGACCCGGGCCCGGGACGCTGATCGCGGCGCCGGTCTAGGGTCGAGAAGCATGATCCTGTTGCTCGACCTGGACGACACCCTCACCGACGCCGACCGCGGCTTCAGCGCATGGGCCCAGAAGTGGGTCGCACGGTTCACCGCCGAGCATCGCGCCGAGATGGTCGACTTCCTCACCGGTGACGAGGTCCGGCCGATGTACCCGCAGGACCGGCTCGCCGCCTTCCGCCAGCGCTTCGGGGTGCGCGCGAGTGCCGGCGACCTGCACGCCGACTACATCGCACAGGCCGCCGCCCACACCCACCTGGTCGACGGTGCTCTGGCCGCCCTGGCCCGGGCGCGCCGGAGCGGCTTTCGCCTCGGCGTCGTCACCAACGGTCCTGCGGACCTGCAGCGGGCGAAGCTGGAGCACCTCCGCCTGACCGAACACGTGGACAGGGTGGTCATCTCGGGCGAAGCCGGTGTGGCAAAACCCGATCCGGCGATCTTCGCGCTGGCGATCGAGCGGCTCGGTGGTCCTGGTGGCGCACGTTGGATGATCGGCGACAACCCGGTCGCCGACATCGGAGGCGCGCGCGCAGCGGGCATCCGTTCCGTCTGGTTGCGGCACGGCCGGGCCTGGGACGACGCGGACGGCCCGGTCGACCGCCAGGCGGACACCATCACCGACGCAGTCGACCGGGTCTCGCGCGAAGCGGGCGAAGGTGTGGCACGGTGTGCAGATGAGTGAGCAGGACACGCCGGATCCGAGCTATGACGTCATCGTGATCGGCGGTGGCCCGGTCGGCGAGAACGCCGCCGAGCGCACCGCCTCAGCCGGGCTGCGCACCGTCTTGGTCGAGGCGGAACGTTATGGCGGGGAGTGCTCCTTCTGGGCCTGTATGCCGTCCAAGGCGCTGTTGCGTCCGCCCGAGGCGGTCGACGCCGCACGACACGTCCCCGGTGGCGGGACCGCGGCGGCCGGAGACCTCGACGTGCCAGCGGTCCTGCGCAGCCGTGACGAGTTCACCGCTCACTGGGACGACGCCGGGCAGGTGGAGTGGGCCGTCGGTGTTGGCATCGAGATCCTGCGCGGTCACGGCCGCTTGGCGGGGGAACGCGCCGTCGAGGTCACGACCCGCGACGGGGTGCGACAGCTGACCGCGCGGCACGCAGTCGTCGTGGCGACCGGGTCGGTGCCGGCCGAGCCACCCATCGAGGGACTTGCCGACACCAAGCACTGGGGCAGTCGCGAGGCCACCAGCGCCCACGAGGTGCCGCCGAGCCTCGTCGTGCTCGGTGGCGGCGTGGTGGGGTCGGAGATGGCGCAGGCCTTCACCGGACTCGGCAGCCGCGTCACCCTGGTGGCCGACTCGGGACTGCTCGGCCGCGCCGAACCCTTCGCGGGCGAGATGCTCGCCGACTCCCTTCGGGCTCAAGGCGTCACGCTGCACACCGGCGCTCGGGCCCGTGGCGTGGACCGCGACGACCAGGGTGTGCACCTGCAGCTCGACGACGGCAGCACGGTCAGTGGCGACGAGCTGCTGGTCGCCACGGGACGCCGTCCGGCCACCTCCGACCTCGGCCTGGAGACGGTGGGCCTGGAACCCGGCCAGACCCTGACGGTGGACGACAGCGGGGTGGTCGAGGGGCTGGACGGCAACTGGCTGCACGCCGTGGGAGACGTCAACGGTCGCGCGCCGCTGACCCACCAGGGCAAGCACCAGGCGCGCATCGTCGGGTCCGTGGTCGTGGCCCGTGCCCGGGGCGAGCTGCCCGACACGATCGCGGCGTGGACGGCATACTCCCTCGCGGCCGACCACGTGGCGGTGCCGCAGGTGGTCTTCACCACTCCCCAGGTGGCCTCCGTGGGCCGCACTGCGGCGGAGGCCGGGGAGGCGGGGCTGCGCACGCGGGTCGTCGACCTCGACATCGACGTCGCCGGCGCCTACCTCCACCGCGAGAGCTACTCCGGCAAGGCGCGGTTCGTCGTCGACGAGGACCGTCGCGTTCTCGTCGGCGTCACGTTCGTCGGCCCCGACGTCGCGGAGCTGCTGCACTCGGCCACCGTGGCTGTCGCCGGCGAGGTGCCGCTCGAACGGCTCTGGCACGCGGTGCCGAGCTACCCCACGATCAGCGAGGTGTGGCTGCGTTTCCTCGAGGAGTACGGTCTCTAGACGGCGAAGGCACGGCCGCAGCGAGGACAGGAGCGGGGCCCACGAGCACGACCGGCGCGTCGGTGACCGACCATGCGGACGGGTGCGAGAGGATGGGTCGCTGACGCCTGACCGCTCGAGCAAGGAGACACCCCGCGCATGGCCCGCCGCAAGTCGACGACCCCCCAGCTGCCCGAGGACTTCGAGGAGCACATCGTCGACATCGACGTCGAGGAGGAGATGCGCGGCGCCTACCTCGAATATGCCTACTCGGTCATCTACTCCCGCGCGCTCCCGGACGCCCGCGACGGCCTGAAGCCCGTGCAGCGCCGGATCCTGTTCGGCATGAACGAGCTGGGGCTGCGGCCCGACCGCGCGCACGTCAAGAGCAGCCGCGTCGTGGGCGAGGTCATGGGCAAGTACCACCCGCACGGCGACGCCTCCATCTACGACGCCCTCGTGCGGATGGCACAGCCCTTCTCGATGCGCCTGCCGCTGGTCGACGGCCACGGCAACTTCGGCTCCCTCGACGACGGCCCCGCCGCCGCTCGCTACACCGAGGCGCGGATGGCTCCCGCGGCGCTGCTGATGACCGGCAGCCTCGACGAGGACACGGTCGAGTTCGTCCCCAACTACGACGACCAGCTGATGCAGCCGGAGGTACTGCCCGCTGCCTACCCCAACCTCCTGGTCAACGGCGCCGGCGGCATCGCGGTCGGCATGGCCACCAACATGGCGCCGCACAACCTGGTCGAGGTGATCGGCGCGGTCCGCCACCTGATCAAGCACCCGACCTGCTCGCTGGACGACCTGATGAAGTTCGTCCCCGGGCCCGACCTGCCCGCCGGCGGCCGAATCGTCGGGCTCGAGGGCATCCGCGACGCCTACCTCACCGGCCGTGGCAGCTTCCGGACCCGGGCGACCACGCGGATCGAGAACGTCACGCCCCGCAAGAAGGGCATCGTCGTGACCGAGCTGCCCTACACGGTCGGCCCGGAGAAGGTGATCGAGAAGATCAAGGACCTCGTCCAGGCCAAGAAGCTGCAGGGCATCAGCGGGGTCATCGACCTGACCGACCGCAAGAAGGGGCTGCAGCTGGTCATCGAGGTCAAGAACGGCTTCAACCCCGAGGCGGTCCTCGAGAAGCTCTACAAGCTGACGCCGATGGAGGACAACTTCGGCATCAACAACGTCTGCCTGGTCGACGGCCAGCCACGCACCCTCGGCCTGAAGGAGCTGCTCCAGGTCTACCTCGACTTCCGCACCGACGTGGTGCGCCGGCGCAGCGCCTACCGGTTGCGCAAGCGCGAGGAGCGCCTGCACCTGGTCGAGGGACTGCTGATCGCGATCCTGGACATCGACGAGGTGATCCAGGTGATCCGCAGCTCCGACGACGCGGGTGTCGCCCGGGCCCGCCTGATCGACGTCTTCGACCTGTCCGAGGCGCAGGCCACCTACATCCTCGACCTGCAGCTGCGGCGGTTGACCAAGTTCTCCCGCATCGAGTTGGAGACCGAGAAGTCCGAGCTGGAGCAGCAGATCGAGGCACTGCGCGCGATCCTCGAGGACGAGAAGCTCCTGCTCAAGACCGTGTCCGACGAGCTGGCCGAGGTGGCCAAGAAGCACGGCACACCGCGGCGGACCGTGCTGCTCGAGTCGGCGGGTCAGGCCGTTTCCGCCGCCACCCCGCTCGAGGTCAGCGACGACCCCTGCTGGGTCCTGCTCTCCTCGACGGGCCTGCTGGCCCGCACCACGTCCGCCGATCCGCTGTCGAATGAGGGCGGACGGCACAAGCACGACGCCGTCACCGCCGCCGTCCGCACCACCGCGCGAGGGTATGTCGGGCTGGTCACCTCCCTGGGCCGCGTCGTGCGGCTGTCGGCCCTGGACCTGCCGACCCTCCCGCCCACGAACGGCGCGCCGTCGTTGTCCGGCGGTGCGCCGCTGGCGGCCTTCGTCGACCTGCCGCACGGTGAGCAGCCGCTGACGCTGACCTCCCTCTCGCCCGACTCCCCGGGGCTGGCGCTGGGCACGGCGCACGGCGTGGTCAAGCGGGTCACCGTGGATCACCCTGCCAACAGGGACAGTTGGGAGGTCATCTCGCTGAAGGACCAGGACTCGGTGGTCGGTGCGGTCGAGCTGGCCACGGGCGACGAGCACCTGGTCTTCGCCACTGCGCACGCGCAGCTGCTGCATTTCGCGGCCTCCGCGGTCCGGCCGCAGGGTCGCGGGGGTGGCGGCGTCGCGGGCATCAAGCTCGGCGCCAAGGACCGGGTCGTCTTCTTCGGGGCGGTGGACCTCTCCGTCGACAACGTGCTCGCCACCGTGAGCGGTTCGGAGGGATCCCTGCCAGGGACCGAGGCGGGCTCGCTGAAGGTCACGCCCTTTGACGAGTACCCGGCCAAGGGCAGGGCCACGGGAGGTGTGCGGTGCCACCGGTTCCTGCGCGGCGAGGACACCCTCATCCTGGCCTGGGCCGGCGCGACACCCGCGCGAGCAGCCGGGGCGAGCGGGGTGTCGATCGAGCTGCCGGAGGCGAACGGCCGGCGTGACGGGTCCGGGGTGCCGGCG
>NZ_VOHR01000178.1 GCF_009192725.1 Segeticoccus rhizosphaerae | reverse complement strand
TGCGCGCGCTGCTGCGGCGCGGCACTCCGGCGCGGCCCGCGGTCCTCACCGCCGGCGACGTGCGACTCGACCCCGCCCTGCGCGAGGTGCGGGTCAACGACGAACCGGTCGCGCTCACGCCCCGCGAGTACTCCCTGCTCGAGTACCTCCTGCGCAACCCGGGCCGGGTCGTGAGCAAGACCGAGCTGCTCGACCACGGGTGGGAGGCCTCGGAGGACGTCGCACCGAACACCGTCGAGGTCTACGTCGGCTACCTGCGGCGCAAGCTGGGCAAGCAGGTCATCACCACGGTCCGCGGCGCCGGTTACGTGCTGGGACGGTGACCTCGACCGTGCGGCGGGGGGTCAGCCTGCGGTGGCGGCTCCTGCTGATCAGTGTGGCCTGCGTCGCGGTGGCGCTCGCCATCGGCAGCCTGGCGCTGTATGCCGTGCTCAACGTCGCGGGGCAGCGCGCCCTGGACGACCGGGCCTCGAACACCGCGAACGACGTCGCGGTGCTGGTGCGAGGTGGCAGCATCCCCGACCCCCTCCCCGTCTCCGGGGCACAGCTGGTGCAGGTGGTCGACGGGCAGGACCGGGTGCTCGGTGCGTCGGCGAGCGCCGACCGGCTCACGTCGCTGTTGCGTCCCGACGAGCTCGCGCAGGCCCGGAACGGGAGTCACCTTACGGTGCCGGGCCAGCGGGTCGGCAGCACCGGTCACCTGCGGGTCGTGGCGCTGCCCGTGACCGCGCCGTCGGACCGCACGCCCGACCAGTCGACCGTGATCGTCGCCGTGCAGGCGGCCGACTACGAGCGGGCACAGGCCGTGCTCGGTGGGACGCTGCTGCTGACCTACCCGGTGCTGCTGGCTGCGCTCGGGATCATCTCGTGGTGGGTCATCGGCCGGACGCTGCGGCCGGTCGAGGAGCTGCGGGCCGGGGCCGAGTCGATCAGCGGCGAGGGGCGGGACGAGCGTCTGCCGGTGGGCGCCTCCACCGACGAGATCGCAGCACTGGCAGTCACGCTCAACCGCATGCTCGACCGGCTCTCGGCCGCACGGGAACGCCAGCGTGACTTCGTCGCGGATGCGGCGCACGAGCTGCGCAGCCCGCTGGCCAGCATGCGGACCCAGCTCGAGGTCGCCCAGCACCTCGGTGAGGCCGGCGACCTGCCCGAGGACCTGCTCGCGGACGTGAGTCGGTTGTCCGGGCTCGTGGAGGACCTGCTGCTGCTCGCCCGCCTCGAACGTCCCACCGCAGCTCCTGCGCGCCTCTGGCCGGTGGACGTGCGAGAGCTGCTGGACGAGGTGGTCGGCCGTTATGCCGGTGCGCGGGTCCGGGTCGCGGTCTCCTGTCGGGAGGGGTTCGACGAACCGGCCGGTGACCGCGCCGGGCGTGCTCCCGGCACGGCCTGGCGCGGTGGCGAACCGCTGACCGTCACCGCCGACCCCGAGCACCTCCGACGGGTGCTCACCAACCTCGTGGACAACGCCGTGCGACATGCCGATTCGCAGGTGTCGCTGGCATGCGGTGCGGAGCCTGGGCGCGTGCTCCTCATCGTGTCGGACGACGGGCCGGGCATCCCGCCTGCACAGCGCGAACGGGTCTTCGAGCGGTTCGCCCGGCTCGACGATGCGCGCGATCGAGACGCCGGAGGTAGCGGGCTCGGTCTGGCCATCGTGCGGGAGCTCGTGGCGCGGCTCGGCGGCACCGTCACCCTGGCCGACGCCGGTTCCGCGGCCTCACCACGCGGGGACCACCCGGGCCTGCGCGTGGAGGTCCGGCTCCCCCGCACGCCCCACCCGGCCCCGCACGGCTGAGCCGTTGGCCTGCCACTGTTGGAGGACAAGGGTCCCAAGACGGCGCGGCACCCGCCCTCCTCCCGCAACAATTCGTTGGCCTGATATCGCCGCCCCGGGAAGGATCGCAGCATGGCCTCCGGAGCGGTGGCGTGGGCCGTGGCGTTCGTCGTCGTTGCCGGAGCGGTCTTCGTCTCCGGCGAGCGACACGCGATTACCGCCGAACGTCCTCTGCTGCAAGGTCCCTGACTGCGGCCCCGCCACCGTTCCGCACCACAAGTCCTCACACGGTGCGGGTGGGCGCGGCTCAGCCCTGGTCGGCGAAGCGGCGGATCACCATGCCCGAGGCAGGTTTCGGCGTGAACAAGGTGGACTTGCGCGGCATCCGCTCCCCCGCGCGAGCAACCTCGCCGAGGTCCTCGACGGGGGTGGGCCGCAACAGCACGGCGGTGCGGTCGCTGCGCGCCGCCTCCAGCGCGTCCTCGACGTCGTGGGCGTAGCCGACCGACTCCTCCGTGTCCGCCAGCCCCCACAGCCGCTCGACCAGAACCCGGTGGACGACCGTCACGTCGAGCCGGCCGAGCGCGGAGTCGGCCACGTCACCGAGTGTGTCCGACACGAGCTCCCGGTCGAGGTCGCAGACCACGACGGCCCGGTCGCCCTGCGCCAGCGCCACGGCGAAGCCGCCGGCCTCGGCCACCTGCCGCGCAGCCTCCTCGACCTGCACCGGTTCGCCGACCTTCGCGTGCGCCCGCACCGCCTCGACCGCCGCGTCGAAGCCGATCGCCACCACCCGGTGGATGGGGTGCACCTGCGGTCCGTATGCCGTGGTGTCCACCAGCAGCGTCAACCCCAGGTCCCACGGGCCAGGCTCGCCGTCGTGCTCGGCCTGCAGCTTGCGGTAGGTCGCGTAGCGGTGGTGCCCGTCGGCGATGACCGCCCGGCGGGCGGCCAGGTCGTCGGCGACGGCTGCGTGCGCCTTGGGGTCGGTGACCGCCCAGAGCCGGTGGATCGTGCCGTCGGGGGTCTCGGCCTCGGCGAGCGGGACCCGGTCGCCGACCGACGCGACCAGCTCGGAGGCCGCGCCACCCCCGTCGTAGACCAGGTAGATCGGCTCGAGGTTGGCCTCGGTCGCCTCCATCAGCGCGAGCCGGTCGGCCACCGGGCCGGCCATGGTGTTCTCGTGGGGAAGGATCACCCCGTCCTCGGGATCGTGCAGCTCCACCGCGCCGAGCAGACCCCGGGTGACCGCGTCGCCGGCGGTCATCTCGTAGACGTAGAGCGCCGGCTCGGCATCGACCGCCAGCACGCCGTCGTGGACCCACCCGTCCATCAGCGCTCGAGCCCCGGCGTAGGCGTCGCCGTCCGCGAGCTCACCCTCCGCCTCCGCCGGCAGGATCAGCCGCACGGCGCTGGTGTCGCTGGCTCCCACGAGGTCCTCCCGGTCTGCCTCCGAGATGACGTCGTAGGGAGGGGACAGCCGGTCACCGAGGTGGTCGGAGCCGGCATACCGGGTGGCGCGGAAGGGCAGCAGGGCGAGGCCGGTCTCTGGTGTCGTCACGGCCCCGATGGTACGTGGCGTCTCAGATGTCAGGAATCGACGACCTCACTCTGGACATCCCCGAGGGTGCGGGCGTAGAGATGTGGGGCGCCGGCCGCCGGACGTCGCCGCACCAGGGGGACCACCCGCACCTGAGCGGACCACCGCGTCCGGTCCGCAACCACCCGCCACCACCAGAGGAGCTTTTCGTGCCAGACCTCGCCGCCCACGACGACGCGATGCGGGGGCGGGTGATGCGCAAGGTCGCGTGGCGCCTCTCGCCGTTCCTCGGGCTGCTCTACTTCATCAACTACCTCGACCGGACCAACATCAGCTTCGCTGCGCCGCACGGCATGAACGAGGCCCTCGGCTTCAGCAAGGCTGCGTTCGGTCTGGCGTCCGGACTGTTCTTCATCGGCTACCTGATCCTGGAGGTCCCCAGCAACCTGGCGCTGCACAAGTTCGGCGCTCGGCGCTGGATCGCGAGGATCATGGTCAGCTGGGGCATCGTGGCGTCGGCGATGGCCTTCGTGCCCAACGCAGGCACGATGTATGCGCTGCGGTTCCTGCTCGGCATCGCCGAGGCGGGGTTCTTCCCCGGCATCATCCTCTACCTGACCTTCTGGTTCCCGAAACGTCAGCGCGCCAAGGCTGTTGCGCTGTTCATGGTCGCGGTGCCGCTGTCGTCGGTCATCGGGTCCCCGCTGTCCGCGTGGCTGATCTCGTCTGGACACCAGGTCCTGTGGGGTCTCGACGGCTGGCGCTTCATGTTCCTCGTCGAGGGTGTGCCGGCGATCCTCATCGGTGTCGTCTGCTGGTTCTACCTCACCGACCGTCCCAAGGACGCGAAGTGGCTCGCGCACGACGAACGCGCCTGGCTGCAGCACGAGATGGACACCGAGCACGAAGCGACCGCACGGCGCTACCACTACCCGATCAAGAAGGCGCTGCTCCAGCCACGCATCTGGGCGCTCGCCTTCGTCTACTTCGGCATCGTCTACGGCCTGTATGCCGTGGGCTTCTTCCTCCCGACGATCATCGCCGGGTTCAAGGAGACCTACCACACGGACTTCAGCGTCTTCCAGCAGGGCCTGATCGTCGCGATCCCCTACGCCTTCGGCTGCGTGGCGATGGTCCTGTGGTCGCGGCATGGTGACCGCACCCGCGAACGCGTCTGGCACGTCGCCATACCCGCCATCGTCGGGGGGATCGCGATCCCCATCGCGCTCTACCTGAGCTCGCCGTTCACCGCCATGATCGCGGTGACGATCTGCACCATGGGCATCTGTGCGGCGCTGCCGACGTTCTGGCCGCTGCCGACGATGTTCCTGTCCGGCGCCGCGGCAGCCGCGGGTATCGCGCTGATCAACTCGATCGGCAACACGGCCGGCTTCCTCGGCCCCTACATCACCGGCTGGCTCACCGACCTGACCGGCAGCGAGAAGCTGGGCCTGTGGGTGGTCGGGATCGTCATGGTGGTGGCCGGGTTCGTGGCAGTGGCACTGCGTGCGGCGCCCACTCCGGACGATGCAGAGGCCGTGGAGACCGACCTCGTCGGGCACGCCTGACGTCTGCACGGCTGCGGGCCGGCGCCGCTGAGGCCTCCGCTCGGTGAGGGCTGGTCCCGAGATCGGGTCAGGCACTTCGCCCAAGGCGGCAGCGCAGGTGCCGCGCCGGCGCTACCTTCGGATCAGGAGGCGCGCCATGGACGTCCGCGACATCGTCAGAGAACACTACGGCCGGGCCGAGCTGACCTCGAGCATCCTTCGCGCGCTGTCGGAGGCGGGGGTCACCGTCGATCCCCTCGCGACCGCCGACCTCGCGGCCGTCGACCAGTTGCACGCGGGTTTCCTCCCCGCGACGCAGCACCTGCTCGACGCGCTCGACCTCGACGCGAGGTCGCGTCTGCTGGACGTCGGCAGCGGCATCGGGGGCCCCGCCCGAGCGGCCGCCGTGACGTGTTCGTGCCAGGTCACGGGCGCGGACCTCACCCCGGAGTTCGTCAGCACCGCCACGGAGCTGACCAGGCTCGTGGGGCTGTCCGAGCTGGTGCGGTTCACGACCTCGACCGCGGACCACCTGCCCTTCCCGGACGGCTCCTTCGACCGCGCCATGATGATCCACGTGGGCATGAACGTGCCTGACAAGCGGGCGGTCTTCGCGGAGGTGAGGCGGGTGCTGGTGGACGGCGGCCGGTTCGCCCTCTACGACCAGATGCGGGTGGCCGACGGACCGCTCCCGTTTCCCATGCCGTGGGCCGACGCGGAGGACAGCTCCTTCGTGGAGTCGTCACAGGAGTATGCCGAGCACCTCACCGCTGCCGGGTTCGCCATCGACGACACGCAGGACCGCACCGCCCAGGCCTCCGGCCCTCCCCCAGCGGGCGACGGCCCACGGATCGGGCCGGAGGCCGTCTTCGGCGCCGCGTTCATGGCCCGCATCCACCACAACATCGAGGCCACCTCCGCCGGACTCCTTGCACCGGTGCTGATGGTCGCCCACGCCGTGTGACGGCGCCGCGGGGACAGCGTGGCGTCGCACGGCATACGCGCCTGACGTGCCTCGGCGGCATGGCACGGGGCACGTGCGGCAGTGGTGGCCACGCCCTGCAGCTCTCGGCGGGGAGCTCGTGGGTGACAATGCCGCCATGGTGGACAAGAGCGCGTGGATGCAGCAGGTGGAGGCCGACCCGAACCACTCGAAGTGGTATGTCGAGCGGTTCCGCGCCATGGCTGCCGCCGGTCAGGACCTGGACGGCGAGGCCCGGCTGGTGGACGCGATGGCGACGCGCGGTTCGCGGATCCTGGACGCGGGGTGCGGGCCGGGGCGGGTCGGGGGCGCACTCGCCCGGGCGGGTCACCACGTGGTGGGCGTCGACGTCGACGCCGTGCTGGTCGCTGCCGCGGAGGAGGACCACCCAGGGCCTCGCTGGATGGTGGGGGACCTGGCCGAGCTGGACCTGCCGTCGGCCGGTGTGGACGAGCCCTTCGACGTGATCGTGTCGGCAGGCAACGTCATGACGTTCCTCGCACCGAGCACCCGCGGCGCCGTGCTGGAGCGGATGCGAGCCCACCTGTGTGCCGACGGCCGGGCCGTCATCGGGTTCGGCGCAGGGCGCGGCTACGACTTCACTGAGTTCCTGGCCGACGCGGAGCGAGCCGGACTGGTCCCCGACCTCCTGCTCTCGAGCTGGGACCTGCGGCCGCTGGCCGACGACTCCAGCTTCCTCGTCGCGGTGCTCCGCCCGGCCTGAGCAGGCGGCGCGACCACAGGCATCACGAGCGGCGACGACGAGCGGCGAGGATGGAGCGGAGCGACCCGCCGCCGAGGAGCGCGACCACAGGCATCACGAGCGGGGCCGCCGGGTGCGTGGCATGGTGGGGCCATGGATCAGTGTGCCGAGCAGGTGGTGCTGGTCGACGACGCCGGGCAGCCGGTCGGCACCGCCGACAAGATCGGCGTGCACGGTGCAGACACACCGCGCCACCTCGCCTTCTCCTGTTACGGATTCGACGCGGACGGACGACTGCTCGTCACCCAGCGCGCCCTGGACAAGCGAACCTTTCCCGGATTCTGGACCAACACGTGCTGCGGGCACCCCGCGCCCGGCGAGGAGCTCGCGGAGGCGGTCAGGCGGCGGCTGGACCACGAGCTGGCGCTGGTCCCGACCGACCTGCGCCTCGTGCTGCCGGACTTCTCCTACACGGCCGAATACGCCGGGATCGTGGAGAACGAGCTGTGCCCGGTCTTCGTCTGCCGATTGGCGGGAGAGCCTCGTCCGCGCGCCGACGAGGTTGCGGCTCACCAGTGGTGGCCCTGGGACCGCTTCCTCGACGAGGCCGCCGACCCGGGCAGCGCCATCTCCCCCTGGGCCAGGTTGCAGGCCCCGCTGCTGCGCGACCTCGTACCCACGTCCGCTCGGGTCTGAGGGCGCCCGGTTCAGCCGATTGCGACGAGCAGCAGGGTCATGGCTGTCACGGTGGCCAGGAGGACGGAGGAGCCGAGCAGGACGGTCTTGACCACTTCGGGGGGTCGGACCCCGCCGCCGACGGCGCCGATGCCGATCAGCACGATCACCGGCGCCACGCTGTTGCCCACGTTGGCTCCGGCTGTCTGTGCGGCCAGGAGCACGGGTTGGGGCAGGTGCAGCAGGTCGGCCGACTGGGCCTGCAGCGCGGAGAACAGGGCGTTGGAGGAGGTGGTGGAGCCGGTCAGGAAGGACCCGAGGCCACCGATCAGGGCGGACAGACCGGGATAGGCCGAGCCGGTCGCGGAGACGACGCCCCGGGCGAGGACCGAGACCATCCCCGCCTCGATCAGCAGGGTGGTCACGCAGGCCAGTGACACGATGCTGACCGCGGAGGACTGCACCGAGTCGAACCACGCGCGAGCCAGTTCCCTGGCCGGCCGGCGATGCCACAGCCCGACCACGCGGTAGGTCAGGTAGCCCAGTCCGCAGGCCAGCAGCAGGTAGGTGCCGGGGTGGGACAGCAGCCGCAGCGGGGTGTAGTCGGCCACCGCGGGTGAGTGCCAGCCCACGGAGGTGGTCGTGCCGGGAAAGTCCAGAGCCAGCACCAGGTGGCGGTCCACCCAGTCCCGGGACGGGGGCACCAGCAGGACCGCGAGTGCCACCCCCAGCAGGTACAGGTACGGGGCGACCAGCCAGCCCGCCCGGCGCGGGGCCACCCCGGCCGGCTCGTGCGAACGGGTGGACGCCGTGGCGGGGGGCGGCCGCG
>NZ_VOHR01000177.1 GCF_009192725.1 Segeticoccus rhizosphaerae | reverse complement strand
ACGAGCAGGCCGAGGACCGCCAACCGGCTGGGTCGCACCGCCAGGTCGCGCAGCGCGTCCGGGACGGTGATCAGCGGCGGCCGTGGCGTCTTGGCCGGTCGGTGCCGTCCCTGCGACCGCGCCGCAGTCGAGCGCGTCGGGTCGGGCCGTTGCGGCGTCCAGCCGGAATCGTCGTCTTCCCAAGTTGGTTCGCCCTCGTCTGGGACGGCTGCGGCGGCGCCGGACGCCTCCATCGCAGGATCAGAGGCGGACGCGGCTGGCCTCTCAGCCGCGCCGTCTCGCACAGGTGCAGGTCCGACGACGGGCGGCGGATCCATGCCGAGGATGGCCGCGAGCCGCCCCGGAGGTGGGGGCGGGAGGCGACGACGCGGCATACCGGGCACGTTAGGAGTGCACTGGTGGCACGGCAGCCCACTGCGGCACGGCTGTGGAGGACGAGGTGGCGGCGACCGACTCTGTGGACGACGACCGTCCGCGCCATCACGCCATCACGCCATCACGCCGTGACGCGACAACGCCCGAACGGTCGAGTCGTTCGGGCGCTGTCGCGTAAGGGGATCCGGTTACTCGGACCGGCGGCTCCTCGGGCGCAGGAGCAGGAGCAGGCCACCCAGCAGGGTCATCAGGAGGCCGGCGCCAGCCACGCCGGCGTCGCCGGATCCGGTGTGCGCCAGCTGCCCACCGTCGGTGTGCACGAGCCGCGGAACGACGGGGTCGGACTGCGGTGCCGGGGCCGACGGTGCCTGAGGCAGCGACACGTGCTGGACCGGTGCCGCAGGCGCCTCGACTGCCGGCGAGGCCGGACCTCCTGCCGGGTTTGTGTCGTCCGGCGCTGCCGGGCACTCGTCTCCGGCGGGGACGGCTGCGGACACGAGCACCTGCTCGCCCCAGGCGGCGACGGCCGGGGTCACGACCGTCTTCTCGGTGTGCGACTGCTCCGCCACGGCGTCTTGGTCGGTGACCGTCTTGGTGGCCCCCGTGAGCGACCACCCGTCGCCCTCGGGCGACTCACCGACCGGCAGCCACGTCGTCTCGGTGTCCGTCACAGCCTCGACCGCATCCTGCGCGGGGGCGTCGACGACCGCCCGCGTCCACTCCTGCTGCTGGTGCGTCACCTCCGGATGGTGGATGACCTCGTCGTGGGCGGGCACGTCGACGACCTCGCGGGTGAGGTAGGTCTGCGACCAGTCGGCGCCAGGCGACTCAACGCTCCACTGGTAGACCCAGGTGTAGGTGGGGTCCTGCGCCGGCTGGTCGACGACCTGGCGGGTCCAGTGCCAGACCAGGGTGGACTCGTGGTTGACGGTCTCGTACACGGCCGGGTGGACGACGTCGTGCGAGATCTCCGGCACCTCAGGGGTGCCCGGCTCGAGGACGGTCTCCTCGGTGTCGTTGGACAGGGTGTAGTCGGAGGGGCCCGGGTCCCCCTGGGGCAACCAGACAAAGTCGTTGCCCCCGCGCTCCACCCACTTCACCAGGACCTTCATGACGGCAGGCTTGGCAGGCACATACGCCTGGTCGATGACCTTCTCGGTCCACGCCTCCTTGACGAGCACCTGCTCGGAGTACGCGGCCTCGCCGGTCGTGCCCTCCAGGGTCCATCCGTCGCCCTCTGGCGGGGACGAGCTCTCGGTGTCGGCGCTGTCGGTGCGGTAGGTCGCGTCCTGGCCGGGCTGGTCGACGACCTGCTGCCGCCACTGTCGCTCGGTGACGTACGTGGCGGGCACCGTGACCGTCTCGTCCCACGCCTCCTGGTCCACGACCGTCCTGCTCTCGCCGGTGCGCGACCAGCCATCACCCTCGGGAGCGCCGTAGCCGTCGACGTAGGCGGTCTCCGTGTGCGTCTGCTCGTCGACCGCCGGCACACCCGGCGTGACGACGACCGTCCGCTGCCACTGCGCCTCGTCGTGCGTGACGGCCGCCTTGGCCGCGACGTCGACCACGGTCTCGAGACCGGTCACCGCGGGGACAGCCGGGTGGGCGACCGTCGTGTAGACCGCCGGCTGGGCCGGAGTGCCGCAATCCAGGCCAGCGGCGCTCGCCGCGCCGGCACCCAGGACGCCGCCACCCAACAGGACCGCCGAGCAGACCAGCGTTGCCCAAGACTTTGTGCTTTGCATGTCAAAACCCCGTCATCCCCAGCCGGCGACCATGCCGGCTACTCAGTGGTAACCACTTGGCTACTGAGCAGGAACGTACAAGTTAAAGTCAGGGCTTGGTAAGGAGATGGTAAAGAATTCATCCTTTTGGCCGACGCGGCAGTCGTCCGTTCGCCCGACTGCTGGCGCTCACACCATGTGCAGGGCGGCCCGGATGTTGCGCTGGTGCCGGATGACGACCAGCACCCCGATCGCCACGCCGAAGGTGCGGGCGACCACCTCCGGATCCGGCACAGGACCGGCCAGCGACAGCACGATCAGCGCCGCCGCCGCGCACAGGGACGCGAGAGCCACCCACCGCCCCGCCCACACGACCAGCCCGAAGAGCACCACCATCACCAGGGCGAACCACGGCAGCAGCGCCAGCACGGCACCGAGCGACGTCGCGACACCCTTGCCGCCCCTCCCCCGCAGGAACGGCGAGAACATGTGTCCGAGCACCGCGGCCAGCCCGACGGCGTATGCCGTGAACCGGTCGAGCAGCCACAGGGCCAACAGGGCCGGCACCAGGCCCTTGAGGACGTCCAGCACCCCCACGACGACCCCGTAGCGCAGTCCGAGCAGGCGACCCGCGTTGGTGGCCCCCGGGTTGCCCGAGCCCAGGCGCAGGTCGCCCTGGCGCCGACGCGCGATCATCGTCGCCGGGCTGATGCTGCCGACCACGAACGCCAGCACCACGGCCACGACGAACCAGAGCCACGATCCGGGGCCGGTCAAGACTCGGCCCCCGTCGAGTCGTCCAAGGCGAACGACGAGTCCGGCCGCGGTGACACCACGATGCCGATCGTCCCCGGACCGACGTGGGCGCCGACGACGGCCCCGAGCTCGACCAGTGCCACCTCGTGCGCCTCGGGCAACCGATCGCGGAGACGCTCGGCCAACGCCCGGGCCCGCTCGGCCGAATCAAGGTGCTGCACAGCGACATCCACGCCCTCGTCGCCCCCGGTCTCGGTGGCTGCCGCGACCGCACGCTCCTCCATCCGCCCCAGCGCCCGCGACGCCGTGCGCACCTTCTCCAGCGGCTCGATGTGGCCGTCGTCGAGGGTGAGCAGCGGCTTGATCGCCAGGGCGGACCCGAGCAGGGCGGAGGCCGCGCCGATCCGGCCGCCGCGCCGCAGGTACTCCAGCGTGTCCACGTAGAAGATTGCCGTCGCGCGCCCGGCGCGAGACCGGGCGGCCTGGGCCGCCGCCTGCGCCGAGCCGCCTTGCGCCGCAACGTGGGCCGCCGACAACACGGCATACCCCATCGCCATGCCGAGCACCCGCGAGTCGACCACCTCGACCGGCACCGGCGACTGGCGCGCCGCCAGCATGGCCGCCTCGTAGGTGCCTGACATGGCGGCCGAGATGTGCACGGAGACGATCGAATTCGCGCCCTCGGCGGCAGCACGCTCATAGGTCTCGAGGAAGACCTGGGGTGAAGGCCGCGAGGTGCTCACCGGGGTGAACGCCCGCAGCGCCGCGGCCACCTCAGCGGTCGACACGTCTACCCCCTCGGAGTGCTCGACGCCCCCCAGCACGACGTGCAGCGGCACCACGTGGATGTCGTGGCGCGCGACCACGTCCGACGGCAGGTATGCCGTGGAGTCCGTGACGATGGCGACGCTCACGCGGGCAGGCTACCCGGCCACGATGTTGACCAGCTTCGGCGCGCGCACGATGACCTTGCGCACCGACTGCCCGTCCAGCAGCGCCACGATCTTCTCGCTCGCGAGCGCCGCGGCCTCCAGGTCGGCGTCGCTCATGTCGGCCGCCACCTCGATCCGGTCGCGCACCTTGCCCTGCACCTGGATGACGCAGGTGACCGTGTCCTCCACCAGCAGCGCCGGGTCGGCCTTCGGGAACGGCTCGTAGGTCAGCGAATCCGGGTGGCCCAGCAGGCTCCACAGCTCCTCGGCGATGTGCGGGGCCACCGGGGCGGTCATCACCACGATGGTCTCGGCCGCCTCCCGCGGCACAGCCGGCAGCTTGGTCAGCGTGTTGTTGAGCTCGATCAGCTTGGCGACCGCCGTGTTGAAGTGCAGCGCGTGGTAGTCGCGGCCCACGCCGTCGATCGCACGGGCCACCGCGCGCCGGGTCGCCTCGTCCATCGGCGTGTCGACCACGGTCAGCTCGCCGGTGGTCTCGTCGACGACGTTGCGCCACAGGCGTTGCAGGAACCGCTGCGCGCCGACGACGGCACGGGTCTCCCACGGCCGCCCCTGCTCCAGCGGGCCCATCGACATCTCGTAGACCCGGAACGTGTCGGCGCCGAAGCTGGCATACATGTCATCGGGGCTGACCGCGTTCTTCAGCGACTTGCCGATCTTGCCGTACTCCCGCCGCACCGGCTGTCCCCGCCAGGTGAACGCCGGCTCCGCGCCGTCGGCCCCAGGCGTCTCCTCGACCTCCTCCGCCGGCACGTACTGCCCGCGGGAGTCGGTGTAGGCGAAAGCCTGGATCATGCCCTGGCTGAAGTACTTTCGGAACGGCTCCTCGGAGCCGATGTAACCCAGGTCGAAGAGCACCTTGTGCCAGAACCGGGCGTAGAGCAGGTGCAGCACGGCATGCTCGACCCCGCCGATGTAGAGGTCGACGCCGCCGGGGTCGGTGACGCCCTCGGGCGCCCCCTCGACGGTCGACTCGTGCCGCGCCATCCAATAGGCCTCGACCTCCGGGTCGACAAAGACCCGGTCGTTGGCGGGGTCGAGGTATCGCAAGTAGTACCAACACGATCCGGCCCAGTTGGGCATGGTGTTGGTCTCGCGCCGGTAGCGCTTCGGGCCGTCGCCCAGGTCCAGCTCGACGTTGACCCACTCCGGCACCCGCGACAGGGGCGGTTCCGGCGCCGACGTGACGTCGTCGGGCTCGAACGTCTTGGGCGAGTAGTCGGGCACCTCCGGCAGCTCGACCGGCAGCATCGAGTCGGGCAGCGAGTGGGCGTGCCCGTCCTCGTCGTAGACGATGGGAAAAGGCTCGCCCCAGTAGCGCTGGCGGGAGAACAGCCAGTCGCGCAGCCGGTAGGTGACGGTGCCGTGTCCGGCCCCGGAGGCCTCCAGCCAGGCGATGATCGCCTCCTTGGCCTCGTCGACGCTCATCCCGTCCAGGCTGATCTGCGCGTTCGACGAGTTGATCGTCACTCCCGCGCCCGCGTAGGCCTGGTCGGCCGGGTGCCCTTCGGGCGGCTGCACGGTGTGCACGATCGGCAGGCCGAACTTGGTCGCGAACTCGAAGTCGCGCTGGTCGCCGCCGGGCACGCCCATGACCGCGCCGGTACCGTAGCCCATCAGCACGTAGTCGCCGACGAACACCGGGATCTGCTCTCCGGTCACGGGATTGGTGGCGTAGCTGCCGGTGAAGACACCGGTCTTGTCCTTGCCCTCGGACTGCCGGTCCACGTCGGTCTTGCGCGAGGCCGCCAGCCGGTATGCCGAGACCGCCGCGCTCGGCGACGCCTCGGCCCCGGTCCACACCGGGTTGGTGCCCTCGGCCCACTCGCCTGGTGCCACCAGGGACTCGACCAGCGGGTGCTCGGGCGCCAGCACCATGAAGGTGGTGCCGAACAGCGTGTCCGGCCGGGTCGTGAAGACCTCGATCGCCTTCTGCTCCCCCGCCGGAGTCGTCACCGCGAACGCGACCTGGGCGCCCTGCGAGCGACCGATCCAGTTGCGCTGCATGGCCTTGACCTTCTCGGGCCAGTCGACCCGGTCCAGGTCGTCGGCCAACCGGTCGGCGTACTTGGTGATGCGCATCATCCACTGCGACAGGCTGCGCCGGAAGACCGGGTAGTTGCCGCGCTCGGAGCGGCCCTCGGCGGTGACCTCCTCGTTGGCCAGCACGGTGCCCAGCCCCGGACACCAGTTGACCGGGGCCTCGCTGGAGTAGGCCAGCCGCTCGTCGTCGACCGCTGCGCGCTGCTCGTCGGCACTCAGCTCGGTCCACGGCCGCCCGTCCGGCGTCGGCCGCTCGCCGCGCTCGAAGGCGGCCACCAGCTCGCTGATCGGGCGCGCGCGACCGGCACGCTCGTCATACCAGCTCTCGAAGATCTGGGTGAAGATCCACTGCGTCCACCGGTAGTAGCTCGGGTCCATCGTGGCGATGCTGCGCCGGTCGTCGTGTCCCAGCCCGAGCCGACGCAGCTGGCGCCGCATCGTGACCATGTTCTCTTCCGTGGTCTTGCGCGGATGCTGGCCGGTCTGCACGGCATACTGCTCGGCCGGCAGCCCGAACGCGTCGTAGCCCAGGCAGTGCAGGACGTTCTTGCCGGTCATCCGGTGGTAGCGCGCGAAGACGTCGGTGCCGATGTAGCCCAGCGGGTGCCCCACGTGCAGGCCGGCGCCCGAGGGGTAGGGGAACATGTCGAGGACGAGCAGCTTGCCGTGCTCCTCGAACGTCGCGACCGCTTCGGGCTCGGCCCACGGGCCGGCGGGGTTGGGCGCGTGGAAGGTGCCCTCGGCCTCCCACCGGTCCTGCCACGCCTCCTCGATCCGGCCGGCCAGCTCGGCGGTGTAACGATGCGGGGTCTCGTTCATGCTCGCGGTCCTCTTCCGGTCACCAGTGCGCGTCGTTGGCTGTCTCCAGTCGCGGTGTCGGACGCACCGCCAGACATGAGAAAACCCCTCACCACGGAGGGGTTTGCCGCGTTGTCGTCCGACCGATCAACGCGGCTGCATAAGGAGCAGTGTGCAACGCATGTGCTCAAGGTTAGCGCAGGCCGCTGCTCGCTGTCGCCGAGGTCAGGGCCCCGACCACCATCAGCACCTGCCCGACGTGGTAGGTCACCATCACCACCAGGTCGGCGCGGGCGCGCGGCCCGACGAACCGGTCCAGCCCGAGCACGAGGTCGGAGACGAGGAAGACCAGCGCACCGGCCAGCACCAACGGCAGCGCGGTGCCCGCCGCGGTCACCGCGAGCGCCGACAGCACGAGCATGTATGCCGTCGTGCCACCACCGAGCCAGGGCCCGCCCTCGCGCGTGGCCCCGGCCTGGACCCGGTGGCCCGCGGTGCGCAGCACGAAGAGCGCGAGGACCAGGACGACGAGCGCGGGGATCCAGTGGAACCCGAGCATGACGAAGGCGACGAGGTAGGCCAGGTCGCTGAGCAGGAAGGCCCCGAGGCCCCCGACGAACGACCGAGCGCCCGAGCCCAGCAGGAACACGTCGCCGACCAGCGCGAGCCCGAGGGCGACGAGCACGGACACCCCGACGTCGGTGCCGGGGGCACCGAGCGTGACCGCGAGCGCGATCAGCGCCAGCAGGGCCAGCGGCTTGGTGACCATCTCCACGCGCGGTGCGGCACGCCATACGGCTGCCCACGTGGCCACCACGAGGGCCGCCAGCACGAGGGCCGCCAGCGCGACGGCGGCGGCGACGGTCATGGCAGCGACGTTATCGACCGGTGGTGACACGACGAAGGCCGCCACCCCGGTGGGGCGACGGCCTTGCGACGTTTGGGCTCAGCGCTTGTGGTCGCGCTCCCTGGCGGCAGGGTCGCTGCGCTGCGTCGCCCTTCAGGTCAGAGGGAGGCGGCCTTCTTGGCCATCGCCGACTTCTTGTTGGCCGCGTTGTTCTGGTGGATGACACCCTTGCTGACGGCCTTGTCGAGTTTGGTGGAGGCCACCTTGAGCGCCTCCTGGGCCGCGGACTTGTCACCCGACTCGACGGCGGCGCTGAACTTGCGGATCCAGGTGCGCAGCTCGCTCTTGACGGCGCGGTTGCGCTCGGTCGCGACGGCGTTGGTGCGGATCCGCTTGATCTGGGACTTGATGTTTGCCACGAGGCTTCTTTCTCACATTCGGGTAGGTCGGTGCTGCTCTGTCATGAGGGCGACAGACGCGCCTCGGGACCGGGCGTGGGGCACCCGTGGTTGAGACGCGCAGGGTGGTGCTCAAGCATGCGCACACGACCTGAGCGCGCACGCGATGGTCAAATCTAGCAGCGCGGGGTGGTCGCGGCCAAAACGGCGGGGCGCCCGCGCAGGTGGACGCGCGGGGGTCGAGCGGCGGTCACGCGGCGGTCACGCGGCGCCGGGCACCTGG
>NZ_VOHR01000176.1 GCF_009192725.1 Segeticoccus rhizosphaerae | reverse complement strand
CCGTGAACGTCACCGCGAGCACCCGGCCTGGTTGGTACGCGCCGGACAGGACGCCGTAGGCGATCCGGTGCGTGATCGCGCGCGTCTTGCCGGTGCCGGCGCCGGCCAGGACGCACATCGGCCCGAGCGGTGAGGCGGCGACGAGCCGCTGCTCGGGGTCGAGCGCGGCGAGGACCTCGTCGGGGCTGGGGGGTGTGGACATCACCCCGATCCTCCCAGAGGCCACCGACCGGCGGCGAACCCCTGTGGACCGCTCACGGCCGCCGGCCGGCAGGCGGCGGTCGACCGCGGTGGGGTCGGGCTGCGGTGTGCCGGGTGTGTCGCGTGCGCCGGTTCAGCGCGGTGGCACGCCGTAGACGTGGGTCACCTTCAGTCGCGCCACCAGCCGCCGGTCCGCCACCATGGCGGCGCGGTAGTCCTCCCAGTCGGGGTGCTCGCCGTTGATCAGGCGGTAGACCTCGATCAGCTCCTCGACGGTGGCGTCGCCCGGTGCCGCCGCGACCGGCGACAGGTCGACGTCACCCTCGAGCACGGCATACGCCCATCCGTCGTCGGACCGGACGAACAGTGAGGCCCGCGGGTCGCGGCGCAGGTTGCGCGTCTTGGCGCGGTCGTCGGTGATCGACACCCGCACCAGGTCGGTGTGGTCCTCGAAGACGTAGCTGACGTGGGACAGCTGGGGGCGTCCGTCGCGCTTGATCGTCGTGAGGACGCCGAGATGGTGTCGGGTGGCCAGCTGCCGCAGTGCGGCGGTGCTTTCGGAGCTCATGCCCTCACTCTGCCACCGCTGGCCGTGGCACTCGCGACCACGGGCGCTCGGGGCTTCGCTGCGCTGGCTCGCGCACGCTGTCGTCGCTGCTCACCGGCGATCGACCGCGCGCAGCCCCTCCACGGGCTCCTCGGCCTGGGTCAGCGGACCGCCGTACCACTCCTCGATGAGGTGCCGTGCGATCGACAGCCGCGACGAGAGCCGCAGCTGACCGCTCGCCGCCCGCTGCGCCACCTCCTCGCGGGTGTACCAGCTCGCGGCGGCGATCTCGACCGGGTCGAGCCGCAGCTGCGCGCTCACGGCCCGGGCCGTGAACCCCACCATGAGCGAGGCCGGGAACGGCCAGGGCTGGCTGCCGCGGTAACGGACGTCGGTCACGGTCACGCCGACCTCCTCGAGGACCTCTCGGGCCACGGCCGCCTCCAGCGACTCCCCGGGTTCCACGAAGCCGGCGAGCACGGACCCGCTGCGCTCGTGCCACTGCGGTCCGCGGGCCAGCAGGATCCGATCGTCCTCGTCGGTGACGGCCATGATCACCGCCATATCGGTGCGCGGGTAGTGCTCGCTGCCGTCCTGCTCGCATTGGCGCACCCAGCCCGCCTCGCGGGGCACCGTGGTCGCGCCGCACCGGGGGCAGTGGGTGTGGGTGCGGTGCCAGTTCGCCAGCGCGAGCGCCTCGGCGAAGAGACCGGAGTCGTGGTCACCGAGGCTCGCGCCTGCCCGGCGCAGCGTCTGCCACTGCTCGTCGGCCGACTCCTGGGCCTCCTCCTGGGTCTCCTCATGGGCCTCGTCGAGCAGCGCGACGTATGCCGAGCCGCCACCATCGCGGCCCAGGTAGACCACCAGGTGGTCGCCGTCCCCCGGCTCGGGCTCGCGCAGGGCGAGGCGCAGACCCTCGTCCGTGGGTTGCGTGCGGGCACGGTCGCCGCGCAGGTGCAGCACGCGGGTCGCGGGGTCGGCCAGCAACCCGGTGAGCAGCTCGGGCTCCCTCCGCACGTGGGCGTCACGGTCGAGGGCGCCGTTCGACAGGGAGAGCTCGAGCAGGGTTTCCGACGACAACGTCACGCCTGCCAGCCTAGGACGCCGTGACGTCATACGGTGGGCGGGTGACACGCAGCCCGCTCGCTCTCGCAGCCCTCGCCAGCGCCGCCGTCCCCGGTCTCGCACCCGTCTCGGTCCAGGGCGTCACCGCACGCACCGGCGAGCAGTACCAGGTCGCCTTCCTCGAGGACCAGGAGGGCCGCCGGTGGGTGGTGCGGCTGCCGCTCAACGCCGTCGCCGCCGCGCAGCTCGACGAGGGTGAGTCCCTGACGCGGCTGCTGGCCCGCCGGATGCCGTTCGCCGTGCCGGTGCCCCAGGGCTACGCCCAGCTGAAGGAGGGTGGGCGCGCCGCCGTCTATCCCCGGCTCGCCGGCGAACCCCTCGACTGGACCCAGCTGCCGGCCGGTTCGAGGCTGGCCGCCGAGGTGGGGCGGGCGATCGCGGCGGTGCACAACGTCGACCGCGGGCTCTACGACGAGGCGGGCACACCGTCCTACGACGCCGACACCTACCGCACCCGCCGGCTCGCCGATCTCGACCGCGGGGCCGCCACGGGCCACGTGCCGACCGGGCTGTTGTCGCGCTGGGAGCACGCGCTCGAGGAGGTGACGCTGTGGCGGTTCGCCACCTGCCCGGTCCACGGCAACCTCACCGACCGGCACGTGCTGGTCGCGTATGACGGGTCCGACGACGCCGGTGCCGGCACCGTCAAGGGGCTCACCGGATGGGAGCGCGCTCAGGTGGCCGACCCGGCCGACGACTTCGGGACCCTGGTGACCGGGTGCGCGCCGGCCGCGTTCGACACGGTGCTGGAGGCCTACTCCCACGCCCGGGCGGAGCGCCCCGACAAGCACCTGGAGCGTCGCGCGCGACTGGCCGGCGAGCTGCGGGGACTGACCGCCCTGCTCGAGGCCGTCACCTCCGAGGACGACGAACTGGTCGAGAGCCGGGCGCAGGCGCTGCGACGCCTGGACCAGCACGCGCACGACACCGACCTGTTGCCGCCCCCGACCCGCTCCGTCCCGGCCGGGTCGCCTGCCTTCGCCGACAGCCTCGAGGGCGGGGAACTGCCCGACCTCGACGCGGACACCGGGTCGACCCCCGAGGCCGCGGCGCCGTCCACCGATGACGAGGGAAAGGGCTTGGACCAGGGCGGGGCCGTCACGCCGGACACCGAGCCCGCAATGCCGGCGCCTGCCGAGCGCGAGGACGGCGGTGACCACGAGGCCGCCGTCGCCCCATCCGCAGCGGCCGGGGACCAGCAGGTGACCGAGTCGTTGGAGTTCGACGCCCCGGCCGGCGACGAGGAGGCGAACGAGTCGCTGGAGTTCGGGGCACCGTCGGACGCCCACGTGCCGCAGTTCGACCCGACGGAGGCCGCCGAACCGAACGCCGGTGACGACGACCCGTCCGGACCCAGCCGCTCCTGACGCAGCGGTCCGGACGCGGACGCGAGGTCGGACCCGGGCGAGCCCCGGCGAAGTCGCCGTTGCTCGACCGAGCCGCGAGCTCAGCCGATGAAGTAGGACGGATCAGCGGGGTACCGCTCGCCCCCGAGGGGCCGCTGAGCATCGATCAGGGCCTGGCGGGTGGAGCTGGCGCGTGGAGGCACGCCGTGGTCTCCCTCGGCGCCGGCATGGCCGTCGCTCTGCTGGTCGATGAGGTTGATCGCGACCGTCAGGGTGGCCAGGGCACGCTGCTCCCGGGAGGTGGATGTCCGGTCGGCGAGTGCGACCAGACGAGAGCGGGCCTGTCGCAGGACGTGCTCGCGCAGCACGGGATCGTCGGGGTGAACCTGCGCCACCAGCTCTTCAGCCGGCCGCAGCGGTGACCACTCGGCAGGGGAGGCGCGGCGCAGCACCCAGCGCAGCACCGAACCGGCGCTCTGGCCAGGGCCGGGCGGTGGGGCACCGGCGCCGAGCTGCGCCGTGGCCAGGGGGTCGATCGATCCGGTCCGAGCCGCGTGGTGGGGGTCGTGGGGAAGGTCTGCCGAGTCCATGAGTGCCTCCTGGCAAGCTGGCGCCACGCCACCAGGGTCACGGGAGGCCTCACCAGGCCGAGGTCAGGGGCCCGCCGCTCATCTTCGACCGTGCGCACCGATCCGTCAACGGTCCAGCGGGCCGTATGCTGGAAGCCTCGTTCACCACGTTGAGCCAAGCATGGGATCGGCTTCATGCGGCTTCGCCAGCCCACCCGGAGGCCCCCATCTACGACCATGGGCTCTACCTGAGGACGCTCTCGGAGTTCACCGCCAAGCTGCTGGTTCCATATGAGGTCGACGCCGTGCTCGACGAGTTGGCCGAGCGCGTCACCAGCGTGCTCGGTCTGCTCGGTAGCGGGGTCAGCCTGCACAAAGGGGAGCGGCTGGAGGTCGTCACCGCGGTCGACTCCCGGATCGCCGCGGTGGAGCTGGCACAGCAGGATAGCCAGGACGGCCCGTGTGTGGAAGCTGCCCGGACCGGCCGAGTGGTGTCGGTGGATGACCTGTCCATCGACGTCGACCGGTGGCCCAACTACCAACGCGCTGCACGGCAGGCCGGTGTGCTGGCCGTGGCCTCGTTGCCGATGCGGCTGGCCGGGCGGACCGTCGGCGCGCTGAACCTCTACAGCGAGAACCGCCGACAGTGGAGCACAGAGGATCTCGCGGCAGCCACCGTGATGGCCGACATGGCCACCGCCTACCTGATCAATGCCTCCGAGCAGCGCCGCCAGGTCGAGCTGAACGAGCAGCTGCAACACGCCCTGGACGCTCGGGTCATCATCGAGCAAGCCAAGGGCATGGTCGCCACCAGGCAACAGATCAGCGTCGAGCTCGCCTACGAGCGGATCAGGGCCCACGCGCGACGCCGCAACGCCACCGTGCGCGCCGTCGCCGAGGCGATTGTGCGCCTCGGCCTCCAACCGGCCCAAGATGCACCCGGAGACGACCCCACCGGCCCGCAGCACGAGGCGTGACCGCGACGTCGTAGCCGCCGCCCACCGTCACTCGGGCACGGCACGCAGGACGTCCAACAGGTCGGTCTCGCCGAGCAGCTCCGGCCAGACCGTGCGCCCGGTGGCCGCGTAGTAGAACGCGGCGTCGACGTCCTCGACCTCGATCCCGCGCAATCGGGCAAACGCGAGTCGGTAGGCGGCGAGCTGAATCGCCCTGATCCGCGCCCGCTCGCCGGTCGGCTCGGCTCCGGTCTTCCAGTCGACGAGCGTGAACCCACCTGCGGGACGGGCGAACACCGCGTCGATACGGCCGCGGATCGCGATGCCGTCGACGACGGTCTCGACCGCGATCTCGACCGCCTCGGGCCGGCGACCGGCCCACTCGCTGCGCAGGAACCGGGCCTTCATCGCGGGCAGGTCCTCGTCGAGTCCCGGGTCCTCGTCGGCGCTTCCGGGCAGGTCGAGAAGGTCGACCAGCGCCGCCTGGGCGTAGTGCTGCTCCACCCAGGCGTGGAAGGCGGTGCCGCGGCGTGCAGCCTGCGCCGGAGGAGTGGGCATCGGCCGTCGCAGGGCCAGCGCGAAAGCCTCGGGATCGGTGGCCAGAGCCACCACGGAGGAGGCCGAAAGGTGGCGCGGCATCCGGACGGCCTCGGCGTCGCGCCGACCCGCTCGGTCCCGCTCGGCGAGCAGCATCTCGATCTCCTGCTCCCGCGGGTCGATCGGGAGCATCGGAGCCGTTGTCGCCCCGTCACGCGTCTCCGCCATCGCGTCGAGCACCGCCTGCACGGAGTCGGTCAGCTCGAGCCTGCGACGCGACTGGGCATCCACCGGCCACGAGACGCTCTGGCTCTGCTGGGTCCGGGGGTTGACTGCCTTGCCGTGATCGTCCGGCTCCGGCATCTGCGCCCAGACACCGACCTGCGCCAGACCGGCCTCCACCAGCTCATCGAGGAACCGAGAGGTCACCCGGGGGGACTTGCCATCGGCCCAGACGTGCGCCGTGAGCAGCAGCTCCCGCCGCGCTCGGGTGAACGCGACGTAGGCCAGACGCCGTTCCTCGGCGATCGCGTGCTGCCCGCCCTCGAGCACGAAGCGTTCGAGGTCGTCCTTGAGCTCCGCCAGGTCGGCAACCTCCTTCCAGCGCCAGCGTGGCAGCCCGTCGCAGTCACCCCGCACGTCGTAGGGCACGCCGTCGAGTCCGCTGCACCAGCCCTTGTCCTTCGGCGTGCCGACCGACCACCGCCCGTCGGACCAACGGCTGCTGGGCGGCGAGGGCCACGACGGGAACGCGCCCTCCGTGAGCCCGGCGACGGCCACCACGTCCCACTCGAGGCCCTTGGCCGCGTGGACCGTGAGCACCTGCACCGCGTCGAGCGAGGCCTCCAGGGGCGCCTTCTCGAGCCCGCGCTCCTCCTCCAGCGCGGCGTCCAGCCACGCCAGGAAACCGCCGAGCGTGGGTCGGTCGGCGCTCGCGGAGAAGCTCGCCGCGACGTCGGCGAAGGCGTCCAGGTGCATCCGGGCGGTGGCGAGGGTGTGCTCGGGCCGGGCCAGCACCTCGATGTCGAGCCCGAGGGCGCGCTCGGCCTCGCCCGCGAGATCTGCCAGCCCCAGACCGGTCAGCGACCGCAACCGCCGCACGACGTCAGCGAGCCCGGCCAACCGCTCGCGGGCCACGTCACCGATCCGCCGCCCGTCGGCCCCGTGCCAGCCCTGTGGCGGCAGCTCGTCGAGCGCCTCGACGATGCTCGCGCGCTCGCCGCTCTCGGGCGCCATGTCCCTGGTGTTCCTGGTGTCCCTGATGTCCTTGGCGTCGTTCGTGTCCTTGGCGTCCTTGGCATCCTTGGTCGCCCCCTTGGCCGCGTCCCGGCGCTGCAGGTGGCGTGACCAAGCGGCCAGGCCGTCCAGGTCGGCCGCGCCCAGCCGGCAGAGCGGCCCGGTCAGCAGCCGCATCAGGTGGTCGCCCCTGCCCGGATCGTGCACGACAGAGAGCAGCGCCACGATGTCGGAGACCTCCGGGGTGGTCAGCAGACCGCCCAGCCCGACGACCTCGACCGGCAGACCGCGCTCCTCCAGTGCCGCGACGATTGTCGGGAACTGGGACCGCTTGCGGCACAACACTGCTGCCGACCGTCCGGTGCGGGTCGCCCGGTCCGGACCGGTGAACCAGCGACGCTGCACCCAGTCGGCCACGTGCGAGGCCTCGTCCTCCAGCGTCGACAGCCGCGCCGCCTCGACCGAACCCTCCTGCGCGTCGGGACGCGCCCGCAGCAGCTGCACGTCGACGTGCGAGTCATCCCGCAGCGGCGCGGACGACAGGTTCGCCGTCGCGAGGATGGTCCGGTCGTTGCGCCAGCTGGTCGACAGCGGCAGCACCGCGGCCGGCCCTGCGGCGTCACGGAACTCGCGCGGGAACCGGCTCAGCGTGGTCGCACTCGCGCCGCGCCAGCCGTAGATCGACTGGTGCGGGTCGCCCACCGCGGTGACCGGCACCGCCGGGCCGTCGTCAGGCCCTGCGGACGCGTCGGGCACGTAGAGGCTGCGCAGCAGGGTCAGCTGGGCCTCACTGGTGTCCTGGAACTCGTCGAGAAGCACCGCGCGGAAGCGCCCGCGTTCCATCACCCCGATGTCGGCGAAGCGCATCGCCAGCCGCGCCGCCAGCGCCATCTGGTCGGAGAAGTCGAGCGCCTCGCGACGCCGCTTGAGGTCGAGGTATGCCGCGACGAGCGGCAGGATCTGACGTCGCCCCTCGAGGGTGCGCAACACGTCGCGGACCGGAGCAGGCACCGAGGAGGCCTTGCCGCCGCTGGGAAGGGCCCCCACCCGATCCGCCACCTCGCCGAGGAACCTGTCGAGGGCGTCCACCTCGAGCAGGTGCTCGGCCATCTCCCCCGCGATGGAGGTGACCGCTCCGACCACCGTCGACAGGGCCGGCGCAGCGCCGCCCGAGGTGCGGATCTGCTCCAATGGTCCGTCGTAGGACTCGGTTACCTCGGCGGCGTACTGCCAGGCGGCGGCCTCGGACAGCAGCCGTGCCTCCGGCTCGATGCCGAGCCGAAGCGCGTGCTCGCGCACCAGCCGGCCGGCATACGAGTGGTAGGTCGACACCGTGGGCGTGCCGCCGAGCACCTCGGCCCCGTCCTCGAGCTCGGGCGGCGTCCACAGCCCCACCCGCTGGAGTTGGCGCAGCCGCCGTCCGATCCGGTCGGACAGCTCTGACGCGGCCTTGCGGGTGAAGGTCAGCCCCAACACCTGGTCGGGCTCGACGTGACCGTTGGCCACCAGCCAGACCACCCGGGAGGCCATCGTCTCCGTCTTGCCGGAGCCGGCTCCCGCGACGACCAGCAGGGGTCGAAGCGGCGCCTCGATGACAGCGGCCTGCTCGGGCGTCGGTGGCGGCCCGCCGAGCGCGGCCGCGATCTGCGCAGCGGAGCGCACCGGAGCACGCCGGACGCGCTCCTCG
>NZ_VOHR01000175.1 GCF_009192725.1 Segeticoccus rhizosphaerae | reverse complement strand
CGGCCGGCAGGACCTGCTCGACCAGGCAAGCGCCGACGAGGGTGACCTCGGCGCGCAGCTGCTGCGCCTCGTCATACGCGCTCGGGCCGAGGGCCGGGACCCCTCGGCAGCGCTCCGCGCCATCCTGCGCACCCTCGAGCGACAGGGCCGGGACGCTCGATAGTGTGCGTCCGCCGCGACCGGCGCGACGCCGCTCAGCCCGCGGCGCCACCCGGTGGCTCTTGAGACATGGACAGGTGCTCGCCATTCGGCGTTTGGCCCACACCACGGTCACCGTGCACGTGGGCTGAGTCGCTCACGAGGTCGGGCCGGGACACCCGTTAGGCTCGCTGGGTAACCCGGAACGGGACGTGTCGGACTGATCGCCCCCCAGCACAGCAGGAGTGTTCGTGGCCAGCATCGAGGCAATTGGCGCCCGCGAGATCCTCGACTCGCGTGGCAACCCCACCGTGGAGGTCGAGCTCGCGCTCGACGACGGGACCATCTCCCGCGCCGCGGTCCCCTCGGGCGCCTCGACGGGTGCCTTCGAGGCGGTCGAGCGTCGCGACGGCGACGCCGCGCGCTATGGCGGCAAGGGCGTCGAGCAGGCCGCCGAGGCCGTCATGGAGCAGATCGCGCCCAGGCTGCTCGGATTCGAGGCGAGCGAGCAGCGGCTCATCGACGCGGAGATGCTGGCGCTCGACGGCACGCCCAACAAGGCCACGCTCGGGGCCAACGCGATCCTCGGGGTCTCGCTCGCGGTGGCGCGTGCCGCGGCCGAGTCGGCCTCCCTGCCGCTCTTCCGCTACGTCGGAGGCCCCAACGCCCACGTGTTGCCGGTGCCGATGATGAACATCCTCAACGGTGGGTCGCATGCCGACTCCAACGTGGACATCCAGGAGTTCATGATCGCGCCGATCGGCGCCGGCTCGTTCAAGGAGGCGCTGCGCTGGGGCGCTGAGGTCTACCACGCCCTCAAGGCCGTGCTCAAGGAGCGAGGTCTGGCGACCGGCCTCGGCGACGAGGGGGGCTTCGCGCCGAACCTCGACAGCAACCGCGCGGCCCTCGACCTCATCGTCGAAGCCATCGGCAAGGCCGGCTACAAGCCCGGCACCGACATCGCGCTGGCGGTAGACGTCGCCGCCTCCGAGTTCTTCTCCGAAGGCAGCTACACGTTCGAGGGACAGCAGCGAACCGCCGCCGAGATGTCCACCTACTACGGCGAGCTCGTCACGTCATACCCCCTTGTCTCGCTCGAGGACCCGCTCGACGAAGACGACTGGGAGGGGTGGGCCACGATCACCGCCGAGCTCGGCGGAAAGGTCCAGATCGTGGGCGACGACCTCTTCGTCACCAACCCTGAGCGGCTGCAGCGCGGCATCACCGAACACGTCGCGAACTCGCTGCTGGTCAAGGTCAACCAGATCGGGACGCTGACCGAGACTCTCGACGCGGTCGCCCTGGCGCAGCGCAGCGGCTACACCTGCATGATGAGCCACCGCTCCGGCGAGACCGAGGACACCACCATCGCCGACCTCGCCGTCGCCACCAACTGCGGGCAGATCAAGACCGGCGCGCCGGCGCGTTCCGAGCGGGTCGCCAAGTACAACCAGCTGCTGCGCATCGAGGAGGAGCTGGACGACGCCGCGATGTATGCCGGCCCCGGTGCCTTCCCACGCTTCCGGGTCCAGGGCTGAGGGGCAGCGGGAGCCCGATGGTCAAGAGCACCAGACCGGGGGGTCCGTCGCAGCGGTCGCGACGGACGGGCACCACGTCGCGCCCGCGACCGGGCGGGCGGTCCACGCCGTCCAGCCGGCCGACGAACCGCACGGCACACCGCGTCTCCCGCGGTGCGCCGGTCACGACGAAGCAGCGACCGCGTTCGCTGCGCCGCCTCGTCATCCTCGGTGTCCTCGTGACGTTCCTCGCCGTGATCCTGGCGCCGACCCTGCGCGCCTACATCCACCAGCGGGGCGAGATCTCGGCGCTCGAGCAGCAGATCGCACAGCAGAAGTCGACGGTCAAGACACTCAGCCAGGAGAAGCAGGACTGGCAGGACCCGCACTACGTGGAGCAGCAGGCACGCGAGCGGTTGAAGTTCGTCATGCCCGGTGACAAGCAGTACACGACGATCACCGGAGACAAACCAGCCGACGCCACCTCGCCCGAGTCGGGCATCGCGTCGGTGCCGGACGACGTGCGCGCCCATCGGCCCTGGTACGGCGAGATGTGGGAGTCAGTCGTCATCGCGGACTCGGGCGCGAAGGCACCGGCGTCGGAGTCGACGGTGGGCAAAAAGGCGGAGCCGCCCGCCGTGCGTGACACGAAGAGTGGCAAGTGACCGGTGGGCGTGCCTGACGAGAAGGAAGCCGGCGCGGTCGACGAAATCGACCTCGCAGCGGTCGAGGTGCAGCTCGGACGGCGGCCCCGAGGGGTCGCCGCGGTCGCACACCGGTGTCCGTGCGGGAGGCCCGATGTCCTGCAGACGGTGCCCCGGTTGCCCGACGGCACACCGTTTCCCACGACGTTCTACGCCACCTGCCCGCGGCTGACTGGAGCGATCAGCACCCTCGAGGCCAGTGGGTTGATGAAGCAGATGACCACGCGGCTCGCCGAGGACGAGGCACTCGCTGCGGCCTACCTCGCCGCCCACGACGACTACCTGCGGCGTCGGGCCGAGCTGGGCGACGTGGCCGAGATCGACGGCATCTCCGCCGGCGGCATGCCGAGCCGGGTCAAGTGCCTGCACGTTCTCGTCGCACACTCGTTGGTGGCGGGGCGCGGAGTCAACCCGCTCGGCGACGAGGCGTTGGAGGCGCTGGAGGACTGGTGGACCGCTGGGTCCTGCGTCCCAGAGGGAACCGATCCGGGCGTTGCGCCTGAGGCAACGACGCCGTGACCCGCGTCGGCGCGATCGACTGCGGCACCAACTCGATCCGGCTGCTCGTAGCTGATGTGGACGCCTCGAGAGGGACCGTGACCGACTTGCTGCGCCGGATGGAGATCGTCCGGCTCGGCCAGGGGGTGGACCGCACCGGCCGGATCGATCCGGAGGCGATGGCCCGGACCTTGGCGCAGGCCCGCGAATACGCCGCCCAGTGCCAGGAACTGGGGGCGGCCCAGGTTCGTTTCGTCGCGACCTCCGCGTCCCGCGACGCCAGCAACGCGGGCGAGTTCGTCGACGGCGTGAGGGAGGCGTTCGCGGCATTCGGTGCCTCGCCCGAGGTCGTCAGCGGAGAGGAGGAGGCTTCGTTGTCGTTCCGGGGAGCCACTGGAGAGCTGCGGGCGAACGGCATACCCAGTCCCTTCCTGGTGGTCGACCTGGGCGGCGGGTCGACCGAGTTCGTTCGGGGGGCCACCGATGTCGAGCGAGCCAGATCGGTGGACATCGGCTCGGTGCGAATGACCGAGCGGCATCTGCGCAGCGACCCGCCGACCGTGGCCGAGATCAACGCCGCCGTGGCGGACATTGACGCCGCCGTCGAGCAGGCTGCGCAGGTGGTCGACTTCCACGACGTCGCCACGCTGGTAGGCCTCGCGGGCTCGATCACCACCATCACCGCGCACGCGCTCCGCCTGCCCCGCTATGAGTCCGAATGCATCCATGGCACGAAGTTGCCGGTCGAGCGCATGGTCGCCGCCTGCACGGACCTGCTCGAGATGCCGCGAGCGGACCGAGCGGCCCTGCCCTACATGCACCCCGGCCGGGTCGACGTCATCGGCGCCGGGGCGCTCGTGTGGCGGCGGATCGTCGAACGGCTGCAGGCCGACGCCGGAGTCGGCCACACCATCACCTCCGAGCACGACATCCTGGACGGCATCGCCCTCTCGATCGCATGATTGGCTGCGGTCGCCCAGCGGGATCCCGCGCCTGACCGGGCCGGGCAGGGCAGGGCATCCGGGCCGATTTCGATCAATTTCGGCAACTCTAGAAAAAGTGACAACGCCCGCGACATTCCGCTCCTACCCTCGATCAATGACGGTCTCGGGTGAGACCGGAAGGAGCGGAGTCATGAAGCGCAAGATCCTCCCAGCCGCACTGCTAGCTCCCCTGCTCGTCGCGGGCCTCACCCAAGGCTCCGCCCAAGCCGCAGCGCAACTGTCTCCCGTGGCCACGTGGGAGATGAACGAAGCGGCCGGGGCCACCGTGATGGGGGATTCGAGTGGTAACGGTGTCACAGGAAGCATCGGCAGCGTCGTGGATACCGGGACCCTCGTCCAGGGCGCCGTGGCCTACCGGTTCCCGTATACCGCTCCCAACACGACCCCCGCCGACAGCCCACGTCTGGTAACGGTCGGAAGCTCCGCCCTGAATCCGGGAGATCGCGACTTCTCCATCACGATCCGGTATCGCACGACGCACGACTTCGGCAACATCATGCAGAAGGGGCAGCACGGTGCCAAGGGCGGCTACTGGAAGCTCGAGGCCCCGCACGGAAAGCTCACCTGCCTCTTCCGGGGGATGGTCGATGGAACGCTGGTGGGCAAGACGGTCAACTCGGGCGTCGCGCTCAACGACGGCCAGTGGCACACGGTGACCTGTCTGCGCACAGCGACCCAGATCACGATGACCATCGACGGGACCAAGACACGTCGAGCCAAGGGCGCAACCGGGACGATCAGCAACAACGTCGCCATGACCATCGGTGGCAAGACCAAGTGCGACCAGGTCAAGGTCACCTGCGACTTCTTCAGTGGCGACATCGATCGGGTTGCCGTCAGCGCCGGCTGAACCCGCCTCGGGCCCGCCCGGCTGGGCGGGCCCGAGGAACGAACCCACACAACGGCTTTCTTGGGTTTGGCTGCGAAACCCGGGCGGGGCGTGTGACCATTCGATCGTCACGTCTGACACGGGAGTTCACTATGAACAAGCGCCAGTTGGGGGCAGCCATCACCTTGGCTGTGGCCTTCTCCGGAACGTCCGTCCTGCCTGCCATGGCAGCAGACGACAGTCCCAGCACGACGACGCCACAGAGTTCGACGCCACCGGGTGCGGAAACTTCCCCGGTAACTGCAGAAGACAGTGCACTGCAGACGACGTCGACCACCACGACGGTTACTTCTGAGCCTGCGCCCGAGCCTGCACCTGCGCCGGAGCCGGCACCTGCGCCGGAGCCGGCACCTGCGCCGGAGCTGGCACCTGCGCCGGAGCTGGCACCTGCGCCCGAGCCCACTTCGCCGCCCACGACTGAGCCCACTTCGCCGCCCACGACTGAGCCCACTTCGCCGCCCACGACTGAGCCCACTTCGCCGCCCACGACTGAGCCCACTTCGCCGCCCACCACCAAGCCGACGCCGAAACCTCAGCCGGCCAAGCTGAGTGTCGCGGGCCGCGCCTTCGTCAAGGACACCAACGGCAGTGGTCGGAGGGACGCGGGCGACACGGTCACCTTCCGCTACATCGTGACCAACAGCGGCAAGGGCACAGCCACCGGGCTCACGGTGACCGGCGGCCTGGGCGCCAAGACGTGCGGCCGGACCACTCTGCCTGCCATGAGCGCCGCGAACTGCCTCCTCACCCATGTGATCACCCAGGCGGACATGGACCGGGGCTCGATCACCGATCGCGCCATTGCCAAGGCGGTGGGCGAGGACAAGAAGAAGGTGAGCGCGTCCTCCGGCACAGTCTCAGTCGCGCTCAAGGGCTCGGCGAGGCTCACCGCCGTCCAAATGGTGACCCAGGTGACCGACCTCAACAGGGACGGCCACGCGGGCGAGGGCGACAAGATGCGCTACAGCCTGCGCATCACGAACACCGGGACGCTGACGGTCAGACGGATCAACGTCGTCGACGGAAAGTTGAACCAGCACGGCCTCAACCTCACCTGTCCGACCACGGCACTGACCCCGGGCGCCTCCGTGACCTGCACGGCTCCGCTCTACACCGTCAGCCGCTGGGAGGCCAAGCACAGCCCCCTGGCCAACCGGGCCTTCGCCCGAGGCACCACGGCAACTGGAGTCACGGTCGCGAGCAACGGCACCGTCACCTACCGCCTCACGGTGCCGCCGGTGAAGCGGGTCGTCAAGCACCGGAGCAACACTCCGGCCAAGACGCACACGTGGGTCAAGAAGACACACCAGAGCCTCAACAAGCGGCACCACGTGAAGCAGCACAAGGTGCGGCTCGTGGCGAAGATCAGGGCAGCACAGTGGCTCTCGGCCGTGACGGACAAGAACAAGAACGGTCGCTTCGACGCGGGAGACTCCGCCGTCTACAGCTTCAAGGTCGTCAATGCCGGCAACGTGACCGTGAGCGACCTCGCCATCGTGGACCGCAAACTGGCCCGCAAGAACCTCAAGATCACCTGCGACCAGACCACCCTGGTGCCCGGTGCGACCGCCGTCTGTCACGCGGAGCCCCTGGTCTTCACCAAATGGCAGGCGAAGCACAACAAGACGTTGGGCAAGAACTGGGCATACGCCACTGCCGTCGCATCGACCGGCAAGGCCATCCGCAGCAACTCCACCGTTACCGACCACGGCATCAAGGCCAAGGCCGACCCGGAGCCGAGCCTGCTCGCCTACACCGGGGTCGAGGCCGGAAGCGTGCTCTTGTCGGGCGTCTTCCTGATGGGTCTGGGAGCGTTCCTGAAGGTCGGCAGCCGCCGTCGCCGGACACGCCGCGCCTGAGGCCGACACGCGACGACGGGCCCCTGCCAGAGCGGCGGGGGCCCGTCCGCGACCTCGGTGCGGGAGGATGCGGGCGTGACCGACGAAGCGCTACCGCACCCGGTGACCGGAGCGCTCTTCCCCTCCCCGGTCCCGCCGGGCACGGGCTGGCCGGGCGATCCCGCCGATGCCGACACCCCCGTCGCGCGCACGACACGGCAGGCCGCACGGCTCGCGAACTCGTCCGCTACGAGGGAGGAGGTCGACGCGCGGTCGTCGGTATGCCGTGCCTGCCCGCGGCTGGTGCGCTGGCGCGAGCAGGTGGCCACCACCGGGAAGCGCGCCTCGTTCGCCGCCGAGCCCTACTGGGGGCGCCCCGGCCCGAGCTTCGGTGACCCCGACGCGGAGGTGCTGGTCATGGGACTGGCGCCAGCTGCGAACGGCGCGAACCGGACCGGCCGGATGTTCACCGGTGACAAGAGCGGCGACTGGCTCTTCGCCGCGCTGCACCGCGCCGGCTACGCCAACCAGGACCACGCCTGGGCCGCCGGAGACGGGTTGGTGCTCACCGGGATCCGGATCGTGGCGGCGGTGCGCTGCGCCCCGCCGGACAACAAGCCGACCACGACCGAGCGAGACACCTGCTCGGCGTGGCTCGACCGCGACCTCCAGCTCTGCGCGCCGAAACTGCGATCGATCCTCTGCCTCGGGTCCTTCGGCTGGGACGCCGTGCTCGCCAGTGCCCGCCGACTCGGTTGGTCCGTGCCCAGGCCGAAGCCCAAGTTCGGCCACGGCGCCGAGGCCGCGGTCGTGACCGACCAGGGACACGGCATACGGCTGCTCGGGACCTACCACCCCAGCCAGCACAACACCTTCACCGGGCGGCTGACCACCGACATGTTCGACGCCGTACTCGCGCGGCTGTGAGCCACGGCTCCGGGCCGCAGGTCGTGAGACGCCCCGGCGGGAGCCGCCGCCCACCGCTACGGTGGCGCGGTGACCGACCAGATCATCGCCGTGACCGTTGTGGGGGACGACCGTCCCGGCATCGTCGCCGACGTGACCTCCGCGCTCGCCGACCTGCACGGCAACCTCGAGGACTCCACCATGACGCTCCTGCGGGGGCACTTCGCCATGGTGGTGCTGGTGCGGACGGGCGCCGACGCGCCCGCCGTGGAGCAGGCGCTCGCGCACCTGACCGGGGACGGCTCACTCGTCATCAGCGCGCGGCGACTGTCGGAGCAGACCGCTGTCGCAGCCGGCGGCGAGGCTGACTTCGTCCTGCACGTGCACGGCGCCGACCGCACAGGCATCGTCGCTGCGATCACGCGGGTCGTGGCCGACCACGGCGTCAACATCGTCGACCTCGGCACCCGTCTCGGGGACGGGCTCTACGTGCTGGTGGCGCAGCTGTCGGTGCCGTCGAGCACCGAGCCGGACCGGCTCGCGGAGGCGCTGCGTTCCGTCGCGGCCGACCTCGGCGTCGAGGTCCGCCTCTCCCGGGTCGACGACGACCTGCTGTGACCTCGCCCATCCAGGAGTGGCAGATGCCGGACCTGCCGCCGGGCCGCGTCCGGACCGTGGCGCGGTCCCCCCAAGCGGTGCTCGCACAGGAGGGCGCCGAGGTCGACCCGGCCTCGCCCGAGACCGTCCAGCTGGCGGCCGACCT
>NZ_VOHR01000174.1 GCF_009192725.1 Segeticoccus rhizosphaerae | reverse complement strand
TGCCAGGTCCGCGACACGCGCGCGAAGCTTCCCAGCGGGCCGCCGACGAGCTCGGTGGCCGCGGCCACCACCCGGTCCTGCCGCGACGGGGCCAGGCCCGGATCGGTCGAGGGCATGTGGGCAGACTACGGCGCTGGGACGAGCGCGTCGTCCGGCACCGCCTTCTCCTCGCCGGCGGGAGAGGTGGTGCTCGGCTCGGGGGACAGCGGAGCCGGTGGCGGCTCGGTCCGCGTGTGGTCCCGGCTGCCCGCGTCCCCACCGCGGGTGGTGCTGCTCGTGCTCGCCTCCGACGTGCTCGACGTGGTCAACGTGTTCGGCGCAGAGCTGGACGTCGGAGGCGGCGGCGCGGTCTCGCTCGAGGTCGACGACGAGCTCGACGAGGTGGCCGCCTTGGTCGCCGTCGACGTCACGGTGGTCGTCACCTCCGTGGTGGTCGGCGCCTCCGAGGTGGAAGCGGTGGTCGGCGCCGTCGTGGGCACCTTGTCGTCGTTGACGCCGGCCCGCGGCGGGAACTGCTCGACCTTCTCGCCCTTGAGCGCCCCGATCATGAAGTCGGTCCAGATGCTCGTCGGGTAGGTGCTGCCGGTGAGCCCCCCGAAGCCGCCGATCTCCTGCATCGGCTTCGGGGTGCCGTTGACGTCGTTGTACATGCCGACCGCTGCCGTCAGCTGCGGCGTGAACCCGTTGAACCACACCGACAGGTTGGCGCTGGAGGTGCCGGTCTTGCCGGCCGCGGGACGGCCGAGCCGCTGGGCGGTGCGGCCGCTGCCCTGCTGGATGACCTGCTCCATCGCGTTGGTCGTGTCGGCCATGACGTCCTTGTCGAAGACCCCCTGTGTCTGCGGCTTGGCCCGGTAGTCGATGGCGCCGTCGACCGACTTCACGCTGCTGACCAGGTATGGCGTGCCTCGTTTGCCCTGCGCGGCGATCGTCGCGTAGGCGTTCGCCATGTTGGTCACGGTGGGGGACGCGGTCCCGAGGATGTTGGCGGCGTTGGGCAGCAGGCCGGGCGTGTCCTTCGGCAGGCCGGCGTCAAGGGCTGCCTGCATGGTCTTGTCGGGGCCGACCTGGAGGTTGAGCTGGACGAAGACGGTGTTGACCGAGTGCGCCGTGGCCGTCACCAGGTTGATGTCGCCGAACTGCTCGTTCTGGAAGTTGGTGACCTTGCCCTGGGGGTTGCTCGCGCTCTCGAACTCCGGGAAGTACTGCGGGCTGTAGCCCGGGAAGCGGTCGTGGGTGCTGATGTCACCCTGCAGACCGGCGATCAGACCGAACGGCTTGAACGTCGAACCCGCCTGCATGTGGGCTTGCGTGGCCGCGTTGAACTGGCTCTTGGAGTAGTCCTTCCCGCCATACATCGCCACGATCGCGCCATCACCCGGCTTGATCGCGGTCAGCCCGACGCGCAGGTGCTCGGTGTTCTTGCCGGTCGGCATGTCCTTGTTGACGGCGGCGATTGCCGCTTGTTGTGCCTGCTTGTCGATGGTGGTCGTGATCCGCAACCCGCCGCGGTCGATGTCGGCGTCGCTCAGCTTGAGCTTGTTCTTGAGCTCGTTGCGCACCTCGGCGGTGATGTAGCCCTTCGGGCCCGCGTCCCCCGAGCGCTGTGGCTTCTTGACGTCCGGGAAGTGGGCACGCGCCTTCTGCTGCGGCGTGATCCAGCCTTCGGACGCCATACCATTGATGACGTACTGCCAGCGCGCCTTGGCGTCGGCGGCAGCCTTCGGGCCGTTGGCCGGGTCGTAGTAGGTCGGCCCGCGGACGACGCCCGCAAGGAACGCGCTCTCGTTGAGGTCGAGCTGCGAGGCGTTCTTGTGGAAGTAGGCCTGGGCGGCGAACTGGATGCCGTAGGCGCCGCGACCGTAGTAGATGGTGTTGAGGTAGTTGGCCAGGATCGTGTCCTTGGACTGCTGCCGGTCCACCTTGATCGAGATGATCGCCTCGCGCCACTTGCGCGAGATCGTCTGGTCGGAGCTGAGGAAGTAGTTCTTGACGTACTGCTGGGTGATCGTCGAGCCGCCCTGGGTCGAGCCGCCGGTGAGGTTGTTCCACAGCGCCCGGGCCATGCCGGTCGGCGAGATACCCCTGTTCTCGTAGAAGCTGCGGTCCTCGGCGGCCAGGATCGCCTTCTGCATGGTGTCGGGGATCTGCGTGATCGGCACCGACTCGCGGGCGCCGCCGGCCGCGCTGATCCGGTCCATCACGGTCTTGCCGTCGGAGTAGTAGACGATCGAGCTCTGGGCGTTGGCCAGCTGGTTGGGAGTGGGGACGTCGATGACCAGGTAGCTCACCACGAAGGCGCCGATGCCGAGGACGATCAGCGTCAGCAGACCCCACAGGGATCCGAGAAGAGCCTTGCGCTTCTTCGAGCGCTTCTGGCCCTTCTTGTGGGCCGACGGCTTGCTCGGCTTGCTCGAGCTGGGGTTCACGGGCCTACTTCCGGACGGGTGAGCGGTTCGGCGGGGTTCGGGAGCGGGTCCCCTGCCGCCAGTATGTCGGCGTTCAGTATGCCGTTGCGGGACCCGCCGCGGCGTGGGCGGACTGGCGGACGCGGTCGCCACCGTCTACCATCGTGCTCAACGATATATCGATCCGATATATCGTCGTGGTCCCTGGTCACGATCAATCCAACGACGGACGGGCGGGTGAGTTCCGGTGAGCAGGCGCAGCGCCATCCTCGAGCTCGCCGTCCTCGGGCTGCTGCACGACGCCCCGATGCACGGCTACGAGCTGCGCAAGCAGCTGTCCTCGGTGCTCGGTGCGTTCCGCGTCGTCTCCTACGGCACGCTCTACCCGTGCCTGCGTTCGCTGCTCGAGCGCGGCTGGATCGCCGAGGCCGGTTCCGTCGGCTCCACCGGATCCGTCGGGCCGGGCGCGGCGCAGTCTGATGAGTCAGCGGGGCTCGGAGCTGGTGGCGGCCGGGGCAAGCGGGCGCGGATCGTCTACGAGCTGACGCCCGAGGGCAAGGACCAGTTCCAGGAGCTGCTGACCCGCTCGGGCCCGGCGGCCTGGGAGGACGGCACGTTCGACGTGCACTTCGCGTTCTTCGGGCGCACCGACACCGACGTGCGGCTGCGCATCCTCGAAGGTCGGCGCAGCCGGCTCGAGGAGCGCCTCGACGACCTGCGGGCCTCCAGCCGGCAGCGTCGCGAGCGCGCCGACGCCTACACCGCCGAGCTGCAGAGGCACGGCTTCGATTCCACCGAACGAGAGGTCCGTTGGCTCACCGAGCTGATCGAGACCGAGCGTTCGGCACACGCTGCGGGCGCCTCCGCCGCGGACCCTGCCGGCTCGCCGGCGACCACCCGGGCGACCGACCGCCATACGTCGGAAGCCAACTCACCTGATTCCCACCTCAAGGAGTAACCCATGGGTTCCATCCGCGTCGCCATCGTCGGCGTCGGCAACTGCGCCAGCTCGCTGGTGCAGGGCGTCGAGTACTACAAGGACGCCGCGCCGGGCACGGACGTCCCCGGCCTCATGCACGTGACGTTCGGCGACTACCACGTCAGCGACGTCGAGTTCGTGGCGGCCTTCGACGTGGACGCCAAGAAGGTCGGCTTCGACCTGTCCGAGGCCATCACCGCCTCGGAGAACAACACGATCAAGATCGCCGACGTGCCGCCGACCGGTGTCACCGTGCAGCGGGGCGTGACCAAGGACGGCCTCGGCAAGTACTACTCGGAGACCATCGAGGAGTCCGACGCCGAGCCGGTCGACATCGTGCAGACGCTGAAGGACAACAAGGTCGACGTGCTCGTGTCCTACCTGCCGGTGGGCTCGGAGCAGGCAGACAAGTTCTACGCGCAGTGCGCGATCGACGCTGGCGTGGCCTTCGTCAACGCGCTGCCGGTCTTCATCGCGTCCGACCCGGAGTGGGCCGCGAAGTTCGAGGCTGCGGGCATCCCGATCATCGGGGACGACATCAAGAGCCAGGTCGGCGCCACGATCACCCACCGGGTGATGGCCAAGCTGTTCGAGGACCGCGGCGTGGTGCTCGACCGCACCTACCAGCTCAACGTCGGCGGCAACATGGACTTCAAGAACATGCTCGAGCGGGAGCGGTTGGAGTCCAAGAAGGTCTCCAAGACCCAGAGCGTCACCTCCAACCTGCACGGTCCGCTGGGTGGGAAGAAGAGTGACCGCAACGTCCACATCGGCCCATCCGACTACGTCGCGTGGCTCGACGACCGCAAGTGGGCCTACGTCCGGCTCGAGGGCCGCGCGTTCGGCGACGTGCCGCTCAACCTGGAGTACAAGCTCGAGGTCTGGGACTCCCCCAACAGCGCCGGCATCATCATCGACGCGATCCGGGCGGCCAAGATCGGCCTCGACCGCGGCATCGGCGGCCCGCTGCTCTCCCCGGCGGCCTACCTGATGAAGTCCCCGCCGGAGCAGCGCCCCGACGACATCGGCCGGGCGCAGGTGGAGGCATTCATCCAGGGCTCCGTCGAGCGCTGACGAAGCGCGACCTCAGGCTCGAGCGCTGAGGCTCCAGCCAGCACAGCGAGCGCAGGTGAGGGGCGGGGCCATCCGGCCCCGCCCCTCACCCATCCTTGGGTGGCGAACGTCAAGCCACGCTGGCGAACTCACCAGAATCCACCCGTATGACGCCTGGTCGCCAATGTTCGCCAGCGTGAGCCGACGCCTCATTGACCATGCTCGCGCTTCTTGGCGGCAGGGTCGCTCCGCTCAATCCTCGCCGTCCGGCGTCGCCGCTCAGGGCAGCCCTGCCGGCACTGGGACCGCCTCACCCCGCTGTTGAGCTGCGAGGCCCCGAAGGCACCAGAGCACGTACTCGGGGCGGTGCATGACCTTCTCCCACGTAAAGCGCAGCACGATCCATCCGCGCACGACCAGGTCGTCGTAGCGTTCGCAGTCCGCGTCATGCTCGGACCGCCCGGCATGGAACTCGTAGCTGTCCGCCTCCAGGACCACCCGCGTCCGACGATCTCCGAGGTCGACCATCGCGAAGAAGCCCGGTTGAGCGATCTGGAGCTGTGGCGTGAACCGAAAGTGCGGGACCTCCAGGGCGATCGACCGTAGGACCGACTCGAAGGGGTTCGCCGCCCGATGATCGGCGGTCGTCGCAACCTTGCGCGCTTTGGCGGAACCACGTCCACGAAGCTCGCTGGCTTCCTGGACGAGGACCCGCTTGCGAACAAGTCCGGAGCGCAGTGCTGAGTCGGCCACCGCGAGGGCGACGTCAAACGGCAGATCCATGGCGCAGTCGAGCACCGTCCGCGTCGGCTCCGTAACGCCGTCGACCACGTCCCGCTCCGCAAGATCCCTCCAGTGCGGTCTCACCTCGCGCTGGTCCTCACTCCTGACCGTTCGGTGGCGTCCCACTGTGACCTGCGCTCGCGACGGCACGAACTTGACCTTCCAGCCCCAGTGCATCGCGGCGCTCAGGTGCGACAACGTGGCCGACATCTGGTGTGCCCGGGCCAGGTGATCGCTCGCGGTCGGCAGGGCATAGCGACCGCGCCGCGTGCGAACGATGCTGCCTGCCCGGACGGCAGCCGCGATCTGCCGATCTGTGGCGACCACCAGGAGCTGCGGCCGGCCGCAGATGCCACCCTCGCGCGCGAGGACCTCGATCAGTTGCACCCCAGCAACTTGCCCGACGGCGGCGAGGTCGCGCAGAAGTTGTCCACATCCCTGGCCCACGCCTCCCTACGCCGACTGGCGGCGCTAGACCGGCACACGGCGTCAAGCCGCGCTGGCAAACCAGGGCGAGCCAGCGCCATACAGGCTCCATCGATCACCTTTGCCAGCGCGGCTTGACGCCTCGGAAGGTGGCAGGCGCAGCGGGGACGGGGTGCCAGCGCGACTTGCGATGTGTCACCCCCCGCGCGCCCGTTGGCGCACGGGTGATCAGTGGAGGTCGGGCGCGGGCTCGGTGGGGCGGCGGCGCAGCAGGCGCCAGGCGGACAGGGCAGCCCCGCCGGCCAGCGCGATGTCGGTGACGATGAAGACCATCCGCGAGACGACTGCGATGCCGAGCGCCTCCCCCGACGCCATCACGCCGGCGAGCGCGCTGACGATGATCGCCTCCCGGACACCGGCCCCCGACGGCGCGACGACGATGACCAGGCCGGCTCCCATCGCGAGGGCGAATCCGCCCAGGCAGCGCAGGAACCCGTCCCACCCCGTCGCTCCAACAGCGTCGGCCAGCAGCCACAGGGAGACTCCGTAGCACAGCCAGGTCGCCAGCAGCCACCCGAACGCCTCGCCCACCCCGCGCCACGACAGCGCACGCGGCAGGGGCGCCCGCCGCAACGCCCGCAGCAGGAGGTTGACGAGGCGGGTCAGCACCCACGGGAGCGAACAGGCCAGCGCAACCGGCACCAGCGCCAGCAGGAACCACGTGTATGACGAGTCCGCCGCGGCCAGCGCCGGGAGCCCGATCACACCGACGGTCAGCGCGCTCGAGATGGTCAGGCCGATCCAGCACAGGGACGCCGTGAAGGTCCGTGCGCGCGGAACTCCGGAGCGAGTGGCGAGCTCCATCTGCACCACGACCGACCAGACGCTGCCGGGGAGGTACTTGCCGAGCTGGCCGACCAGGAAGATGCGGCCCGCATCGACCACCCGGAGGGGGTGTCCCTCGTCGGCGAGCAGCGCCCGCCACGACAGCATCGCGGTCACGCTGCCGACCAGCACGGCGACGGTCGACAGGGCGAGGCCGGAGATCGGGATGGCGCGAATCGCGACACGCACCTCGGCCCACTGCGTCACGATCGCGTAGACAAGGGCCGCGACGACCAGGACCGCCAGCACCGGACGGAGGACCTTGACCAGTCGCGACAGGCTCGGCCTCACCCATCCACCACGTCGACTCGGCACCGCAGCTGCGGCATGTCCCTCCTCGGTGTCCGCGTGTTTGTAGCGTAGTGGCCATGACCCACGCCCCCCACACCGTCGTCATCGGCGGCGGCATCGTCGGTCTGGCCGTGTCCGAGCGGCTGACCCGCGACCACCCCGGTCGGCACGTCACGGTGCTGGAGAAGGAGGACGGGTGGGCGCGGCACCAGACCGGGCGCAACAGCGGGGTGATCCACTCCGGGCTCTACTACGCCCCCGGCTCACGCAAGGCCGTGATGTGCCGGGCGGGTGCGGCGTCGATGGTGCGGTTCGCGCGTGAGGAGAAGATCGCCCACGAGATCTGCGGCAAGCTCGTGGTTGCGGCCTCCGACGACGAGCTGCCCGGGTTGCGGCGGCTCGCCGAGCGGGGTCGGGCCAACGGCATCGAGGTGCACGAGCTCACGCCGCGCCAAGCCAGGGAGCACGAGCCGCACGTGAATGCCGTTGCGGCGCTGCATGTCCCGAGCACCGGAATCATCGACTACAGCGCGGTCTGCCAGGCCCTCGTCACCCGGTTGGAGCAGGCGGGCGCCACCCTCACCCGGGGTGCGGAGGCCCTCGGCGCCACCCGCACCGGCGACCGGCTGCGCCTGGCCACATCCGTCGGCACCCTGGAGGCGGACGCGGTGGTCAACTGCGCGGGGTTGCAGAGCGACCTGGTCGCGCGGCGGCTGGGAGCCGACCCGAGTGCCCGGATCGTGCCGTTCCGCGGTGAGTACTTCGAGCTGCGGCCCGACCGGCGCCACCTCGTCCGGGCGCTCATCTACCCGGTGCCCGACCCGAGCTTCCCGTTCCTCGGCGTGCACCTGACGCGTGGGGTGGACGGCGGGGTCCACGCCGGCCCCAACGCGGTGCTCGCCTTCGCACGCGAGGGCTACGGCTGGCGGCGGATCGTGCCCCGCGAACTGGCGCAGACCCTGGGCTTTCCGGGCTTCTGGCGGCTCGCTGCCCATCACGCACGACCGGGAGCCGCCGAGATGGCCCGGTCGGCGTCGCGTCACCTGTTCGCCGAGAGCCTGCGCCGGCTGGTGCCGGAGGTCCGCGACGACGACCTCGTCCCCGCCACGCCGGGCGTGCGCGCCCAGGCGCTCCGCCGCGACGGATCGCTGGTGGACGACTTCCTCATCGAACGGTCACCCGGCGTGGTCAACGTGCTCAACGCGCCGTCACCCGCAGCAACGAGCGCCTTCGAGATCGCCGACCACGTCGTCGGGCTGCTGCCGGCGGACTGAGCCGGGCACGCGTCATACGAGCCGGTATGCCGGGTGGGCGGTCGCGGGCGGTGCGGATCCTGCAGGCCCGGGGGTGGGTTCCGGTGGACCGGGCTCTGCGGGCCCCGGGGGACCGGGAGGAACCGGCTCGGGTCGGCCGGGCTCGCCTGGACCAGGTGGCGTGGGCGCGGGCGG
>NZ_VOHR01000173.1 GCF_009192725.1 Segeticoccus rhizosphaerae | reverse complement strand
TGGTGCCGGCCGACGGCGTGTATGCCGGGTGGCTGGTGCGCCTCGACCGGCCCGCCGACGAGCCCGAGCGGCGCCTGCCCGCCGCGATCTCGGTCGGCACCAACCCCACCTTCGATGACGTGGAGCGCACCGTCGAGGCCCATGTCCTCGACCGCACCGACCTCGACCTGTATGACGAGCGCGTCGCCATCGAGTTCGCGGCCCGGCTGCGCTCCAACGACCGCTTCGAGTCGATCGAGAGCCTGCTGCTGCAGATGGCCGACGACGTCGAGCGCACCCGTACCGTGCTCGGCCTGCCACGGTCAGGCCCGTCCGACTCCCGCGCCACTCCCTGACGGCTGTGCGCTCGGTGGACCGCCCGGGGCTGGTCTGGGCGCGCACCGACTGGGGCCTGGTGATCGCCGCGCTCGGCCTGTCCCTCATCGGCGCGGTCCTGGTCTGGTCGGCGACCCGGCACCAGCTGGGCAGCGCCCTCGCCGTGCGACACCTGATCAACACCGCGATCGGCGTGGTCCTGGCGGCCGCCGTCACGCGCCTGGACTTTCGGGGGCTGCGCGCCTGGGCACCGTGGGTCTACCTCGCCTCCCTGCTCGGGCTCGGGCTCGTGCTCTCACCCGTCGGTTCGACGATCAACGGTTCGCGCTCCTGGATCGAGCTGCCGGGCGGCTTCTCGGTCCAGCCCTCCGAGTTGGCCAAGGTGGCGCTGTGCATCGGGCTGGCCATGATCCTGGCCGAGGGAAGAGACCGTGACCGGCCCCCCTCGCACCGCGACGTCGCGCTCGCCTGGCTCGTGGCCGGCATACCGATCGGTTTGGTGATGCTGCAGCCCGACCTCGGCTCCGCGCTGGTGCTGGGCGCGCTCGCCCTCGGCGTGATCGCGGTGTCTGGGGCGCCGAGACGATGGGTGCTCGGGGCCGTCGGCCTGGTCGCGGTGGGGATCACCGTGGCCCTCACCACGCCGCTGCTCAGCGCCTACCAGCGCGACCGCCTCGTCGCGTTTGCACACCCGGAGGCCGACCCGTCCGGCATCGGCTACCAGACGCGGCAGGTGCGGATCGCGATCGGCTCCGGAGGCTGGGGCGGGAAGGGCCTGTTCCAGGGGCGACAGACGCAGGGCGGGTTCATCCCGTTCCAGCAAACCGACTTCGTGTTCTCGGTGGCGGGGGAGGAGCTCGGATTCCTCGGCGCGGCGGGGCTCCTGCTGGTGCTCGGGTTCGTGGTGGTCCGTGCGCTGGTCATCGCGGTCCGGACCGAGGACGCGTTCAGCCGGTTGGTGGCGGTCGGCGTGGCCTGCTGGCTCATCTTCCAGGTCTTCGAGAACGTCGGGATGAACCTCGGGCTGATGCCGGTCACGGGGCTCCCGCTGCCGTTCGTCTCCTACGGTGGCTCGAGCATGTTCGCCTGCTGGTTGGCCGTGGGCCTGCTGAACAACGCACACCTCGCGAGCCTGCGCCGGGGCTGAGGACCGAGCCGGTTACCGACCGGTCACTTTTGTGCCCCGGGGTGTGCGCTTCGACGGTTCTCCTGAGATGATCCGGCTCCGGACCATCGCGACCAGGAGGGCCCCATGGTTCGTTCCGTGCAGGACGAGACCGTCAACCATGCGTTGATCGACAACCGCGCCCCGAGCGTGGGGCACGTGTTCCGCGACCGGGTGCGTGCCACGCCCCACCACGAGGCCTTTCGCTATCCGGTGGGCGAGGAGTGGCGGTCCCTCACCTGGGAGGAGTCGGCGACCCGGGCCTACCGCCTGGCGGCGGGACTGATCGAGCTCGGGATCGAGCCGGAGGAGCGGGTCGCGCTGGCCTCCGCCACCCGTGTCGAGTGGGTGCTGGGCGACCTCGCCGTCATGTGCGCCGGTGCCGCGACCACCACGGTCTACCCCACCACCTCGGCCGAGGACGTCACCTACATCGTGGCCGACTCGGGCAGCCGGGTGGTCATCGCGGAGGACGACGCCCAGCTCGCCAAGCTGCGCGAGCACCGCAGCGAGCTGCCGGACGTCGTCAAGGTCGTCACCATCGACGGCACGCCGGACGACGAGTGGGTCATCACGCTGGCGCAGCTCGAGGAGCTCGGCCGGCAGCGGCTCGAGCGGGAGCCGGGCGTGGTGGACTCCCGTATCGACGCGCTCGTCCCTGAGCACCTGGCCACGATCATCTACACCTCGGGCACCACCGGCCGGCCCAAGGGCGTGCGGCTGCCGCACTCCGCGTGGACCTACGAGGGAGCGGCGGTGGACGCCATCGGCATCCTCTCGCCGGACGACCTGCAGTTCCTCTGGCTGCCGCTCGCCCACGTCTTCGGCAAGGTCCTGCTGATGCTGCCCCTCCAGGTGGGCTTCCCCACGGCGGTGGACGGACGGGTCGACAAGATCGTCGACAACCTCGCGGTGGTCAAGCCGACCTTCATGGGCGCAGCACCGCGGATCTTCGAGAAGGCCTACGGACGGGTCAACACGATGATCGACGGCGAGGGTGGCATCAAGGCCACGCTGTTCCACTGGGCCGTGGGGGTCGGTCGCAAGGTGTCCGAGCTGCGGCTGCAGGAACGCAAACCGGGCGCGCTGTTGGCTGCCCAGCACGCCGTCGCCGACCGGCTCGTGCTGCGGACCGTTCGAGAGCGCTTCGGTGGGCGCGTGCGGTTCTTCATCTCGGGGTCGGCGGCGCTCAACCGGGACGTGGCGCAGTGGTTCGACGCGGTGGGCATGCTCATCCTCGAGGGGTACGGACTCACCGAGACCAGCGCCGCCGCCTTCGTCAACCGGCCCTACCCCGGTGGCTATGACATCGGCAGTGTGGGCTGGGCGCTTCCGGGCACCGAGGTGCGGGTCGCCGACGACGGCGAGGTGCTGCTGCGCGGGCCGGCGGTGACGCGGGGCTACCACGGGTTGGAGGACGCCACGCGGGAGGCGATCGACGAGGACGGTTGGTTCCGCACCGGCGACATCGGCAACCTCGACGACCGGGGCTTCCTGCGGATCACCGACCGCAAGAAGGACCTGTTCAAGACCTCGAACGGCAAGTACGTCGCACCCTCGGCTATCGAGGCGATGTTCAAGGGCCTGTGCCCCTACGCGAGCCAGCTGGTGATCGAGGGCGACGGGCGCAACTTCGTCTCGGCCATGGTCACGCTCGATCCGGAGGCGATCGAGCAGTGGGCGAAGACCCAGGGCCTGCAAGGACGTTCGTATGCCGAGATCGTCAGCTCGCCGCAGGCGCGGGAGATGGTGCAGGGCTACATCGACGAGCTCAACACGCAGCTCAACCGCTGGGAGACGATCAAGAAGTTCATGATCCTGGACCACGACCTCACCGTGGAGGCCGGCGAGCTGACCCCGAGCCTCAAGCTCAAGCGTCGGGTCGTGACCAAGAAGTACCAGGCGGAGCTCGACGGCCTTTACGTCTGATCGTCGGCGTCCGCGTCGCGGGTCACCAATTTGGGAGTCAAGGTCACCGGCGACGAGCCGGCCGAGTCGAGCGCCGCGAGAAGTCGCTTCGGGGCCACGCGCCGATAGGCGTCCTCGACGATGCGTTCGACGTGGTCCCATTCGACGTCGACGTCCAGGTAGACACCGACCCAGCCGCGCCCGCCGACGTACGGCGGCCGGAAGAAGTGTTCGGGGCCGCTGGTGACGAGCACCTGTTGGGCTCCTTCGGGCGCCGCAGCCCAGAAGGCGAGTCGCTCGTCGTGGTGGTGGTCGGCATACATCACGAAGGTCTTCTTGTCGCGGACGAACCACGTCGGCTCCCCGTGGCTGAGCCGCTCGGTCACCTCGGGGAGTGCCAGACACAGACGCCGCAGGCGTTCCAACGGGTCGGCCCCACCACTCACGATCGGCCTCGGCGACGGGGAAGGACCGAGGACATCCGGCGTCGAGCCGTGGCCAGTCCGCCGCGCGCGACAAGACGCAGCATGGGCAGCGTCGACCGGCCGTTGTAGATGACCACGTCGTCGAACCGGTGTTGCCCAGGGCGGTCGGCCACCTGCCGGGCTCGGTCGCGGAGCCGCACCAGCTGGTCCACGGTCATCGGCAGCGGCGCCTCGTCCGGCTGATAGCGCGCACCGAACGGAAAGTCGCGTCCGGAGGTGCCGCTCATCTCCAGGTGACAGCCCATCACCGCCGTGACCCGACGGCTGGCGGACAGCTCGACCAGCCGCTCGAGACTGTCCACGAAAGCGGGCATGTCCTCGACGTAGAGCCGTCCCGGGTAGACGGTGTCACCGGTCACCAGCAGGCCCGACCAGGGATCGTGGACGGCGATGGACGTCCGGTGGTGGCCGGGGATCCCCGTGATCTCGAGCGCCCGTCCACCCAGGTCGAAGGTCACGACCTCGGCCGGCCAGCGGGTGAAGCCGAAGAAGTCCCGCACCGAGTCGAGGTCCGAGCCGACGACCGTCGTGGCCGGCCTCCCGGCGAACTGCGGATCGCCCTTGATGTGGTCGTGGTGGGCATGGGTGTGGGCGACCACCAGTTCGTATGGCGGCGCGTCCCCCGGGCGTGGATGGTTCGCCTGCCAGTCGACGACCAGGCCATCGACGGCACCGGCCACGTCGCACCGCTCGCTCTCCGCGGCGTCGCCGGTGTCGAGCAGGATCGCCCGGTCGTCGCCGAGGAAGAGGTAGAGGAAGGGCGCCTCCGCCGAGACTGCCTTGCTCTGTCGCAGCACCGCCGTGCTGGCGTCGACCCAGTGCGTCTGGATCGGCGGATCCGTGTCCTGCCGTTGGGTCGGAGCGCCGTGCGCCCACACGATGTCCAGGTCGGGCGGGACCGGCGCGTCGCCGGAGAAGTGGGTCGCGGGAGTGCTCATCGCGGCCATGCTAGGCCGGACGGGCCGGACCGTCGCCCTCAATTCGGCGGGCGGCCAGTTGACGGCGCGCGGTTAGGCTGGAGGACATGTCTGCTGCCACACTGCCGGGAGAGTCCCTCTACCCCCTGCTCGAGCCGCTCTTCGAGCAGGTGGGCAAGCCGATCCAGTACGTGGGCGGGGAGCTCAACTCTCAGGTCAAGGACTGGAACTGCGGAGGCTTCGGCCCGGACGGCGACGAGCTCACCGCGCGGTGGACACTCATGTATCCCGACGCCTACGAGGTCGGCGTGCCCAACCAGGGCGTCATGATCCTCTACGAGGTGCTCAACGAACGTGCCGACGCCCTGGCCGAGCGTTCGTATGCCGTGTGGCCGGACATGGAGGACCTGCTGCGGGCTCACGGACTGCCGCAGTTCACCGTCGACGGGCACCGCGCCGTGCGCGACTTCGACATCTTCGGCCTCTCCTTCTCCACCGAGCTGTGTTACACCAACATGCTCACCGCGCTGGACCTGGCCGGCATCCCGTTCCGGTCGCAGGACCGTGTCGATGACGACCCCCTCGTCATCGTCGGTGGTCACGCGGCCTTCAACCCGGAGCCGATCGCGGACTTCATCGACGCGGCCATCGTGGGAGACGGCGAACAGGCCGTGCTCATGGTCACCGACCTGGTCACGACCTGGAAGGCCGCGGGGCGCCCCGGCGGTCGTGAAGGACTGCTGCGCGACCTCGCCCGGACCGGCGGTGTCTACGTCCCGGCGTTCTACCAGGTCGACTACCTGCCTGACGGGCGGATCAAGCGGGTGGTGCCGACCGAGCCCGGGGTGCCCTGGCGGGTCTCGAAGCACACGGTCATGGACCTCGACGCCTGGCCCTACCCCAAGCAACCGCTGGTGCCCCTCGCGGAGAGCGTCCACGAGCGCATGTCGGTCGAGATCTTCCGTGGCTGCACCCGCGGCTGCCGGTTCTGCCAGGCGGGCATGATCACCCGGCCCGTGCGCGAACGCTCGATCACCGGCATCGGCGAGATGGTCGAGAGGGGTCTGGCGGCCACCGGGTTCGAGGAGGTCGGCCTGCTCTCGCTCTCCAGCGCCGACCACAGCGAGATCGCCGACATCACCAAGGGCCTGGCCGATCGCTACGAGGGCACCCAGACCGGCCTGTCGCTGCCCTCGACGCGGGTCGACGCGTTCAACATCGACCTGGCCAATGAGCTGACCAGGAACGGGCGCAGGTCGGGGCTGACGTTCGCGCCCGAGGGGGGCTCCGAGCGGATCCGGAAGGTCATCAACAAGATGGTGACGGAGGAGGACCTGATCAAGACGGTGGCCGCGGCCTACGGCGCGGGCTGGCGGCAGGTCAAGCTCTACTTCATGTGCGGCCTGCCGACCGAGACCGACGAGGACGTCCTGCAGATCGCCGACCTCGCCCAGCGCGTCATCGAGACCGGCCGCCAGGTCAGTGGGCAGCGGGACATCCGGTGCACCGTCTCGGTGGGCGGCTTCGTGCCCAAGCCGCACACTCCGTTCCAGTGGTGCGCGCAGCTGGGCGTGGAGGAGACGGACGCGCGGCTGCACCAGCTGCGCGACGCCCTGCGGGCCGACAAGCGCTACGGGAAGGCGATCGGATTCCGCTACCACGACGGCCAGCCCGGCATCGTGGAAGGACTCCTCTCCCGCGGAGACCGCCGGGTCGGCCGGGTCATCGAGGCCGTCTGGCGTGACGGGGGCCGGTTCGACGGCTGGAGCGAGCACTTCTCCTACGAACGCTGGATGCGCTGCGCCGGCGAGGCTTTCGCGGAGCTGCCCTGGGACATCGACGTCGCGTGGTACACGACCCGGGAGCGCGGTCAGGCCGAGGTCCTGCCCTGGGACCACCTCGACTCCGGCCTCGACAAGGAATGGCTGTGGCAGGACTGGCAGGACGCCCTCGACGAGACCGAGGTCGACGACTGCCGGTGGACGCCGTGCTTCGACTGTGGGGTCTGCCCGCAGATGGGCACCGACATCGAGGTCGGCCCGACCGGCCAGAAGCTGCTTCCCCTCACCGTCGTCGGATCGGGGCAGCCGGCCCTGCTCGAGCGGCCCTGACCCGTCCCGTCCACGCGGGTACCCTCCGGCCATGGCCAAGCGCACCCCTGACGGACCCGAGCCCGATCCCGCGGTGCAGAAGCTTCGCGTGCGTTACGCCAAGCGCGGGCGCCTGCGGTTCTCCTCGACCCGCGACTTCCAGCGCGCGCTCGAGCGGGCGCTGCGCCGGGCGGACGTGCCGATGGCCTTCTCGGCCGGGTTCCACCCCCATCCGAAGATCTCGTACGCCAACGCGGCCCCGACGGGCACGGCCAGCGAGGCGGAGTACTTCGAGATCTCGGTGACGGACCGGGTCGACCCGGAGCGGGTGCGCGCGGCGCTCGACGAGGCGCTCCCTCGCGGGCTCGACGTCCTGGAGGTGGTCGAGGCGGGCACGGGGGCGCTCGCCGACCGGCTGGAGGCCAGTCAGTGGGAGCTGGTCTTCACCGGGCTGTCCGTCAGTCGGGCCGAGGCTGCGGTCGCCGCGCTGCTGGCGCAGGACCGTCACGAGGTGACGCGACTGTTCAAGAAGGGGCCTCGAACCTTCGACGTCCGCGGGGCCATCGTGTCGTTGGCCGCGTCGGGGTCGGAGGACGGTTCGTGTGCGATACTGCAGATGGTCGTACGGCACACCACACCGGCCGTGCGCCCCGACGATGTTCTCACCGCGCTGCGAGCAGTGGCTGACTTCGTGCCGCCGGCACCACCCCTGGTGACCCGGCTGGCTCAGGGCCCGCTGCACCCCGCAACCGCGAGGGTGGCTGATCCACTGGCCGCCGACCGGGACGTCGACGGCAGCTGAGCTGGTGACGCGCACCCTGCGCGAGCCGGGCCAGCTGTAGCTCGACGACTTCCGTCATCCCGCTCCCGCGGGAGGACGACGAACACCGCGCACCACGCGGATGGCGAGGGCCGGTTGGCCCCGGTGTGGTCCCCGTCCCGTGGCTGACGGGAGACGCCCCACATGGCATCTGACGACAATCTCTTCTCCGCAGCACCCGACGCCCCGGGCGACACCGATTCGCCGGCACCTGCGGAGTCCGCCACGCCGCCCAAGAAGGCCGCCAAGCGCGCCCCACGCAAGGCCACCAAGAAGGCGCAGGCCCCTGTGGCCACAGCATCACCCGAGCAGCCCGACGGCTCAGCGGACGGTGATTCGGTCGAGCCCGCCAAGACGGCGGCCAAGCGGGCACCGCGCAAGGCGACGAAGAAGGCCAGCACGGCAACGACGGCAGCGCCACGCAAGAGGGCTGCCAAGAAGTCAGCCACCGCCGACGAGGGCGCTGCCCCTGAGCCGGAGCCTTCGGCAGCGCAGGCGGACCGGGACGACCGGCCCCCTGCCCCGGCCGTGGGCGTCCTCTTCCAGGCGCCGGACCCGGTGGCGCCCCGTCGGCGCCGCG
>NZ_VOHR01000172.1 GCF_009192725.1 Segeticoccus rhizosphaerae | reverse complement strand
ATGCGCCGCATGCGGTATGCCGAGGCGTTCGTCGTGCAGACCGCGCTCGCGGTGCGCCGGGCGGCCCACCAGCAGCAGCCCGCCACCCCGCGCCGGGCAGTGCCGGGGGGACTGCTGGAGGAGTTCGACGCCCGGCTGCCCTTCGAACTCACCAAGGGGCAGCGGGAGGTGGGCGACGCCCTCGCGGTGGACCTGGCGAGCAGCCACCCCATGCACCGGCTGCTGCAGGGCGAGGTGGGCTCCGGCAAGACGGTCGTGGCGCTGCGCGCGATGCTCACCGTCATCGACTCCGGCGGACAGGCGGCCCTGCTCGCGCCGACCGAGGTGCTCGCCCAGCAGCACCACCGCTCCATCACGGCGATGCTGGCCGACCTGGCCGAGGGCGGCATGCTCGGCGGCAGCGAGATCGGCACCCGGGTGGCGCTGCTCACGGGGAGCCAGCCGGCCGGCATACGCAAGAAGAACCTGCTGGAGGCCGCTTCCGGCGAGGCGGGCATCGTGATCGGCACGCACGCCCTGATCCAGGACCATGTGCAGTTCGCCGACCTCGGGCTCGTCGTCGTCGACGAGCAGCACCGCTTCGGCGTCGAGCAGCGGGACGCGTTGCGCGGCAAGGCCGCCCAGCCGCCGCACGTGCTGGTCATGACCGCAACGCCCATCCCGCGCACCGTCGCCATGACGGTCTTCGGCGACATGGAGACCTCCACGCTGGCCGAGCTGCCCCAGGGGCGCTCGCCGATCTCCACCCACCTGGTCCCCGGCAGCAACGAGCGTTGGGTGCAGCGCACCTGGGAGCGCGTCGCCGAGGAGGTGCGGGCGGGCCACCAGGCGTATGTCGTGTGCCCCCGCATCGGTGACCCGCCGGGAGACGCGGTGGTCACGAAGGAGTCCTCGGACGAGGAGGATCTCGCGGCCGAGGGCGGCGACGACGGGGCAGCCGGGCCTGCGATGACCGGGGTCTACGAACAGTTCGAGCGGTTGCGGGAGACACCGGCCCTGGCGGGGTTGCGGCTCGCCGTGCTGCACGGACGCATGCCCGCCGACGAGAAGGACGCCACCATGCGGGCGTTCGCCGCGGGCGAGATCGACGTCATGGTCGCGACGACGGTGATCGAGGTCGGGGTCGATGTCCCCGGCGCCACGGTGATGGTGATCGTGGACGCCGACCGCTTCGGTGTCTCGCAGCTGCACCAGCTGCGCGGCCGCGTCGGTCGTGGCTCGGCGCCCGGGATCTGTCTGCTGATGAGCGACGTCGAGGAGGGGCCGGCCCTCGAACGACTGACCGCGGTCGAGGCCACGACGGACGGCTTCGAGCTCTCCCGGGTCGACCTCGAACAGCGTCGCGAGGGTGACGTCCTCGGGGCCCACCAGTCAGGGGGGCGCCGACAGCTGCGCTTCCTGCAGCTGCTGCGCGACGAGACGCTCATCGTCGAGGCCCAGGAGGACGCCCGGGCGCTGGTGTCGCAGGATCCGGCGCTCGTCGAGCACCCCGTGCTGCGCGACCGGATCGTGGAGGTCCTCGACGAGGAACAGGTCACCTACCTGGAGAGGGGCTGATCCGCGGATGACGCGCATCATCGCCGGATCCGTCGGTGGCCGGCGCATCCACACCCCGCCCGGCAACGGCACCCGGCCCACCAGCGACCGGGTGCGCGAAGCCCTCTTCTCGCGCCTCGAGCACCTCGAGGTGCTGCACGAGGCCCGCGTCCTCGACCTCTATGCCGGGTCGGGCGCCCTCGGGCTCGAGTGCAGCAGCAGGGGAGCGGCCTTCGTCACGCTGGTGGAGTCGGCACGTCCGGCCGCGGTCGTGGCCCGGCGCAACGTCAAGGAGCTGGGACTTCACGGGGTCGACGTCCGGGCCGACACGGTGGAGCGGGTCCTGCGGTCGGGGCCTCCGCTGGACGCCAAGGTCGATCTGGTGCTCGCCGACCCGCCCTACCCTGTCACACAGGAGTCGCTCGGCGAGGTGCTCCGCCTGCTGGTCGCCCACGACTGGCTCGTGGACGAGGCGCTGCTCGTGGTCGAGCGGTCCACCCGTTCACCCGAGCCGCTCTGGCCCGGCGGGATCGAGCTGATCGGACCTCGACGCTACGGCGAGACGACCTTGTGGTTCGCCGAGGCCGTCGGGGAGGGCGACATCGCCTGACCCCAGCGCGTGCCCTGACCGCCGTGCCCGAGTTCACTAGACCGCGCATTCGGGGACGTCCTGCGATGTGGTCGCCGGGACGACCCGTTCGCAGGACGTCCCACAATTCGGGGGGCGCAAGGTCCTGCGGTGTGGTCGCCAGGGCGACCGGTACGCAGGACATCTGGGGGAGGAGGAGCACGCTGCTAGGTTCGGGTCGATGAGCGAGACGACCCGCCGGTGTGTCTGCCCCGGCTCCTACGACCCGGTCACCCTCGGGCACATGGACGTGTTCCGGCGCGCGAGCGCCCTCTACGACGAGGTCGTCGTGGCCGTCATGCACAACCCCGCCAAGCGAGGGACGTTCACCGTGCAGGAACGCCAGGACCTGCTGCACCAGTCGCTCGCCGACCTGCCCAACGTCCGCGTCAAGGTGTTCGCCCGGACGCTCCTGGTCGACGTCTGCCGGGAGGTCGGGGCCCAGGCCATCCTCAAGGGCCTGCGCAGCGACACCGACTTCGCCTACGAGCTGCCGATGGCGCTGATGAACCGCCAGCTGACCGGCATCGAGACCGTGTTCCTTCCGGCCGCTCCGGAGCTCGGGCACCTGTCGAGCTCGCTCATCCGCGAGGTCGCGAGCCTGGGCGGCGACGTCTCGCAGATGGTGCCGGAGCCGGTGCTCGAGCCGCTCCTCGCGCGAGTGGCGCGGCGAGGGGACGGCGGCGACGACCAGCGCCGACAATAGGCCCGGCGACGACGGCCAGCGGCGACGATGGGCCGCAGCGACGACAACGGCGACGATGGGGCGGAGCGGACGGCCGCGGAGGCGCTGCGGCACGCAGCCCAGCGGAGCGACCCTGCCGCCGAGGTGCCAGGACATCGAGCCCCCATCGGCACGGCATACCGGTCGGTTGCTTCCGCTCGGTTTGGGTGAGCGGCACCTGCTCCGGTAACCTCATGTGTCGGTCTTCGTCTGCCGTGACGTGGGCCGAGCCACCTCGACGACTGTGGAGTCATGAACCGCCTCGACCCCCGCCTGCCCCTGGTGTTCGACCTCCAGGAACTGGGCAGACGACCCGGCTCGATGCTGACGATGTCACGCACCGTCGAGGCGCCTGCCGACCTCGGCACCGACGTGATCGCCGTCCCGCCCGGCCAGCCCATCGAGCTGGACGTGCGGTTCGAGTCCGTCGTCGAGGGCGTCTTGGTGACTGGCTCGGCGCGTGCCACGGCCGTCGGCGCCTGCGTGCGGTGCCTGGACCGCGCCGACCAACCGGTCGAGGCTCGGTTCCAGGAGCTCTTCGCGTATGCCGACCGGGCGGCACACCACCACGAGGTGGGTGCTCCCGAGGACGAGGAAGACGTGTATGAGCTCGAGGGCGACCTGCTCGACCTCGAGCCCGTGCTGCGGGACGCGGTGGTGCCCTCACTGCCGTTCCAGCCGGTGTGCCGGGAGGACTGCCCCGGGCTGTGTCCCCAGTGCGGGGCCCGGCTCGCGGACGACCCGGACCACCAGCACGATGTGATCGACCCCCGATGGGCGGCGTTGCGAGACCTCGCGGCGCCGAGCAGTACTGACGAGAAGAGGAACTGACGTGGCTGTCCCGAAGCGGAAGATGTCGCGGTCCAACACCCGTTCGCGCCGCGCGAACTGGAAGGCCAGCGCCACCACGCTCACCGCGTGCCCCCAGTGCAAGGCCCCCAAGCAGCCCCACATCGCCTGCCCGTCGTGCGGCACGTATGCCGGTCGCCACTACGGCACCGCGGAGCGCACCGAGTACCAGGGCTGACAGGTCCTCACTCGCGTGACTGACTCTCCGGTGCACCGGTCCCGGGGCAACGGCGCGTCGCAGCGGCCCGTCGAGGGTCTCTCCGACTACCTCAAGCAGGTGGTCGGAGGGGACGTCGACGAGCCGCTGCTCCTGCGTGCCCTGACCCACCGTTCCTACGCCTACGAGCACGGCGGTCTGCCCAACAACGAGCGGCTCGAGTTCCTCGGCGACTCCGTGCTCGGTCTCGTCGTGACCGACACGCTCTTCTCCGCCCACCCGGACCTCGCGGAGGGGCAGCTGGCCAAGCTGCGCGCCGCCGTGGTCAACAGCCGTGCCCTCGCCGAGGTCGCGCGCACCATGGGCCTGGGCGACTACCTGCTGCTCGGCCGCGGCGAGGAGAGCACGGGAGGGCGCAACAAGCCGTCGATCCTCGCGGACACCACGGAGGCGGTGATCGGCGCCGTCTACCTCTCGGCCGGCCTGCCCGCGGCCACCACCTTCGTGCACCACCTCCTGGACCCGCTGATGGCGACCTCGGCGAGCCTCGGCGCCGCGCTCGACTGGAAGACCAGCCTGCAGGAGCTCACCGCCGCGGGGACACTGGGCGTCCCGGAGTATGCCGTGACGGAGGAGGGACCAGACCACGAGAAGGTCTTCACCGCCCACGCCGTGGTCGCCGAGGAGATCCTCGGCACCGGGGTCGGGCGCAGCAAGAAGGAGGCCGAGCAGAAGGCCGCCGAGATCGCCTGGACCGAGCTGACCCGACGTGCCGAGGCTGTCCTCTCCGCCGAGCCCGAACCAGAGGACGTGGCTGTGGACGAGGGCGTGTCCTCGGCGACGGATGCCTGAGCTCCCCGAGGTCGAGGTCGTCCGCCGTGGCCTGGCGAAGCACGTGGTCGGCCGGCGGATCCGGTCCGCGTCGCTGACGGGACAGCGGGTGGCCCGCCGGCACGTCGCCGGACCGGTCGACCTGGCCGACCGATTGCGCGACAACCTGGTGCGGGCCGCCGAACGGCGTGGCAAGTACCTTTGGCTGACGCTCGAGCCACCCGACGAGCACCTCCAGGCGCTGATCATCCACCTCGGCATGAGTGGCCAGCTGCTCGTCGAGCCGGCGACCGCGCCGCGTGAGAAGCACCTGCACGCCACAGTGGATTTCGACAACGACCCCCAACTGCGGTTCGTCGACCAACGCACGTTCGGTGGTATGGCGCTCGCGGACCTCGTGCCGGACGTCACCGGCGCAGCCCGCACCCCACGGCCCTACGGCGTGCCCGCCACGATCACGCACATCGCGCCCGACCCGCTCGAGGACGCCTTCGACCAACAGGCGGTCGTGCGGCGGATGAAGGCACGGCGCTCGGGCATCAAGAGGGCGCTGCTCGACCAGGGGCTCGTCTCGGGCATCGGCAATATCTATGCGGACGAGGCGTTGTGGCGGGCTCAGGTGCACGGTGAGCGGGAGGCGTCGCTGCTGACCAAGCCGACCCTGTCGCGCGTCCTCGACCACGCCCGGCAGGTGATGACCGAGGCGCTCGCCGCGGGCGGTACGAGCTTCGACGCGCTCTACGTGGACGTCAACGGCGCCAGCGGATACTTCTCGCGCCGGCTCGACGTCTACGGCCGCGAGGGCGAGCCGTGCGAGCGGTGCGGGACGCCGCTGCGCCGGGAGCAGTTCATGAACCGCTCGTCCTACTCCTGCCCGCGCTGCCAGCCGCGGCCACGTCAGCGGCGCACCTGAGCGACGACGAGCGGCGACACGGAACGGCGACGACGAGCGGCGACGACGAGCGGCGACGATGGAGCGGAGCGACCCGCCGCGGAGGAGCGCGACCACAGGTGGAGGGTGAGAACCTCGAGGCCGCACCGGGTTCGTAGGATCGAGTCCATGGAACGAGCCACCATCTTCGTGCGCGGCCGCGTGCAGGGTGTGGGGTTCCGGTGGTGGACGCGGGCGCGAGCGCTGGAGCTCGGTCTGGTGGGGTTCGCGCGCAACCTGGCCGACGGACGCGTCGAGGTGTGTGCGCAGGGACCGCGCGCGGACATCGAGCGGCTGGAGGACCTGATCCGTGAACAGCCCAGCACGACAGGGCGACCCGGCCGTGTCGAGAGCAGCGCGACACAGTGGCGTGAGGTCGATGGCCGGTTGACCGGCTTCGGCGAACGGTGAGACGACGGAGATGGCGCGATGAACGGGACGCCCCGATGACAGCGATGGGCAGCGACACTGCGGGCAGCGTGATCGCTCACGAAAGAGTCAGAAGCGCAACGGGTTTCGCCGTGCTAGGTACAGTCGGCATCATCGGCGGGGGGCTCGTCTCGGCGGCGACCGGCCCGTTGTCCTGGCAGCACGGGTCGTGGGCGGCGGCATACCTTGTGCTCGTCGTGGGGGTGGCCCAGCTCGTCTTCGGGGTGGGCCAGGCGTGGCTCGCCCACGAGCTCCCCGGCCGGCCGACCATCGTGTGGGAGCTGGTGGGCTGGAACCTCGGCAGCGCGCTGGTCATCGTCGGTGCCGTGCTCGAGCGTCCGGTCGTGGTGGACGTCGGCGGCGCGCTGCTGGTGGTGGCTCTGGTGCTCTTCGCCCGCGTGGTGCGGGTGGGCCGCCCTGGTGACGGAGCGGGCAGCCCCTGGATCCACTGGGTCTACCTGCTGCTCGTGCTGGTCATCCTCGTCAGCATCCCGATCGGACTGGTGCTCGCAGCCCTGGGCGGTGCGTGACCCCCCGTTGACCTGCGCAGAGAGGGGTGGGATTCTGGAGGTGCCCACGTACACGCGTCGGGGCAACTCACCCGCACCCCCTGCCAACACCCTCGTCAGGGATCACATCGGAGTGGACATGGCCAAGGCACTACTGGGTCACCGCACGATCCGCGACGACCGCCTGCTTCAGGAGACGGCGCGCCTGCGGATCAGGGTGCGGGACCTCGAGCAACTCATCGAGGGACTGCAGGCGGACAACGACCGGTTGAGGGACGACCGGTCACGCGTGGCACCGGTGGACCAGCGCTAGGACCGGCGCCAGGACGTCGACTCAGCCCGTCGCAAGAACAACTCTGACCACAGCAACCTCATCGGTCACACGCGTCTCCGGGCCGCCTGCACCTCCCCGAAGTCCGACCTCCCCGCCGGTACAGTGGCCCTCGATCATCGCCGGCCAGAGGGAGCCCATCGCTCGTGTACGTCAAGAGCCTGACCATGCGGGGCTTCAAGTCCTTCGCCTCCGCGACGTCCATGCAGCTCGAGCCGGGAATCACCTGCATCGTCGGGCCCAATGGGTCGGGCAAGTCCAACGTCGTCGACGCGCTCGCCTGGGTGATGGGGGAGCAGGGCGCCAAGAGCCTGCGCGGCGGCAAGATGGAGGACGTCATCTTCGCGGGGACGTCCGGCCGGGCCCCGCTCGGACGGGCGGAGGTCGCGCTCACCATCGACAACAGCGACGGTGCGCTGCCGATCGACTACACCGAGGTGACGATCAAGCGCATCATGTTCCGCGGTGGAGGTTCCGAGTACGCCATCAACGGCACCCACTGTCGGCTGCTCGACATCCAGGAGCTGCTCTCCGACTCGGGCATCGGTCGCGAGATGCACGTCATCGTGGGCCAGGGCCAGCTCGACACGGTGCTGCGGGCCACGCCCGAGGAGCGCCGCGGCTTCATCGAGGAGGCGGCCGGCGTCCTCAAGCACCGCAAGCGCAAGGAACGCGCCCTGCGCAAGCTCGACGCGATGGAGGGCAACCTCACCCGCGTCACCGACCTCACCTCCGAGATCCGGCGCCAGCTCGGGCCGCTCGGCCGGCAGGCCGAGACCGCGCGCCAGGCCGCCGTGATCCAGGCCGACGTGCGTGATGCCCGGTTGCGGCTCCTCGCCGACGACCTGGTCCAGCTGACCAGCACCCTCGAGCAGGACGTCGCGGACGAAACCGCCCTGATCACCCACCGCACCGAGGTGGAGCAGTCACTGGCCGCGGCCCAGGAGCGTATGACGTCGCTCGAGGAGGAGTCGCGCGAGGCCGCCCCGTTGGTGGCCAAGGCGCAGGAGCAGTGGTTTGCCCTGTCCTCGCTGCGCGAGAGGCTCACCGCGACCGGTGACCTCGCCGCTGAGCGGGTCCGGCTGCTCACCGCCGACGAGCAGGAGGAGCAGCCCGCGGGGCGGCGTGATCCCGACGAGCTGCGTGCCCAGGCTGCACAGGTGCGTGAGCAGGAGCAGGTGCTGCTGACCGAGGTGGAGCAGGCACAGCAGCACCTTCAGGATGCCGTGTCGCACCGCGCCGAAGTCGAGTCAGCCCACGCCGAGGAGCAGCAGCGACTGGCCCGGCTCCTGCGGGCCGCCGCGGACCGCCGGGAGGGCCTTGCCAAGCTGGCCGGCCAGGTGGCGGCGCGGCGCAGCCG
>NZ_VOHR01000171.1 GCF_009192725.1 Segeticoccus rhizosphaerae | reverse complement strand
GGTCGGCGCGGCGGGCACCGGCAAGTCCACCACGATGGCCGGGCTGCGGCGGGTCTGGGAAGCCCACCACGGGCCCGGGTCGGTCGTCGGCCTGGCCCCGTCCGCGGCCGCGGCCGAGGTGTTGTCCGAGGCGGTCGGGCTCCCGACCGAGAACACGGTCAAGTGGCTGACCGAGCACGCCCGCAACCCCGAGCGATGCGAGCAGATCCGGGCGCTGCAGGCCAAGTTGTGGCGGGCCAGCCCGTCGTTGGCCACCAGGATGCGGCGGGATCGGCTGGCGGCCCTGATCGGCGAGTACCGGGCGTGGTCCCTGGCGCCGGGGCAGCTGCTCATCGTGGACGAAGCCTCGATGGCCGGCACCGCCGAGCTGGACGCCCTCACCGCGCACGCCCGAGAGGCGGGCGCGAAGGTGCTGCTGGTCGGCGACCCCGCCCAGCTCTCACCCGTGAGCGCCGGGGGAGCGTTCGCCCTGCTGGTCCACGACCGCGGCCGCGAGGCTCCACGCCTGACCCAGGTGCACCGGTTCACCCGGGACTGGGAACCGCGCCGCGTCCCTGCGACTGCGAGACGGGGACATCGACGCCGTGGACGCCTACACCGCCGCCGGCCGGGTCACCGGCGGCGAGCGGGAGGCCATGCTCGACACCCTGTTCGCCGGGTGGCGCGCCGACGTCGCCGCCGGCCGGCGGTCGCTGATGATCGCCGACGACAACACCACCGTTGCCGACCTGAACACCCGCGCCCAAACCGAACGCCGCACCGCCACCAGCCACGAGGGGTCGCGCCGGGCGGGGCTGGCGGACGGCTCCACCGCCACCGTCGGGGACCTGGTGGTCACCCGCCGCAACGACCGGACCCTGGCCACCGGGCAGGGGTGGGTCAAGAACGGCGACACCTGGACCGTCACCGCCATCGACACCTCCGGCGCCGTCACCGTCCAGCGCGCCGGCCGTGGCGGGGCCACCACCCTGCCCGTGCACTACGTGCGTGAGCACCTCGAGCTCGGCTACGCCACCACCGCCCACCGCGCCCAAGGCCGCACCGTCGACACCGCCCACGCCTACATCACCGCCGACACCCGGCGAGAACCGTTGTACGTCATGGCCACCCGCGGCCGCGACGCCAACCGCCTCTACGTCGAGACCACCCGGGACACCGACCCCGACACCGCGCACCTGGCCACGCGCAGCTTCGGGGAGGCGGCCGACGTGCTGCGCCACGTCGTGGCCACCACCGGCGTCGACCAGTCCGCCACGGCGACCATCGCCGAACAATGGGCCGAGGCCCATTCCGTGACCCGGCAGTCGGCCGAATACGTCACCATCGCCCGCGCCGCCGAACACCACGACAACATCGCTGATCCTGATGTGGAGCGCGCGCTGGCCGACCGCGCCGAGCTCATCCGACAAGCCGCTGGTGCTCGACGCCGTAGCCACGACGTTGCCGAACGCCGCACGCCCACCCACGAGCCGCCCTCCCGCCACCCCACCGGACCCGAGCTCTGAGCGATGCCGGCTGGGTCAGGCACCGGCGCCGGTTGACTATTCAGAACCTGTTCTGAATACTGGTGAGCATGAGCGCGCCAGTAGTCTCCCGTACGGTCCAGTCCTCCGAGCTGTCCCGCAACTCAGCTTCGGTGTTCAAGGCGGTCGAGGAAGGTCCGGTCACCATCACTCGGCGCGACGGTGAGGCCCTCGTGCTGGCCAAGGCGAGCGACGTGGCCCGGCAGCGCGCCGGGCTCGAGCTTGCCGCCCAGCTCGTTGCGGCGTCACTGGCGCCTACCGACGTTCCCTTCGTGGATCGGCTCCGAGGCCCGTTCCCCTGGCTGGAGTTCCTCCGCTCCTCGGACCGGGACGCCTTCGCCCAGGAGGTTGTCGACGTTGCCCGGGCCTGTGCTGCGGTGTCCCAGTTCGATCGGCTGCTGATCACCCTCAGGAGGTGGCAGTCGACCGCCGAGGCGATCGCCGCCGGCTATACGGCCGACGACGACCTCGACTGGCTTGAGGACCCCACGCCGATCGCCGACCCGCGCACTGCGTGAGCAAGGCGCAGTCGGTTCCTCGACCGCGCAAGAAGGCCGAGTACCAGATCGCGTTCGCGACGCGGCAGGCCGAGAAGGGCTGGCGCGACCTGCTCGGCACCACTCGAAATGCCGTGGTCGATGCGTGGGACTCCCTGACCAGGACCCCTCGTGAGGAGTCCGAGCGCAACCACCGGTTGAAGGGCGAGCTCGCGACCGTCACTCACAGCGGCAAGACGTATGAGCGATGGCAGTACGAGTTGCCAGGCGGCGCTCGCATCTGGTTCTACGTCTCCGGGCAGGTCGTCCACCTCATCGACGTGCACACCCACCACCCCAACGAGACGAAGTGAGATTCGGCCAAGGCGCCGGGCGTCGAGGGCTGCCGGTGTCCGGGAGCGCGGGCTATTCGCGGGCAAAGATGGCCATGCGCGACGTCCGGGCAGGTCAGAGGGCCGCATCCTGCGGAGGCTACTGCCGGTTCATGAGGTGAAGTGCCTCTCGGCACCAACCGACCAAGTAAGCGAAGGCCAGGCCACGCTGGTGGTAGAGGTGCTCGCTGTCGGCGACCTCGTGGTAGGCGGAGTGCTCGTCTCGGCCGGCCTGCGTCAGCGCCAACGGCAGCAGCCAGGTGTACTTCACACAGGAGGCGACCACGCCCAGGCGCACCTGGCGCTGGTCACCGCGCCAGCCGGCCTCGCGCAGGCCGCCCAGGTACGCCTCGAAGCATGCGGCCTCCAGGGTGGCCAGCTCCTGCGCCGGCCAGAACAAGTCGAACACGGCATCGGGGAGATGGTTGCCCAGGTCCTCACCGAGAGCGCCATCACCGACGAAGGCCCAGTCCAGCAGTACCACGTCGCCACCAGGACGGCGGATCTGGTTGCTGACCCAGACGTCGAGGTGGCTGCGGGTACGCGGCAGGTACTCCATCACCCGCAGCAACTGCTCGCGGTGAGCCATCAGCTGGGCCCATCCTTCGCGCAGACCGGCGGGCCAGGTGCGTCGGATCAACGGCTGGTCCCAGGCGGCGTCGTCGTGCAGCACCTGCCAAGGGACAGGCCTGCTGGCCGAGTAGGCACGGAGAAAGCCCTCGGAAGTCCAGGGCGTGAGGAGAGGGCCGGCGGCCTGCCAGCGGCCTAGTCCAGCAGCCACCGCCGTGTGGTCGGCCAGGCTGAACGCGGTGCCGGGCTTGCCAGTGACATCCTCAAGCCACAGGTCCGCCTCAGCGGCACGCTCCTCGACATCGGCAGCGGGTATGTCGAGCCCGGTTCCAGCCAGGCTGCTCCGGAGCACGGCGCCGCGGTAGGCGTCGACCTCCCGCCGCCAATAGTTCCAGTGCCGCGGATCCTGGGAAGCTGCCCAGGCGCCCCCGGAGTCGACCGAGGGTGCCCGCAGCCGCTTGTGGACCAGCGTGGAGCCGTCTGCCAGGGTGACCCGCTCCACCACGTCGGTGACAGCGTTCTGCGAGTTGTGCCGCAGCACCCTACGGCGGACGACACCACGAGGCACCCGGTCATCCTGCCACCCATGGGCCGCCTCCCGCAGTTCGCCACCGAGCTCATGCGCCGGTCCTCCCGTCGACCCCCTCACGAAGCAAGTCGAGGTGTCCGCAATGCCGGGCATACTCGGTGGTCATCCGGAGCACCAGCCAGCGCAGGTCCACGTCTTCGTGCCAGTCAAGCGGTCGCGCAAGGTCGTCGAGAGCATGAGCCGCGACGATTTCGCGGGAGACCGCACATTCGGTACGCCAGGCCTCCAGGTCGGCGGCGAAGTCGGCGTCCGCGGGCAGGTCGAAGTCGAGGTCGGGGTTGTCTGCGGCGAAGAAGCGGAACGGCACGTTGCGGCGCTCGAAGTTCTGCTGGAACCACCAGCGCTCTACGCCGGCCAGGTGTCGGACCAGTCCGTGAAGCGACATGGTGGACGGCGGCATCGACCGAGCTCGGGCCTGCTGAGGGGCCAGGCCGCGGCACTTCATCTCCACCGTCGCCCGGTAGTACTCCAGGTATGCCGCCAGCGCCTCGCGCTCGCCGGCCACGCGCGGGATGCGCGGGCGGTCGTCGTCGGCCCAGACGGGCGAGAAGGCCTCATCAGTCAGGTTGGACTCCGGGCCGGCATCACCCTCTGCGGGGTGTTCGCTCATACGCAGCACTCTGCCATCCGCGCCGGATGCGGACCGCCGCCTGAACGTGGTCGCTCGAGGTGTCGCAGACTGATCGGCATGAACGACTGGTACTGCAACCCCGCGGCGCGCGGTTGGTCGTCGAAACAGGCGGCACCGGCGGCGCGATCCTTCCATGTCTCGCTGCCGGGGTATGCGCCCACACCGCTGGTCGAGCTCCCGACCGTGGCGACGGAGCTCGGCGTGGGGCGACTTCTGGTCAAGGACGAGTCGGCACGGCTGGGTCTGCCGGCGTTCAAGGTGCTCGGCGCCTCGTGGGCCTGCAAGCAGGTTCTGGACCGCAAGCCCGGGGCGGTCCTGGTGACGGCCACCGACGGCAACCACGGCCGGGCGGTGGCCCGCATGGCCACGCACTTCGGGACCACCGCGACGGTATTCGTTCCACACGTCATGCAGGAGGAGGCCGCGGGCCGCATCGTCGCCGAAGGCGCACGGGTCGTCCGGGTCGACGGGGACTACGACCAGACCGTGCGTGCCGCCGCCGAGCATGCGACTGCGGACGAGCACCGGGCGTTGGTGCAGGACACCGCGTGGCCCGGCTACGAGGACGTGCCGGCGTGGATCGTGGAGGGCTACGAGACCTTGGTGGCCGAGGTGGATGAGGCGCTCGGGTGCGCGCCGGACCTGGTCGTGGTGCCGGTGGGTGTCGGCTCGCTGGCACAGGCGGTGGTCGCCCACTACCGCCGGCCAGGAGTCGCTCATCCGTCGGTCCTCTCGGTGGAACCGGACACCGCTGCGTGCCTCCTGACCAGCCTCGCGCACGGTGCGCCCACCAGCGTCGCAACGGGCGCCACCGTCATGGCCGGCCTGAACTGCGGCACCGTCTCGAGCAGCGCCTGGCCGGTGCTGCAGCGCGGGTGCGATGCCGCCGTGGCCGTCACCGACGACGATGCGTTGCAGGCCTCCTCGGACCTGAAGTCGCTCGACGTGTCCTCCGGAGCCTGCGGCGCCGCCACCCTCGCCGGCGCCCGCGCCGTCCTCCTCGACTCGCGGCGCCGTGCCGACCTCGACGTGCCCGACGACGCCGTCGTCGTGCTCCTCAGCACGGAGGGACTGCAGTCCACCAACGCCGCCCCCGCGCGCACCTCGGACCCGGACTGTTGGACCGAGGCAGGGACCAAGGACCCTCGACAGGACCGCGCGGCCCCGGCACAGTGACCGCCATGGGCCCTGAGACCAACACCGTCCCCGGGGAAGACCTCGAGTCTGCGACCGCCGCGTGAGGCGGGCCGATCTCGATCAGCTCCAACGGCTGTTCGCCGGCCTCCCGGGCGTGCCACGTGTGGTGGTCAGTGGGAACGCCGCCACACCGTGGGAGGCGGTCGCCGCGCTGGACCGCTCCCTCCCGGCATACCGCTTGTGGATGCTCAATGCCGCGAGCGGTGTACCCGACCGACCAGGGGTGATCGCTGAGACCCCCTTCGTGGGCGTGGGGATGCGCCGGCACAGCGCGCTCGACTACCTCCCCAGCCGCTTGTCGATGGTCCCGCTGCTCTTTTCGACCGTGCGACCCCCGGATGTCGTCGTCGTGCACTGTGCTCCGGCGCGGGGTGGGTTGCTGAGCCTGGGGACGGAGGTCAACGTGCTGCCGGCCGCCATCGAGGCGTGCCGTGCCCGCGCCGGTCTGGTGGTAGCGGTCGTGAACCGCCAGATGCCCTACACCTTTGGCGATGCCCAGCTCGACGAGTCCCTCGTGGACGTGGTGGTGGAGGTCGACGTCCCACTGCCCACCCCTGCGGCGGCGCCTGTGCCCGATGACGCAAGCCAGGCGGTGGCCGAACACGTTGCCGGCCTGGTCCACGACGGAGCGACGCTGCAGATGGGCATCGGCGCCGTGCCCGATGCAGCCGTCGGCCAACTCGCGTCGCGCCATGGCCTGCGGATCTGGACGGAGATGTTCTCCGACGGGCTGCTCACGCTGGAGCGGTCCGGCTCGCTCGACGCCGACCATCCGGTCATCGCCTCGTTCTGCTTCGGTTCGGCTGAGTTGTACGACCATGTCAACCTCAACCCTGCGATCAGGATGTTGCGCACCGAGAAGACCAACAGCCCCTCCCTGATCGCTGCGAATCCCGCCATGACGAGCATCAACACCGCCCTCGAGGTGGATCTCTACGGCCAGGCCAACGCCTCCCGTGTGCGGGGCCGGATCCACTCCGGCTACGGCGGCCAGACCGACTTCATCGTCGGCGCGCTCCACTCGGGAGGCGGGCAGGCGCTGCTGGCGCTGCGTAGCTGGCACCCCAGAGCGGATGTCTCGACCATCGTGGCGTTCCTCGACGAGCCGGTCACCTCCTTCCAACCCAGCGCCGTCGTGACCGAGCACGGTGTGGCGCCGCTGTTCGGCAACGACCAGCTCGCCCAGGCGCGGAACCTGATCGAGCAGACGGCCCATCCCCGGGTGCGGGACGAGCTGTGGGAGGAGGCCCGCGTCCTGGGCCTCGGCGGTCAGTGACGAAGTGGGGCAAGGGACTTCTGGCCCTGTCCGAGCGGGCCGTTCCGGGCGAGGCTTGCCTCGGGCACAGCACAGACCCCGGAGGCAGCGCCATGACCACCATCGTTCGACATCCACAGGTGCGCCACGACCGGCGCCGGCCCGCGGGGCCGCCTGACGCACACTCGGGGCTGACGTGTGACGGTTCGCCGCTCCAGTTGCGACCGGCCCGGGCGGAGGACCGCCAGGCGATCGAGGCGCTGTTCGAGCGGATGTCGCCACGCTCGTTGCGCCAGCGGTTCCTCACCGCCTCCATGGTGTCCGCGAGGGAGTACGTCGCGGACCTCGATGACCCGGGTCGGACGCTGGACGCCGCGTTGGTCGTGTGGCGAGGCGAGGTCGTGGCGGTGGGCTCGACCCACCGGGTGTCCCAGACCGCTGCCGAGGTCGCGCTCGCGATCGACGACGCACACCAGCGCCACGGTCTCGGCACGCTGGTGCTGGGCGACCTGGTGGCCCGCGCACGGGCACGTGGACTGCTGGAGCTGGTCGCCCTGACGCTGGCGAGCAACGACCCGATGCTCCGGGTGTTCGACCACATGGGGCTCCCGATGCGGGTCGACTCCGCCGACGGGACCTGCGCGGTCACCCTCCAGCTCGACGAGCAGGCTGGACCGGCTCGGCCGGCCGCTGGCCGTGCGTCGCTGACCGACGGTCTTGCCTTGCAGCCGTTCCTGCGACCACGCTCGGTGGCCGTCGTCGGTGCCGGCGTGCAACGCGACGGAGTGGGCCGGCAGGTCGTGCAGCGTTTGCAGCACTCCGACTTCGCGGGCCGGGTCTACGTGGTCAACCCGTCCGGGGAGGTCGTCGGCCGCACGGCGAGCTTTCGCGCCGTCGCCGACCTGCCCGAGGCCGTCGACCTGGCCGTGATCGCGGTCCCGGGCGACGCGGTCACGACGGCCGTGCGAGAGGCCACCGCGGCGGGGTCCAGAGCGGTCGCCGTCCTGGGCGGCGGACCCTCCGCGGATCCGGACACGGTCCGGGGGGAGGACCTGCGGGCCAGCTGCCGCGCAGCGGGTGCGCGATTCCTCGGTCCCGACATCATCGGACTGGTCAACACCGACCCGCGGGTCCGGCTCGATGCAAGTTTCCTGCACCCATCGCCGGCCCCGGGTCCGGTCTGCGTGGTCGCTGACTCCTGGGCGCTCACCACGGCGATCGTCGCTCGGCTGGGCATGAGTGGGACCGGAGTCTCCACGGTGGTGAACCTCGGCGGCGCCCGAGGCGAGATCAGCGCCGTCGACGCGCTGTCCTTCGCGGCCGCTGACCCCCGCACGTCGCTCGCGGTGGTGTGTGTGGGGGACGAAGGCGAGCTGGCGGCATACCGGCCTCGTGAGCGACCAGGCAGTCGAGGCGTGTTGCCCGTGCTCCTGCTGACCACCACCGGGTCAGCGACAGATCCCTCGGACGAGGAGGATCCGGGCCTTGCCGCAGGAGTCGTCCGCGTCGGGTCGTTGACCGAGCTTGTCGACACTGCCGACCTGCTGGCCAAGGCGGGTCACCCCGCCGGTCGCCGAGTGGCAGTGCTGGGCAACGCCAGCGGCTCCGGCCGGTTGGCGCTGCAGGCCGTGACCCGGCACGGGCTCCTGCCGGCCGACCTGTCGCAGCACGCCGATCGGCGGCTGAGCACGGTCCTGCCCCCGGGCGCTTCGGTCGGCC
>NZ_VOHR01000170.1 GCF_009192725.1 Segeticoccus rhizosphaerae | reverse complement strand
GGCCTGCTGCGCACCGACGCGGACACGCTGGACGCCCTCGCGGTGACCGCCCGCGAGGAGCTCGGGCCCGGACCATGGGAGGCGCAGCGGCTCGCGGTGCTGCCGGACGGGATCCGGACCAGGGTGTGGCGCCGGCTGGTCGAGGAGGCGGGGACACCACGCGGTGCGCTGTTCGCGGTGCACGTGCGGTCGCTGGACGCCCTGGTGAGCCGGTGGCGCGGACAGGGCCAGGTCGACCTGCCGGGGGGCGTGCGGGCGAGCCGCACGGGCGGGCGGGTGTCGATCGAGCGCGCAGGTCCGGTTCAATGGGAGCACACCGGCGCTGACAGCCTGGACGGGCCGGACCGCCCGACGACCGACCCGACGACCCACCCGACAACCTAGGAGAGTGCCGTGGACGCCGCCCACATGGGAGCCGACCTCGAGAAGGTGCTGATCACCGAGGAGGAGATCCAGACCAGACTCGGGGAGCTGGCCGAGCAGATCTGGGCCGACTACGAGGGCAAGGACCTGCTGCTCGTGGGGGTGCTCAAGGGCGCCGTCGTGGTGATGGCCGACCTGATGCGGGCCCTGCCGGGCACCGCGCCCATGGACTGGATGGCCATCTCGTCCTACGGCTCCGGCACCAAGTCGTCCGGGGTCGTCCGCATCCTGATGGACCTGCGGACCGACATCACCGACAAGCACGTGCTGATCGTCGAGGACATCATCGACTCCGGGCTGACCCTGTCGTGGATCAAGACCAACCTGGAGTCGCGCTCGCCCGCCTCCGTCGAGATCTGCACCCTGCTGCGCAAGCCGGAGGTGGCCAAGGTGGAGATCCCGGTCAAGTACGTCGGATTCGACATCCCGCCGGAGTTCGTCGTGGGCTATGGACTCGACTACGACGAGCGCTACCGCAACCTGCGCGTCGTGGGCACCCTCGCGCCGCACGTCTACTCCTGAGCGGGGCAAATAACACGGCGGCGCGAGCCCGTCGGAACACTGACGGCATAATGGTCGTTGACCTGCAGGAATGCCGTTGCCGCCGAGCGGTGTACCTTTTTTCAGTCTGTCGCCGTGTCCGCGGGACATCGCGGACGACTTGGCCGAGCGACCAGGAGGGACGGGGCGAGACCCCGCACATACATGAACTTCAAGCGCATTCTCCGCACGCCGATGATCTGGATCGTCCTGATCATCGCCGTCGCCTTCCTGTATTTCACCGTCAACGGCAACAGCGGCTTCACCCGGATCGACACGTCCGCGGCGGAGCACCTGATCACCAGTGGCAAGGTCGAGTCGGCCAAGGTCACCCCCGACCGCATCGACCTGACCCTGAAGCCGGGGGAGAGCTACTCCGACGGTGACCAGGTCAAGGACGCGAACCGCGTCCAGGCCTATTACGTCCCCGCGCGCGGGGACCAGATCGTGAGTGAGCTGACCAAGGCGAACCCCTCCAAGGGCTACACCGACGACCCGGCCCAGCAGAGCTGGATCGTCAGCCTGCTGCTGACCGTGCTGCCGTTGCTGCTGGTCCTCGGTCTGTTCTGGTTCCTGATGAGCCAGATGCAAGGCGGCGGGTCCAAGGTCATGCAGTTCGGCAAGAGCAAGGCCAAGCTCGCCAGCAAGGACATGCCCAAGGTCACCTTCGCCGACGTCGCCGGGGCGGACGAGGCGGTCGAGGAGCTGCAGGAGATCAAGGACTTCCTCGCCGACCCCGCCAAGTTCCTCGCCGTCGGCGCCAAGATCCCCAAGGGCGTCCTGCTGTATGGCGCTCCGGGCACCGGCAAGACGCTGCTGGCGCGAGCCGTGGCGGGTGAGGCCGGCGTGCCGTTCTACACGATCTCGGGCTCGGACTTCGTCGAGATGTTCGTCGGTGTGGGAGCCTCCCGGGTGCGCGACCTGTTCGAGCAGGCCAAGTCCAACGCCCCCGCAATCATCTTCGTCGACGAGATCGATGCCGTCGGACGGCACCGCGGCGCCGGGCTGGGCGGCGGCCACGACGAGCGCGAGCAGACGCTGAACCAGCTGCTCGTCGAGATGGACGGCTTCGACGTCAAGACCAATGTCATCCTGATCGCCGCCACCAACCGGCCCGACATCCTCGACCCGGCGCTGCTGCGTCCCGGGCGGTTCGACCGGCAGATCGCCGTCGACGCGCCGGACATGATCGGGCGGCACCACATCCTGCAGGTGCACGCCAAGGGCAAGCCGATGGCCACGGACGTCGACCTGCTCGCGGTGGCACGGCGGACCCCCGGGTTCTCCGGCGCCGACCTGGCCAACGTGCTCAACGAGGCGGCGCTGCTCACCGCCCGCACCGGCGCCAACATGATCGACAACCACTCCCTCGACGAGGCGATCGACCGCGTCATCGCGGGGCCGCAGAAGCGTTCGCGGGTGATGAGTGCCAAGGAGCGCAAGATCACCGCCTACCACGAGGGCGGCCACGCGCTCGTCGCCTCGGCGATGCGGCACACCGACCCGGTCACCAAGATCACGATCCTGCCGCGCGGCCGTGCGCTCGGCTACACCATGGTGCTGCCGGCCGACGACAAGTACTCCACCACCCGCAACGAGCTGCTCGACCAGCTCGCCTACGCCCTCGGTGGGCGCGTCGCGGAGGAGCTGGTCTTCCACGACCCGACCACGGGCGCGTCCAACGACATCGAGAAAGCCACCGGACTGGCGCGGCAGATGGTGACGCAGTACGGCATGAGCGAGCGGGTCGGTGCGATCAAGCTCGGCTCGGGCAACAGCGAGGTCTTCCTCGGTCGTGACATGGGCCACGAGCGCGACTACTCCGAGGAGGTCGCGGGGGTCGTCGACGAGGAGGTGCGCCGCCTGATCGAGGCCGCGCACGACGAGGCGTGGCATGTCATCAACGACAACCGCGAGATCCTCGACCACCTGGTGCTGCAGCTGCTCGAGAAGGAGACCCTGGGCGCGGAAGCCCTCGCCGAGGTGTTCGCCGACGTGGTGAAACGGCCCCCACGCCCGATCTGGCTGTCGAGCGACCGGCGCCACGTGCACGACCTGCCGCCCGTCCTCACCCCGGCCGAGAAGGCGGCCCAGGCCAACGGCCAGCCACCTCCCGGCCCCAACGGTGAGCACCCGCCGGAGGCGGTCATCGAGGTGCCGGAAGGCGGCTATGTCGACCCCGAAGGGCATTGATGTCGATCGCGCCGAGCGCGCGATCCGGGAACTGCTGATCGCGGTCGGGGAGGATCCCGACCGCGACGGCTTGCAGGACACCCCGGCCCGGGTGGCGCGCGCCTACGGGGAGATGTTCGCGGGCATGCAGCAGGACCCGGCCAAGATCCTGGCGACCACCTTCGAGATGGATCACGACGAGATGATCCTGGTGCGCGACATCGAGCTCTACAGCACGTGCGAGCACCACTTGGTGCCGTTCCACGGCGTCGCGCACGTCGGCTACATCCCGAACAAGGACGGCCGGGTCACCGGACTGTCCAAGCTGGCCAGGCTGGTGGACGCGTTTGCCCGCAGACCACAGGTGCAGGAGCGGCTCACCTCCCAGATCGCCGACGCCATGGTGGAGCATCTGATGCCCCAGGGCGTCATCGTGGTGCTGGAGTGCGAGCACCTGTGCATGTCGATGCGCGGAGTCCGCCGACCCGGGTCGCGCACGATCACGTCCACGGTGCGGGGCCAGCTGCGCAACCCGGCCACCCGCGCCGAGGCGATGGGGCTGGTGCTCGGCGGTCGACGATGACGCTGGTGATGGGCGTGGTCAACGTCACCCCGGACTCGTTCAGCGATGGGGGAGAGTGGTTCGAGCCCCAGGCGGCGATCGAACACGGACAGCAGTTGCTCGACGACGGTGCCGACATCCTCGACGTGGGCGGTGAGTCGACCCGTCCGGGTGCCGAGCGCCCTTCCACCGAGGAGGAGCTGCGGCGGGTGTTGCCCGTGGTCCGTGGCCTGGCGACAGCCGGCGCCCGCGTGTCCATCGACACGATGCGGGCCGAGGTCGCGCGGCAGGCGATCGACGCCGGAGCCAGCCTGGTCAACGACGTCAGCGGTGGACAGGCCGACGATCGGATGGCCGACCTGGTGGCGCAGTCGGGCGTGCCGTTCGTGGTGATGCACTGGCGTGGGCACAGCGCCGACATGCAACGCCGAGCGGTCTATGCGGACGTCGTGCAGGACGTGTGCCGAGAGCTGACCGGGCGGGTCGAGGACCTGGTCGCCGCGGGGGCACGGCGTGAGCAGCTCATCCTCGACCCCGGCTTCGGCTTCGCGAAGCTCCCGGAGCACAACTGGGCGTTGCTCGCGCACCTCGACTCCCTGTCGGTGCTCGGGCTGCCGGTCCTGGTCGGCACCTCGCGCAAGACCTTTCTCGGGCGGCTGGGCCGAGGGCCCGACCAGGCGCCACGCCCCCCGCTGCAGCGCGACGCGGCGACGGTTGCCACGTCCCTGCTCGCGATTCAGGCTGGGGTGTGGGGAGTGCGGGTCCACGACGTGGCCGGCACCGTCGACGCGCTTCGCGTGTTCCGTGCCGTCGAGGAGGCGACGTGACCGATCGCATCGTCCTTCAGGGCCTCGCGGCGCGCGGGACCCACGGAGTGTTCGAGGCCGAGAAGGCCGACGGGCAGATGTTCATCGCTGACGTCACGCTCGAGGTCGACCTGCGACCGGCCGGTCAGAGCGACGACCTGGCGCGGACGGTGAACTACGCGCAGGTCGCCGAGCAGGCCGTCGCCGTCCTCGCCGGCGAGTCCCTCGACCTGATCGAGACGGTGGCGGAACGGATCGCGGCGGCAGCCTTGGAGCACGGACTGGTCGAGGCCGTCGAGGTGACGATCCACAAGCCCGAGGCCCCGGTCGGCGTCCCGTTCGGCGACGTGCAGGTCGGCATCCGCCGCGAGCGCGACGTGCCCGTCGTGGTCGCGCTCGGGGGCAACCTCGGCGACGTCCGTGCGACGCTCGAGGATGCCGTGGCACGGCTCGAGGCAATCGAGGGCTTCGCGGTCCAGAGTGTCTCCCCGCTGTTCGAGACCGACCCGGTCGGTGGACCAGACCAACCCGACTACCTCAACGCCGTGCTGCTCGGTCGCACGCGTCTCGCGCCGCACACCGTGCTGCGCCGACTGCACGAGGTCGAGGCGCGGCACGGGCGAGTGCGCGAACTGCGTTGGGGTGCAAGGACGCTCGACCTCGACCTCATCCAGTATGGTGACCCGGCACGGCAAACTGACGTCCTGATGGACGGCGACGAGCTCACCCTGCCGCACCCTCGTGCGCACGAGCGCGCGTTCGTCCTCCTCCCGTGGGTGGCCGCCGACCCCGCGGCACAGTTGCGGGTGGGCGGCCGGCTGCGCCCGGTGGCGGACCTGCTGCAGGAACGGTCGGCAGACGGGGTGCGGCCGGGTCCGGAATGGAGGCCGACGTGGTGAACAACGAGTCCGGTGTGAGCATCCGCGTCACGGTGCTCGTCGCGCTGGTGGTGGGCCTGCTCGCCTACGTCGGCTTGCGCCTCGTGGTCGACAGCGGCCACGAGCTGCCCCAGACCAGTTGGCTCGGCGTGGCCTTGCTCGTCCTGATGGCCGCCGTGATGCTGGCGGCCGGCTGGGAGATCCGCCGCTACCTGGGTGGCGACTCCGAGCGGATGCCGACGCCGCAGCGCGCCCGACGCACCGTGGTCGCCGCACAGGCCAGCGCCCTGGGTGGTGCCGTCGTGACCGGCTACTACGCCGCGCTCGCGGTGATTCTCGTGCCGAACGCCGACGTCTCCTCGGTCCTGGACGGGCTCTACCGCGCGCTGGCCCTGTGCGGGGCGGCGATCCTGCTCGCGGTGGTCGGGCACGTCGTGCAGGCCTGGTGCCGGATCCCGCACGACCACGACGACGACCCCAAGGGTGGCGGCGGGTCCCGCCGTTCCACCGCGGACGAGGAGCCCGGCCCCGCCTGACCGACCGCTGACCCGACGGTGCTCGCTGGGGGCCGGTTTCCCGCCGTCCGCGAGCGGCCTGTGCTGAGCAAAGCAGTGTGGGGTGAGCAGGCGGCATACGGGTCGAGGGGTGCGTGCTCGCTGGGGACCGGTTTCCAGCGGTCCGGGAGCGGCCTGTGGTGAGCAAAGCAGCCTGGGGCGAGCACGCCCGCCGGGCTACTTGTCGATGTCGCCGACGACGAAGAACATCGAGCCGAGGATCGCCACCATGTCGGAGATCAGGTTGCCGGGCAGCGTCTCGGAGAGGACCGAGACATTGTTGAAGGAGGCCGACCTCAGCTTGAGCCGCCACGGCGTCTTGTCGCCGCGCGAGACCAGGTAGTAGCCGTTGAAGCCAAGTGGGTTCTCCGTGGCGTAGTAGGTCTCGCCCTCGGGGACCCGCACGACCTTGGGCAGCTTGACGTTGATCGGCCCCTGGGGCAGCGACCCGAGCACACCGACACAGTGCTGGGCGATGTCGAGGCTGACGTGGACCTGCTCGAGCAGCACCTCGAGGCGGGCGAGACTGTCACCCTGCGTGCGGGTGACCACTCGTCCCGGGCCGCCGGACGAGAACACCTGGTCATAGGCGAGGTATGGCGTGTCGCGCCGCAGATCGACGTCCAGCCCCGACGCGCGCGCGATCGGGCCGGACACCCCATACGCAGCAACGGTCTCGGCGGACAGCACGCCCACCCCGCGGGTGCGGGCGTGCACGATCTCGTTGCCGACGAGCATGCTCTCCAGGTCGGGTAGCCGCCCACGGACGTCCTCGATCGTCGACTCCACCCGGCCCAGCCAGCCGGCCGGGAGGTCGTGCAGCAGGCCACCGACCCGGTTGAACATGTAGTGCATCCGCCCGCCGGAGACCTCCTCCATCACGGTCTGCAGCTCCTCGCGCTCGCGGAACGCGTAGAAGATCGGCGTGATCGCGCCGAGCTCGAGGGGGTAGGAGCCGAGGAACATCAGGTGGTTGAGCACCCGATTGAGCTCGGCGAGGAGCATGCGGGCCCAGACGGCGCGCTCGGGCACCTCCATGCCAAGCATCGACTCGACCGCGAGCACCACGCCGAGCTCGTTGCTGAACGCGGACAGCCAGTCGTGCCGGTTGGCCAGCACGGTGATCTGGCGGTAGTCGCGCACCTCGAAGAGCTTCTCCGCCCCACGGTGCATGTAGCCGATGATCGGCTCGGCAGTGATGATGCGCTCGCCGTCCACGACGAGTCGCAACCGCAGAACGCCGTGGGTGGCGGGGTGCTGTGGGCCGATGTTGAGGACCATGTCGGCGGTGGCGAGTCCCCCGGCCCCCACGCCCACCGTGAGCTCGCGCGGGTCGGTCGTGGACGTCATACCGGCCAGTCTGCCAGCCGGACCCGGCTCTGCCACGCACGGTCCGGGCGGGGACGCCACGCGTTCACGACCGCGAGGGCCTCGGGGTGTCGCTGCGGCTCAGCAGGCGGGGTCGTTGGCGACCGCGGTGGCGCGACCCTCGCGGTCGAGGGTGACCAGCACCACCTGCTCGGCCCTGTCGAGGTCGGCCATGCGGCGGAGCGTGGAGCGCTCGGTGACCATGGGCTCGGTGATGTCGTTGCAGTGTTGATAGGTGAAGGTTGCTCCGCGGGCGACCGGGATCCGGTAGGTGCTCTGCGTGTTGATGTTGTAGAACGGCGTGCCCGAGTGGGGGGCCAGCGGGTAGCCGGCGCTCGCGATGGTGGAGTCCGCGACCCCCTTGGCCGTCCAGCGATCGAGCACGATGACCGCCACGCCCTTCTCGTTGCCGATGCCGACGATGACGCCGAGGTCGAAGGAGCGGCCGACGTCGTCGCTGTCCACGTGCGGCTGGGGTTTCGGGCTAGGCGGCGTCGGGGTCGTCGGCTTCGGCTTCGGCTTCGGCTTCGGCCCGGTGGAGGTCGGCGGAGGGGCCGTCGGGGTGCTCGAGGTGATCTCCGGCTGCGGCGTCGTCTCGGGGGACGTCGTCGTCGGGTCGCCCGGCCCTGCCCGTCCGCCGGCCGAGGGCGTGTACTCGCCGCCGCATGCCGGCACAACGCCGACGGTCACCGCCAGGACGACCGGCAGCACACACCGCCGCCTCACGAGGAGGTCCGGGTCCGGTGCCCCTCGGCAGAGGGGGGCGGCGGCGTGGTGGGTCGGTGCACGGGGCAACGGTAACCCGGATGGTTGGGCGGGACGTGGCTCAGCTCCCGGTGCCGAGCCGCCGCTCGGCGAAACGGCGGGCCTTGGCGCGGTTGCCGCAACTGGCCATCATGCACCAGCGCCGCCGCCCAGTGGTGTCGAGGAAGAGCCAGCCGCAGTCGATGCCGGCGCAGCGCCGGACACGTTCCCGCTCCGGGGAGACCAGCAGACCGGCGGCGCTCCAGGCGGCGGCGAGGAGCGGCAGCCGCGCGCCCAGGTCGGCCGGGAAGGTGAACCGGGCCGAGGGCTCCAGCCGCAGTTGCAGCACCCGC
>NZ_VOHR01000017.1 GCF_009192725.1 Segeticoccus rhizosphaerae | reverse complement strand
CACGCCGGTCCGCCTGGACGGGCGCGGGGTTGCGCGCGGCCACGGGGGACGCGCGCGTCGCGAAGGTTCGCAGAGGTTCTCCCGACAACCCGGTCTTCGCCCCGGTGCGCCCCAACGTGCTGGCGATCAGCCGCGGAGCCGGCCACCCGGCATACCTGGTCGTCCAGACCGAGCCGCCTGACCGGGAGACGCCGGTGCTGCACCTGATGCGTGCCGACCGGGCAAGCGCCCCGTTCCGCATCCAGGAGTCGGCGCTCATGCTGCCGGGCACCTCGATCGCGACGTTCGACCCCCGGGAGAACGGTTCGGTCGTGGCGACCGGCCGTCACCCCGGCAAGGCCGCGCGGTCGGCACTTCGGCAGCTGGCCGTCAAGCCGGAGGCCCTGCTCTCCGACTACTCCCGCTACCTGAGCTATCCGCGCAAGAAGGTCGACCACCGCCCGTTCGCCGCCGACCACTTCGCCGCGTCCGTGCGGGCCGGGGCGGCGCAGCAGGCCGACGCCGTGCGGACGCAGGCCGACTTCGGCCAGTCACACCGCGTCCTGCCTGGTTCCGTCGTCACCGTGCAGCAGCAGGGCGGTGGTGCGCTCGTCTTCGCCGCACTGGAACGGCACGACAACTTCCACATCAAGCCGGGCCAGACGGTCAAGCCCACCAAGGCCTTCCAGGTGTTCGCCCCCGACCAGCAGAAGATCGAGATCTCGGCACGGGTGACCACGATCGAGTTCCTGGTGTTCGAGGTGCCGGAAGGGACCGGCCGGGCCACCCTGGTCGGGGCCTCGGAACATCTCGTGGGCGGCAAGGGCCACTGACGTCCTCGCGCGTGGATCAGGGACAATGACGACATGACTTCGCAGCCGTTCAATGCCGCGGCCCTCCGGGGCGCCGTCGACCTGTCCGCCCTCGCCCAGCCCCCCGCGGGCCAAGGCGCGCCGGGAGGCGGGGCGACAGGTGCTGGCGGCTCGACCGACGGCCTCGTCGTCGACATCGACGCCCAGGGCTTCGGCACCCTCGTCAACGCCTCCTCCCGGTACCCGGTCGTCATCACCCTCTGGGCCGCCTCGCAACCGGCGTCCCGCGGCCCCGTGGACCAGCTGGCCAAGGCGGTTCGCGCCCAGGCCGGGCGGGTCCAGCTCGGCGTCGTCGACATCGACCAGGCGCCCGAGATCGCCCAGGCCTTCCAGCAGCTCGGCCAGAGCGCCCAGCTGCCGGCGGGCACCCCGATGACCACCGTGGCGTTCCTGCAGGGGCAGCCGATGCCGCTGCCCCCCATCCCGTCCGACGAGGCGGCCACGCAGCTGCTCGAGGAGGTCGTCAAGATCGCGGTCAGCAACGGGGTGGCCGGCCGCGTGCCCGGGGACCACGACGCCGACGCCGACGAGGGACCGGCCGATGGGTCCGACGGCGACGTCGAGGCGGAGCTGCCGCCGCTGCACCAGGAGGCCTACGACGCGATCGAGCGCGGTGACCTGCAGGCGGCCGCGGACGCCTTCACCCGCGCCGTCGAGGCGGACCCCACCGACGCCGACGCCAAGCTCGGGCTGGGTCAGGTCACGCTGATGCAGCGCACCGCCGGCGTCGACCTGGCCGCCGCGCGGGCCAAGGCTGCCGACGCACCCACCGACGTGGCGGCCCAGACCATGGTGGCCGACCTCGACGTGCTCGGCGGACACGTCGAGGACGCCTTCGTGCGGCTGATCGACCTGGTGCGGGCGACCATCGACGAGGAGCGCAACGCCGCCCGCGAGCACCTGCTGGGGCTCTTCGAGGTCGTGGGGAGCACCGACGAGCGGGTCAGGAAGGCCCGCTCGGCCCTCACCAACGCCCTCTTCTGAGGATCGCCGACCGTCCCGGCCGAGGTCGCGCCGGTGTGGCGCCGCACGTCGCTCGTGCGCAAGGATGACCGCATGGACGGGCAACGGGTCGACCTGGAGGTGCCGGGGACCGATCACCGGCTCGGCGTGCTCCGCTACGGGCACTATGGGCGCCCCGTCCTGGTCTTTCCCAGTGAGGCGGGTCGTGCCGAGGACTTCGCGAGCAACGGCATGGTGGAAGCCGTGTCCGGGCTGGTCCAGGACGGCCGGGTGAGCTTCTTCTGCGTGGACTCCATCGACGCCTGGTCCTGGTCGGACCGGTCCGTGTCGATCGAGGAGCGCGCGCGCCGACACCGGACCTACCAGGGCTGGCTGGACCGGGCGGTCCTTCCGTGGATCGAGGAGCAGACCGGCGGCCGCCACGAGATGATCGCCCTCGGGGTCTCGATGGGCGCCTACCACGCGGTGCACTTCGCCTTCCAACGCGCCGACGTGGCTCCGCTGGTCATCGGGCTGTCCGGCAACTACGACGTCGGCAGCTGGCACGCCTGGGGCGAGCGTGGTGACGAGACCTACTTCGCCAACCCCACCGACTACGTCGGCGGTCTGCACGGTGACCAGCTCGACTGGCTGCGCGCCCGGCTGTCGGTCCTGCTGGTCGTCGGGCAGGGGGCCTTCGAGACGCACCCGACCGGGGCGCTGCCGTCCACCCGCAGCTTTGCGGCCCTGCTGGCGGAGAAGCAGATCACCCACCAGCTGGACGTCTGGGGAGAGGACGTGGCGCACGACTGGCCGTGGTGGCAACGTCAACTCGCCCACCACCTGCCCCGATTCTGTTAGGAATGAGCATGGCCTCCTCGCGCACGCACCAGATCGGTCTCCTCCTCGGCGCCGAGGAGGACTGGCCAAGGGCGTTCGAGGCCCTCGTGCGGCGGCTGGGGGTGATCAGCGACTCCTCGGGGGCCCGGCACTCGTTCACCACCGAACGGCTGACCATCGAGCCGTTCAACCTCCGCGACAAGCCCCACGACGACCTGGTCATCGACCGCCTCGCGCACTGGTACTACCACCCGCGCGAATGGCTGAAGAAGGTCGCGTTGATGGACGACGTCTACCTGCTCAACAGCCCCTTCACCTTCCAGTCGATGGAGAAGCACTCGGCCTACTGCGCGCTCATGCGCCTCGGGATGAACGTGCCCGACACCGTGCTCGTCCCCTACAAGAACCCGGTCGACAACGTCCGCTGGGCCTACACGTCGTCCAAGTACAACCAGCCGTTCGACCTGGACGCGATCGCGAACGGCATCGGCTACCCGATGTTCATGAAGCCGTTCGACGGAGGTGCGTGGCGCGGGGTCTCCATGATCAAGAACCAGGCCGATCTGCACCGCGCGTATGACGATTCGGGCGAGATGCTCATGCACCTGCAGGCCGCAGTCGACGGCTACGAGGTGTTCGCCCGGGCCCTGACCATCGGTCCTGAGAGCATGATCATGAAGTTCCGCCCGGACCTGCCCATGCACGACCGGTATGCCGTCGCCTACGACTTCCTCACGCCGCAGGTCGGTGCCGAGGCGGTCACCATCGCGCAGACCGTCAACGCCTTCTTCCGGTGGGAGTTCAACTCCTGCGAGATGCTCGTCAAGGACGGGGTGGTCTACCCGATCGACTACGCCAATGCCTGCCCGGACGTGGCCGTCACCTCGTTGCACTACTACTTTCCCTGGGCGATGAAGGCGCTGCTGAAGTGGAGCACCTTCTGCCTCGCCACCGGTCGCAAGGCCAGGACGCAGGTCGACCCCGACCCGTGGTTCGCGGTCGCCGACCAGGAGGCGCTGGGCTACCGCGACAAGCTCGCGGGCTACCAGAAGCTGGCCGACCAGCACTTCGACAAGGCGCGCTACGAGGAGTTCTGCGCCCAGGCGTTCCCGCACCTCGACGAGATGGTCCTGGAGTGGGTGCAGTCACCGGAGTTCGACACCCTGCTGGTGGACACCGTGCGGTCCACCTACCCGCCGCACGAACTCGACCGGTTCCTCGGCCACTTCCGTGGGTTGGTCGGCCTGTGGGTCAAGGACGAGAGCGCGCGGCTGGCGGCCTGAGCGGGAGGACGCGTCAGGAGGTGAGGGCGGCCTCGACCACCTCGCGGGCCTCGGCCTGCACCTGCTCGAGGTGCTCGGGCCCGCGGAAGGACTCCGCGTAGATCTTGTAGACGTCCTCCGTGCCCGACGGGCGGGCGGCAAACCAGGCGCTCTCCGTGGTGACCTTGAGCCCGCCGATCTTCGCGTCGTTGCCCGGTGCCTTGGTGAGCTTGCCGGTGATCGGTTCCCCCGCCAGGGAGTCCGCGGTCACGTCATCGGGGGAGAGCGCCGCCAGCTTTGCCTTCTGGTCGCGGGAGGCTGGCGCGTCGACCCGTGCGTAGGCCGGGTCACCGAACTTCTCGACCAGCCCGGCGTAGTGCTGGCTGGGTGACTCGCCCGTCACGGCCTGGATCTCGGAGGCGAGCAGCGCGAGGATGATGCCGTCCTTGTCGGTGGTCCACACGCTGCCGTCGCGGCGCAGGAACGAGGCGCCGGCGGACTCCTCGCCACCGAACGCGATCGAGCCGTCGAGCAGCCCCGGCACGAACCACTTGAAGCCGACCGGCACCTCGGTCAGGGTTCGACCCAGGTCGGCGACGACCCGGTCGATCATCGAGGACGACACGAGCGTCTTGCCGACTGCCGCGTCGGGCGCCCAGCCCGGGCGAGCACCGCCGTAGAGGTAGCGGATCGCCACGGCCAGGTAGTGGTTGGGGTTCATCAGGCCGGCGTCGGGGGTGACGATGCCGTGGCGGTCGGAGTCGGCGTCGTTGCCGGTCGAGATGTCGAAGTCGTCCTTGCGCTCGATCAGCGAGGCCATGGCCGACGGCGACGAGCAGTCCATCCGGATCTTGCCGTCCCAGTCGAGGGTCATGAAGCGCCACGTGGGGTCGACGAGGGGATTGACCACGGTGAGGTCGAGTCCGTGCCGCTCCGCGATCTCGCCCCAGTAGGCGACGCTCGCGCCACCGAGGGGGTCGGCGCCGATGCGGACACCGGCCGACCGGATCTGCTCGAGGTCGACCACGTTCGGCAGGTCGTCGACATAGGTCCCCATGAAGTCGTATGCCGTGGCGGCAGCCCGCGCGCGGGCGAAGGGGATGCGCTGCACCCCTTCCAGCCCGGCCTCGATGAGCGCGTTGGCCCGGTCGGCGATGGTGCGGGTCGCGTCGGTGTCCGCCGGACCACCGCTGGGCGGGTTGTACTTGAAGCCGCCGTCTCGTGGCGGGTTGTGCGACGGGGTCACGACGATGCCGTCCGCAAGCCCTGAGCTCCCGCCACCCTTGCCGCGGTTGGCCCGCAGGATCGCGTGCGACACCGCGGGAGTCGGTGTGTAGCCGTCCCGGTCGTCGACCAGCACCGTGACGTCGTTGGCGGCGAGGACCTCCAGCGCCGACGCCCACGCCGGCTCGCTGAGGCCGTGGGTGTCGCGTCCGACGAACAGCGGTCCGTCATAGCCCTTCTCACGCCGGTAGTCGCAGATGGCCTGGGTGGTCGCGAGGATGTGCGTCTCGTTGAACGCGGTGTCCAGGCTGCTGCCGCGGTGCCCCGAGGTCCCGAACGCCACGCGTTGCTCCACCTGGCCCGGGTCGGGCACCTGCGTGTAGTAGGCAGTGACCAGGTGCGCGACGTCGACCAGGTCTGCGGGCTGGGCCGGCGTGCCGGCGCGGGAGTCGTTCATCGCGGTTCCTCCATCAGGGTGCGGGCTGGCGGGCTGGCTCAGGCCGTGGTCAGTCGAGTTCGGCCTCCTCGGCGGCCGGCTCGAGCCAGAGGCCGCCGAGGGGCGGGAGCGTGACGACGGCGGAGAACGGCTGGTCGTGCCAGGGCGTCTCCTCCGCCATGACCGAGCCGAGGTTGCCGACCCCGGATCCCCCGTAGGCCTCGGCGTCGGTGTTGACCACTTCGTTCCAGCGGCCGCCGCGCGGCAGGCCGACGCGCATCTCTCCACGAGGCTGACCACTGAAGTTCATCAGGCAGGCCACGACGGGGCGCTCCCCTAACTCGTCCGGTCGACCGAATCGTAGGTAGGACAAGGTGTTTCCGCGGTGGTCATCGGCGTCCAGCCAGCGGAAGCCGGCCGGGTCCGCGTCGAGCTCCCACAGTGCCGGTCGCGATCTGTAGACCGCGTTGAGGTCGCGCACGAGCGAGTGCACACCCGAGTGCGCGGGCTGCTGGAGCAACCACCAGTCGAGGCTGCGCGACTCGGCCCACTCCGACTCCTGGCCGAACTCGCAGCCCATGAAGAGCAGCTGCTTGCCGGGCTGGGTCCACATGTAGGCGAGGTAGGCCCGCAGGTTGGCTAGCTGCTGCCACCGGTCTCCCGGCATCTTGCGCAGCAGCGAACCCTTGCCGTGGACGACCTCGTCATGGCTGATCGGGAGGACGTAGTTCTCGCTCCAAGCGTACATCAGCGGGAACGTGAGCATGGTGTGGTGGTACTGCCGGTTGATCGGTTTCTCGGCCATGTAGTCGAGCGAGTCGTGCATCCAGCCCATGTTCCACTTCAGCCCGAAGCCCAGCCCGCCTCGGTCCGTCGGAGCAGTGACACCGGCCCAGGAGGTCGACTCCTCCGCGATGGTGACGATGCCCGGGGTGCGCTTGTACGCCGTGGCATTCGTCTCCTGCAGCAGCGCCACCGCCTCGAGGTGCTCGCGGCCGCCCCGGACGTTGGGCACCCACTCGCCGGGCTTGCGTGAGTAGTCGAGGTAGATCATCGAGGCGACGGCGTCCACCCGCAGACCGTCGACGTGGAACTCCTCCAGCCAGTAGAGCGCGTTGGCCACGAGGAAGTTGCGCACCTGCGGCTGCCCGAAGTTGAAGATGTGGGTGCCCCAGTCGGGCTGGTCGCCGCGGCGCGGGTCCGGGTGCTCGTAGAGGGCCTGCCCGTCGAAGCGGGCCAGCGCGAACGCGTCGCGCGGGAAGTGCGCGGGCACCCAGTCGAGGATGACGCCGATCCCGGCCCGGTGCATGGTGTCCACGAAGTAGCGGAAGTCGTCGGGCGTGCCGTAGCGCGCCGTGGGGGAGTAGTAGCCGGTGACCTGGTAGCCCCAGGAGGGCCCGTAGGGGTGCTCCATCACCGGCAGCAGCTCGACGTGCGTGAAGCCCAGGTCCTTGACGTAGGCGCTCAAATGGTCGGCGATCTCGCGGTAGGACTCACCCTGCCGCCACGAACCGAGATGCACCTCGTAGACGCTCATCGGCCCGGTGTGCGCGTCCTCCCGGCGACGCTGCTCCAGCCAGGGGTCGTCCTGCCACGCGTATGACGAGCTGGTCACCACCGAGGCCGTCGCAGGCGGTGCCTCCGAGGCGCGTGCCAGTGGGTCTGCCTTCGCGTGCCACACCCCGCGGGCGCTGAGGATCTCGTACTTGTAGCGCTGCCCCTCCTGGACGCCGGGGACGAACAGCTCCCACACCCCGGTCGGTCCCAGTGAGCGCATCGGGTGGGTCAGCCCGTTCCACTGGTTGAACTCGCCGATGACGCGCACCGCCCGGGCGTGGGGTGCCCACACGGCGAAGGAGGTGCCGCGCACCTCGCCCAGCGGCCCGTCATACCGGTGGACGTGGGCACCGAGCACGGTCCACAGCTGTTCGTGCCGGCCCTCACCGATCAGGTGCAGGTCGACGTCGCCGAGGGTGGGTAGGAAGCGGTAGGGGTCGTCCTGGTGGTGCTCGTAGCCGTCGCCGTAGGCCACGAGCAACCGGTAGTCGGGCACCTCGTCCAGGGCAACGGCGCCCGCCCAGATGCCCTCGAACTCGTGGGCGAGCGGGACGCGCGTCCCGTCGGGGAGCACCGCGGTCACGCTCTGGGCCAGAGGCCGCAGCGCCCTGATGGTGACCGCGCCGTCGCGCCCGTGCGCGCCGAGGACCGAGTGCGGGTCGCGGTGCTGACCGCTGATCACGGCGGCAAGCTCGTGGCGGTCGACGGCCAGGGCAGTGGGGGGCGGTGTCTCGGACACGGGTCAGCTCCTCGAGCCCGCGACGAGGCGGGCGATCGCGGTCGTGGGGATGGAGATCCAGCTCGGTCGGTTGTGGGCCTCGTAGACCACCTCGTAGAGCGCCTTGTCGAGCTCGAGGGCGTCCAGCACAGGGGCGTCGGCGCGCGGATCACGTCCTGCCGACTCGCCGTAACCCTCGAGGAACGCCGTTCGTGCCGCCGTGGCCCAACGGGCCCGGTCGAGACCGTTGTCCTTGGCGACCGACCCGGCAGCGTAGTCGAGCGACCGCAGCATGCCCGCTACGTCGCGCAGTGCCACGTCCGGCTCGGAGCGCTCGGCGAGGGGGCGCATCGGCTCGCCCTCGAAGTCGAGCAGCACCCATCCCCGCCCCGGGGCGTCGAGCACCTGCCCCAGGTGGTAGTCGCCGTGGATCCGTTGCAGGACGGGCCAGTCCGCACGCTCAGCGGCGACGTAGAGGTCGTCGACGGCGTCCGCCGCACCCGCCAGCGACGGCACACTCGCGATCGCGTCACGCAGCCGGGCACGCATGCGTTCCACCAGCTCCGACTTCTGCTGGGGAGTCGGCGCCTCGGTGGGCAGCACGGTGGCGAGGACCTGGTGCACCTCGGCCGTGGCGCGTCCGAGCGCCCGGGCGCCGGCGCTGAAGTCGCGGTCCTCGTGTGCCGCCGCCAGCGCCTCACGCCAGGCGTCCTGCACCCCTGGGAGGAACTCCTGCACGAAGGCGACGTGCCCACGCGCGGTGCCTCCTGCGACGGACTCGTCGGGCCATGCGGCGCTCACGTCGCCGACGGGGGTCGGCACACGGTCGCACCCTGCCTCGGCCAGAGCCGTCTGCAGGACGACGTCGGGGTTCTCGCCGCAGTGCAGCACGCGAAACAGCTTGCCGATCACCGGTCGTGGCGCCCCGGCAGTGTCGACGGCGTCGTAGATGACCGAGGTGTTCGACTGCTCGCCCGAGAGCACGTGGGAGTCCAGGACCCGAAGGTCCGGGGCCACGGCGGCACAGCGGGCGACCACGGCAGGCTCGGGCGTGTCCGAGACGCTGCCGGCCTGGGCGGTCACTCGTCCCAGCACGAGCTCGAGCAGCTGGGTGGTGAACACGGGGTCGTGCGGCGCGTCATAGACCCAGCGTCGTCCGAGGACGCTGTGTTGCAGCGTGCCGACCAGGGCATGGTCGGCACCCTCCAGGGGCGCACCGCGATAGGTCAACGGCACCTGGTAGACGACCGGACGGGTGCCCGAGTCGTCAGCCACCACGAGGATCTCGATGCCGACCGCACCGCTCGGGTCGTCGAGCCGCCACGACCAGAGCGAGCGCAACCGTGGCTGGTGACCCTTCGCGGCATACCAGCGTTGACGTGCCATCCAGTCCGGCAGGAGCTCGAGCTTGGTCGGCGTCAGCGTCGCGTGGTGGTGGACCTCAGCCATGGACGAGGCCTCCCGGAGCCTGCAGGCCCAGCCAGAAGAAGTCGCGTGACCCGAGGGTCAGCATGACCGAACCGTCGTCGGAGACGGGGGGAAAGCCGGTGCCGCCGAAGAGGTCGACCAGCTGGCGGCCCTTGAACACGTCCGGGAGACGGATCGTCGTGGCCTGCGGCCGGCTGGACATGTTGTTGACGCACAGCACGCTGGCGAAGCCCTCGACCTCCGAGCTCTCCTGGGGGTCCATCGCGCGGGTGAACGCCAGCACCGCCTCGTTGTCTGCGGTGCATGACTCGAAGACCCCCATCCCGAAGACCGGGTGCCGCGACCTGACCTGCAGCATGCCGCGCATCCAGTGCAACAGTGAGGCGCCAGAGGCCATGTTGGCCTCGACGTTGACATTGTTGTAGTGGTAGATCAGGCTCGAGATGACCGGGAGGTAGAGCTTGCCCGGGTCCACGGAGGAGAAGCCGGCGTTGCGGTCGGGCGTCCACTGCATCGGGGTGCGGACGGCGTCGCGGTCGGTGAGCCAGATGTTGTCGCCCATGCCGATCTCGTCGCCGTAGTAGAGGCAGGGCGAACCGGGCAGGGACAGCAGGAGGGCGTTGATCAGCTCGATCTCGGCCCGGCTGTTGTCGAGCAACGGCGCGAGTCGGCGGCGGATGCCGACGTTGGCGCGCATCCGCGGGTCGGGCGCGTACCAGCCGTACATGGCGACGCGCTCCTCCGGCGAGACCATCTCGAGGGTGAGCTCGTCGTGGTTGCGCAGGAAGGTCCCCCACTGCGTGCCCGGTGGGATGGGTGGTGTCTGTGCCAGCACGTCAATGATCGGCGCGGCCTTCTCCTCGCGCAGCGAGTAGTAGAGCCGAGGCATGACGGGGAAGTGGAAGCACATCTGGCACTCCGGTGCTTCCGGTGTGCCGAAGTAGTCGACCACCTCGGAGGGGAGCTGGTTGGCCTCGGCCAACAGGATCCGGCCGGGGTACTCCTCGTCGACCATGGCCCGCAGCGACGCGAGGAACTCGTGCGTCCGCGGGAGGTTCTCGCAGTTGGTGCCCTCCTCCTCGAACAGGTAGGGGACGGCGTCGAGGCGGAACCCGTCGATCCCCATGTCCATCCAGAAACGCACGACGTCGAACATCGCCTCCTGGACTGCGGGGTTCTCGAAGTTGAGGTCGGGCTGGTGGGAGAAGAACCGGTGCCAGAAGAACTGTCTGCGGACCGGGTCGAAGGTCCAGTTGGAGACCTCGGTGTCCACGAAGATGATCCGGGCGTCGGAGTACTTGTCGTCGGTGTCGGACCAGACGTAGAAGTCGCCGAAGGGACCCTCCGGGTCGGCGCGCGAGGCCTGAAACCACGGGTGCTGGTCGGAGGTGTGGTTCATGACCAGGTCGGTGACGATCCGGATTCCGCGCGCGTGCGCCTGCGAGACCAGCTCGGTGAACTCCGGCAGGGTGCCGAACTCGGGCAGCACGGCCGTGTAGTCGGCGATGTCGTAACCACCGTCGCGCAACGGCGAGGCGTAGAACGGGGGCAGCCAGAGGGCGTCGATGCCGAGCCACTGCAGGTAGTCCAGCCTGCCCACCAGGCCGCTGAAGTCGCCGGCGCCCGAACCGTTGGAGTCGTCGAAGGCGCGGACGAGGACCTCGTAGAAGACAGCCTTGCGGAACCAGTCGGGGTCGTGCTTGAGGCCCGGCTGGGCCAGGTTGAGACCCTGCATCAGAACCTCCTCACGTGGATGATGTGCGCCGGTTCGCCGTCCGGGCCGAGTCTGACGAAGTTGTGCTCCCCCCAGTGCCAGGAGTCCCCGGTGACCAGGTCGTGGGCGAGGAAGGACTCGTCGTGCTCCATGCCCAGGGCGTGCATGTCGAGGTGCAGCCATGACTCGCGGGTCGCATGGGGGTCGACGTTGGCGACGACGATGACCACGTCGTCGCGGCCGTCGACGGTCCTTCGCTTGGAGAAGGCGAGGAGGTTCTCGTCGTCGACGTGGTGGAAGGAGATGTTGCGCAACCAGTGCAGGGACGGGTGCGCGGCGCGGATCTCGTTGAGCCGCTTGAGATAGGGCGCCAGCGTCTGGCCGGCGCGGGCGCCGCCCGGCTCGCGCTCGAACCACTTGCGGTCCTTGTACTCGTACTTCTCGTTGTCGATCTGCTCCTCGGCGCCCGGCCGGGCCACGTGCTCGACGTGCTCGTAGCCGGCATAGATCCCGTAGGTCGGCACCATGGTTGCGGCGAGCGCGGCGCGCACCTTCCAGGCGGTTGGGCCGCCGTACTGCATGTAGGGCGTGAGGATGTCGTGGGTCGTCGGCCAGAAGGACGGGCGCATGTAGGTCGCGGACTCACCCGCGAGCTCCCGGACGTATTCCTCCAGCTCCCACGTCGTGTTGCGCCAGGCGTAGTAGGTGTAGGACTGCTGGAAACCCACCTTGGCCAGCGCGTGCATCATCGCCGGGCGGGTGAACGCCTCGGCCAGCCAGATGACGTCCGGTGTGTCGACGGCGACATCGCTGATCAGCCACTGCCAGAACTCCAACGGTTTGGTGTGGGGGTTGTCGACCCGGAAGATCTTGACGCCGTGGTCGATCCAGACCTGGACCACCCGGCGCACCTCGGCGTAGATGCCCTCCGGGTCGTTGTCGAAGTTCAGCGGGTAGATGTCCTGGTACTTCTTGGGCGGGTTCTCCGCGTAGGCAATGGTGCCGTCGGCCCGCGTGGTGAACCACTCCGGGTGGGACGTGACCCATGGGTGGTCCGGTGCGCACTGCAGGGCCAGGTCGAGCGCGACCTCCAGCCCCAGGCTCTCGGCCCTGCCCACGAAGGCGTCGAAGTCGTCGAAGTCGCCCAGGTCGGCGTGGATGGCGTCGTGCCCACCCTCGGCCGAACCGATGGCATAGGGGGAGCCGGGATCGTGCTCGTCCGCGGACAGAGTGTTGTTGGGACCCTTGCGGCCCACCATCCCGATCGGGTGGACCGGCGTGAGGTAGACCACGTCGAAGCCCATGTCGGCGATGGCGGGCAGCCGCTGCGCCGCGGTCTCGAGCGTCCCGGACGTCCACCGTCCCGTCTCCTCGTCCTGCCACGCGCCCTCGGAGCGGGGGAAGATCTCGTACCACGCGCCATACAACGCTCGTTCCCGCTCGACGAGCCAGGGGTGCTCCTTGCTGGGGCTGACCAGGTCCCGCAAGGGGCGCGCCGCGATCTCGCGCTCCACCTGGGGCGAGGTGCCGGCCTCGAGCCGGACCATGGCAGGTCTGCTCACATCGCGCAGCGCGACCACGGCGTCGCGCAGCGGCTGCGCCTGCTCGGGCGTGCGGGTGACCTCCGTGACGGCCCGTTCGAGGACCCGGGCGCCCTCCTCGAGCATGAGCTCGGTGTCGACCTCGGCGGCGACCTTGATGGAGGCGTCGTGCTCCCAGGTGCGATAGGGGTCCGACCAGCCCTCCACCCGGTAGGACCACATCCCGACCCCGTCGGCGCCGACGACCGCGGACCAGTGGTCGAGGCCGGCGGAGACGAGGGTCATCGGCACGTGCTGCTCGCTGCCGTCCGGACCGGTGAGCACCACGGTGGCGTTCACCGCGTCGTGGCCCTCCCGGAAGACGGTGGCGGTGACGTCGAACTGCTCGCCGACCACCGACTTGGCGGGTCTGTCTCCGCAGTCGACGCAGGGTCGGACGTCCTGCACGGGAATGCGGCCCACGGGGATCTGGGCAGCGGCGGTCAGAGGGCTGGCAGTCGTGGCGCGGGCTGTCACGCAGCAGACGCTACTCGTTCCGCGGCCAAACGCGAGCGGCCCGCGCCCACGAGGGTGCGGGAGCGTGCGGGGCGCAGGCTCGGCCCGGCCGCGAGACGGTGCCTTCCAGATGGCGGACGGGTCCGTGGCTGGGTGCCCGGCCGGGCACCCAGCCGCCTATGCTCTTGGCCCGTGAAGGCAATCCGACGTTTCAACGTGCGCACCGTCCTGCCCGAGCGCATCTCCGCTCTCGGTGACCTGGCGATGAACCTGCGGTGGTCGTGGCATCCCCAGACCCGCGACCTCTTCCAGAGCATCGACCCGCAGCGCTGGGAGGCAGTGCGCCGCGAGCCCTCCGGTTTGCTGTCAGCGCTCTCGGCCGACGAGCTGCAGGGACTCGCCGCCGACGACGCCTTCGTGGATCGGGTGGACCAGGCCGCGGCCGGGCTGCGTCGGTACCTCGAACGTCCCCGGTGGTACCAGCAGTGGTCGCAGCAGCAGGAGGGCGGCGCGGACGCGCACCCGCGCAGCATCGCCTACTTCAGCCCGGAGTACGGCATCACCGCGGCCCTTCCGCAGTACTCCGGGGGCCTCGGCATCCTCGCCGGTGACCACCTGAAGACGGCGTCCGACCTCGGCGTGCCGATCGTCGGCGTGGGCCTGTTCTACAAGACCGGCTACTTCAAGCAGTCCCTGGACGCGGCCGGGTGGCAGCAGGAGACCTATCCCGTGCTGGACCCCGACGACCTGCCCCTGTCGTTGCTGCGGGAACAGGACGGCAGCCCCTGCGCGGTCACGGTGGAGCTGCCTGCCGGACGGGTGCTGCACGCCCACGTGTGGAAGGCCGAGGTCGGTCGGGTCCCGCTGCTGCTGCTCGACTCGGACGTGCCGCAGAACGACGACGCGGCCCGAGACCTCACCCACCGCCTCTACGGCGGTGGCGGGGAGCAGCGCCTCCAGCAGGAGCTGCTGCTCGGGATCGGCGGGGTGCGGGCCCTGCGGCTGTGGTCGCGGTTGACCGGTGCGCCGGACCCGGACGTCTACCACACCAACGAGGGCCACGCGGGCTTCCTCGGCATCGAGCGGATCAGTGAGCTCGTCACCGGCCACGGACTCACCTTCGACGAGGCCGTGCAGGCGGTGCGGGCGGCCACGGTCTTCACCACCCACACCCCCGTGCCGGCCGGCATCGACCGGTTCGGGAAGGACCAGATCGAGCTCTACTTCGGCGGCCACAACGCGCTGCCGGGCGTCCCGGTGGACCAGCTCGTGGCGCTGGGCGCCGAGACCTACCCCGGTGGCCAGCTCGACGTGTTCAACATGGCCGTCATGGGGCTGCGGCTGGCCCAGCGGGCCAACGGTGTGTCGAAGCTGCACGGGGTCGTCAGCCGGGAGATGTTCGACGGCCTGTGGCCCGGCTTCGACGACGTCGAGGTGCCGATCACCAGCATCACCAACGGGGTGCACGCGCCGACGTGGGTCGACCGGCTGGTCTATGACCTGGCCGAGCGTCACCTCGGCTCCACCGACCTGGAGCGCGACGACGCGTGGGAGTCGATCGACCAGATCCCCGCCGAAGACCTCTGGGCGACCAAACGCGAGCTGCGCAACCAGCTCGTGACCGAGGCCCGGAGGCGGGTGCGGTCCTCGTGGCTCAAGCGTGGCTCGACGGCCGCGGAGCTCAGCTGGGTGGACGAGGTGCTCGACCCGGACGTGCTCACCATCGGGTTCGCCCGCCGGGTGCCGACGTACAAGCGGCTCACGCTGATGCTGCGCGACCCGGACCGGCTGAAGAAGCTGCTGCTCGACCCGGAGCGGCCGATCCAGCTCGTGATCGCCGGCAAGGCACACCCGGCGGACGAGACCGGCAAGAAGCTGATCCAGCAGATGGTGCAGTTCGCCGACGACCCCGAGATCAGGCACCGCATCGTCTTCCTGCCCAACTACGACATCGCCATGGCGCAGTACCTCTACCCGGGGTGCGACGTGTGGCTGAACAACCCCCTGCGGCCGTTCGAGGCGTGCGGCACCTCGGGGATGAAGGCGGCCCTCAACGGCGCGCTCAACCTGTCCATCCTGGATGGCTGGTGGGACGAGTGGTACGACGGCGAGAACGGCTGGGCGATCCCCACGGCGGACGGCGTCGAGGACGCCGACCGGCGCGACGACATCGAGGCCGCGGCCCTCTACGACTTGATCGAAGGACAGGTCGTGCCCCGCTTCTACGACGTCGCCGACGGCAAGCTGCCGGCGCGCTGGCTGTCCATGATCAGGCACACCCTCAACACGCTGGGGCCCAAGGTCCTGGCCTCACGGATGGTGCGCGAATACACCGAGCGTCTCTACGTGCCCGCGGCCAGGGCCGGCTGGGCGATGGAGCGACCGGGCTGGGCGGGCGCCAAGGAGCTCGCCGCCTACACCACGCGGGTGCGTGACGGCTGGTCCGCGGTGCACGTGGACCACGTCGAGTCGCAGGGCCTGTCCGACTCGCCCCAGATCGGCGACCGGCTGCACGTGCTGGCCTACGTCTCGCTCGGTGACCTCTCCCCGGACGACGTCGAGGTGCAGTTCGTGCACGGGCGGGCCAACGAGCTCGACCAGCTGAGCGACGTCGAGTGCGTCCCGCTGGCGCACTGCGAGGCCTACGAGGCGGGACGGCACCGGTTCGAGGGCGATCTGGCGCTGAGCCGCACCGGTCCCTTCGGCTACACGGTGCGGGTCGTGCCCCGGCACGCCGGTCTGGCCCACGCCAGCGAGCTGGGACTGGTCGTCAACGCCTGATCCCGGCCGCAGCCGGACTGGACTACTGAACTGGTTCAGTGAGACTCTTCGGACATGGACGTGCAGGCGGGGAGAACCGGACCGGGTCCGGGCAACGGCGGGCAGCGGGTGACGATGAGCGATCTCGCGCGTCGGCTCGGCATCTCCAAGGCCGCCGTGTCGTATGCGCTCAACGGTCAACCCGGTGTCGCCGCCGAGACCCGGGAGCGGGTGACCCGGCTGGCGGCCGAGCTCGGCTGGCACCCCAGCAGCAGCGCGCGTGCACTGTCGGCCAACCAGACCGGGGTCGTCGGCCTGGTGCTCTCGCGGCCCGCCGAGCTGCTCACCGTCGAGACGTTCTTCATGCGCTTCCTCGCCGGTCTGGAGCGGGTCCTGTCGGAGCGGGGCAGCAGCCTGTTGCTGCGGGTGGTCGGCGACCGGCCGGAGGAGGAGCTGCGCACCTACGAGCGGTGGTGGGGTGAGCGACGCATCGACGGGGTGATCCTCCTGGACGAGCGCTACCACGACCCCCGGATCGCCGCGGTGGAGCGGATCGGGGTGCCGGCGGTGCTCTGCGGAGGCCCGATCAAGGGCACTTCCATCCCGTGCCTGTGGACCGACCAGGCGGCCGATTCCCGTTCTGCGGTCATGCATCTCGCGGAGCTAGGACATCGGCACATCGCACACATCAGCGGCCCGTTGGAGTTCGCGCACGAACGGGGGCGACGGCGCGGGGTGCGCCGGGCAGCCACTGCCCTCGGGCTCGAGGTCACGACCGTCACCTCGTCCTACATGGGGCCCCAGGCGGGAGAGATCACTGGCGAACTGCTCGACTCTCCGCAGCCGCCCACCGCGATCATCTACGGCAGCGACGTCATGGCCCTCGGCGGTCTGGCGGCAGCGTCCCAGCGACGCGTGCGCATCCCACGGGACCTGTCGGTCATCAGCTGGGACGACACCAACCTGACGACGGTGGTGCACCCCCCACTGACCGCCCTCGAGCGCGACACCCCCGGCTTCGGCGCCCTCGCGGCGACCGTGCTGCTCGACCACATCCATGTCGGTCGGGACGGTTTGATCCAGGTGCCGCCGTCCACGCTGCGCGCCCGGGAGAGCACCGGCCCGGCTCCAGCCGCCGGCTGAGGGCCGGCCGAGTCGGCTCTGCCGGCAAAGGTCAAGATTTGGTAACGGAAGTCTCCCGGGCTACTGACAACTGAACCGGGTAAGTGCTCCAATGGAGAGATCATCCCGGACACGGACACGCGACCGGTCCCGCAGAAGCACAGGGAGTCCCCGTGAAGTCTCGAACCATTGCCTCAACCGTCGTCCTGCTGGCGGTCGCCACCACGGCCGCCTGCGGGGGGTCGACAGAAAACGCCTCGAGCGGAGGTGGCAGCGGATCCACCGCCGGTGGCAGCACCACCATCACCTACTGGGCCAGCAACCAGGGCACGAGCATCCAGAACGACAAGGAGGTGCTCGGCCCGGAGCTGAAGAAGTTCGAGAAGCAGACCGGGGTCCACGTCGACCTCCAGGTCATCGGCTGGCCGGACCTGCTCAACAAGATCCTCGCGGCGACCACGAGCGGCCAGGGCCCGGACGTGCTCAACATCGGCAACACGTGGGCGGCCTCGTTGCAGGCGACCGGTGCCTTCATGCCGTTCGACAGCAAGGCGTTGGACGCGGTCGGCGGCAAGGACAAGTTCGTCGAGGCCTCGTTCGCGACCGGCGGTGCGCCGGGCAAGGACCCGACCTCGGTGCCGCTCTACGGTCTGGTCTACGGCCTCTACTACAACAAGAAGATGTTCGCCGACGCCGGGCTCCAGCCGCCCACGACGTGGCAGGAGCTGATGACCGACGCCAAGAAGCTCACCAACCCGAGCAAGGGCGTCTACGGCATGGCCATGGAGGGCGGCAGCTACACCGAGAGCGTCCACTTCGCCTTCATCTTCGGCCGACAGAACGGTGGTCAGCCGTTCGACGACAGCGGCAAGCCGACGTTCACGACCCCCGGGATGGTCGCGGGGGTGAAGCAGTATGTCGACCTGATGAGCCAGAAGGTCGTCAACCCGAGCAGCGTGCAGTACAAGAACGGGCCGGAGGCGCCGACGGACTTCGCCAAGGGCAAGGCCGCGATGCTGATGAGCCAGAACAACGCCGACAACGTCCTCCAGGCCAACGGCGGGATGAAGCCGAGCGAGTACGGCGTCGTCGCGATCCCCGCCCCGAACCCGCTGCCCCCGGGCGGCAAGGACGTCGCGAGCTTCGTGGCCGGCATCAACCTGTCGATCTTCAAGAACACCAAGAACAAGGACGCCGCGCTGAAATTCGTGAATTTCATGACGAGTCCGGAGGAGCAGGCCATCCTCGACAAGCCCTACACGGCGCTGCCGGTGGTCAAGAACGGCACGGTCAACTTCACCAGCAAGAAGGACGAGGCCAAGGCCTTCGCCGAGGTGCTGGCCAACAAGTCCGAGCCGCTGCCTCTGGTCCCCGCGGAGTCGGCGTTCGAGACCAACGTCGGCAACGCGGTCAACGGGCTGCTGGCCCAGGCCGCCACCGGCAAGACCGTCACCGACGCGGACATCAAGGCCGCCCTGCAGCAGGCCCAGGACAAGATGGCCTCGGCGAGCTGACGAGAACCCGCAGATGACCCTCACCACGCGTGCCGAGGCTTCCCAGAAGCCCGGCACCGGCAGACCGGCGCGGCGTCGCTCCCTGTCCTGGGGGCGCGCCACGCCGTTCCTGCTGGTCGTGCCGGCGGTGCTGTTGGAGCTGATCATCCACATCATCCCGATGCTCGTCGGGGTCTGGATGAGCTTCGTCGAGCTGACCCAGTTCTTCATCGCGAACTGGTCGGCCGCGCCCTTCGTCGGGTTCGGCAACTACGGCATCGCGCTCGACTTCTCGGGCTCCATCGGCAAGAGCCTGGTGCACTCCTTCCTCATCACCTGTCTCTACACGGTGATCGTGGTCGCCGTCGCGTGGGCCTTCGGCATGGCCGGAGCCCTGGCGCTGCAGCGCAGGTTCCGGGGACAGGGCACGCTCCGGACGCTGTTTCTCGTGCCCTACTCCCTGCCGATCTACGCCGGCATCATCACCTGGAGCTTCATGCTCCAGCGCGACAACGGCCTGGTGAACCACGTGCTGCTCGACAACCTGCACGTCATCGACACCCCGACCTTCTGGCTGATCGGCAACAACGCCTTCACGTCGATGGCGGTCGTCAACATCTGGCGCGCCTGGACCTTCGCCTTCCTCATGCTCATGGCCGGGATGCAGAGCGTTCCCGACGAGCTCTACCAGGCCGCAGCCGTGGACGGAGCCGGCACCTGGAAGCAGGTCCGGTACATCACCCTCGGGGTGCTGAAGCCGGTCAACGTCGTGCTCGTCCTGATGCTCTTCCTGTGGACCTTCAACGACTTCAACACCCCGTTCGTCCTGTTCGGACCGACCCCGCCCCCGTCCGCCGACATCATCTCGATCCACATCTTCAGCAACTCGTTCGTCAACTGGAACTTCGGCCTGGGCGCCGCCATGTCGGTGCTGTTGTTGCTGCTGCTCCTCGTCGTCACGGGGATCTACCTCCTCGTCACCAGCCGGAGGTCGCGCCGTGCATGAACAACGCTCCTTCAAGGTCTTCCGGTGGGTCACCATCATCTTCCTCGGCGCCTTCACCCTGGTCCCGCTCTATGTGATGGTCACCTCGGCGCTCAAACCGCTCGGTGACGTCCAGGGTGCGTTCCACTGGTGGCCGACGCACCCGACGCTGCGGCCCTTCGTGGACATCTGGAGCACGGTGCCGCTGGCGAGGTACTTCGTCAACAGCCTGATCGTGTGCACTGTCTCCACGGTCCTCAGCGTCGTCATCGCGATCTTTGCCGCGTATGCCGTGTCGCGCTACCGGTTCCGCGGCCGCCGGTTGTTCACCGGCACCGTGCTGTCCACACAAATGTTCCCGGGCATCCTGTTCCTGCTGCCGCTGTTCCTGATCTTCGTCAACATCGACAAGACGCTCGGGTTCACCCTGCTCTACCAGACCCGCGTGGGCCTGACGATCACCTACATGACCTTCTCCCTGCCGTTCTCGATCTGGATGCTGGCCAGCTACCTGGACGGGATCCCGCGTGATCTCGACGAGGCCGCGCGGGTCGACGGGACCAGTGCGATGGGGGCGCTGTTCCGGATCGTGCTGCCGGCGGCCCGGCCCGGCGTCATCGCCGTGGCGGTCTACTCGTTCATGACCTCCTGGGGCGAGATCCTCTTCGCCTCGCAGATGACCAACGACAGCACCAAGACGCTGTCCATCGGGCTGCAGTCCTACTCCACCCAGATCAACGTCTACTGGAACCAGGTCATGGCCGCGTCACTCGTGGTCAGCGTGCCGGTCGTCATCGGCTTCCTGCTGCTGCAGAAGTACCTGGTCGCGGGCCTCACCTCCGGCGCGGTCAAGTAGTGGCCGCCACCCAGGGCCGCGGCATGCAGCGGCCGGGGAGCAGTGTCTCCGTCGCCGGCCGGCCGGTCACCTGGCTGGGCGTGAACTTCTGGTCCCGCACCGGGGGGCCGCTGATGTGGCGCAACTACGACGGTGCCGTGGTCAGGGCCGAGCTGCGCGTGCTGCGCGAGCACGGCCTCGGTCTCACGCGGTCGTTCTTCTACTGGCCCGACTTCCACCCGGAGCCGCACCGCCTCGACGAGACCCTGTGCGAGCGGTTCGCCGACTTCCTCGAAGCCCATGGCGAGGTCGGCATGACGACGATCCCGACCTTCATCGTCGGGCACATGTCGGGGGAGAACTGGGACCCGGTGTGGCGGCAGGGTCGCGATCTCTACCGCGACACCTGGATGGTGGCCCGGCAAGCCTGGTATGCGCGGGAGCTCACCTCCCGATTCGCCGCCCATCCCGCGGTCGCGGGCTGGCTCGTCTCCAACGAGATGCCCATCTACGGCGAGCCGGCCGAGCGCGAAGCGGTCTCGAGCTGGGCCGAGCTGATGGTGCAGGCGATTCGCGCAGGGGGAGGAACCCAGCCGGTCTCCATCGGTGACGGCGCCTGGGGGATCGAGGTCACCGGCCGGGACAACGGCTTCTCGGTGCGCGACCTCGGCGCCATGAGCGACTTCGTCGGGCCGCACGTCTACCCGATGGAGGACGACGTGGTGCGCCAGCACCTCAAGGCTGCGCTGACGTGCGAGCTGTCGGCGGTGGCGGACCGGCCGGTCGTGCTCGAGGAGTTCGGGCTCAGCAGCGACTTCGTCTCACAGGAGCACGCGGCGCACTACTACCGGCAGGTCCTGCACCTTTCCCTGCTCGGTGGCGCCACCGGCTGGATCGCCTGGAACAACACCGACTACGACCACCTGGTCGACCAGGACCCCTATCGGCACCACGCGTTCGAGATGCACTTCGGCATCACCACGAACACGGGCGAGCCCAAGCCGCCCCTGCGGGAGCTCGCCGCCTTCCGGACGGTTCTCGACGCCGTCGAGCCGACCCGCTGCGAGCGGTGGCCCACGCAGACGGCGCTGGTCGTGCCGAGCTACCTCGAGATCGGCGCGCCGTTCACCCACGACGAGCACGAACGCCAGCACGTGTTCTCAGCCACGGAACAGGCCCACATCGCGGCGCGTGAGGCAGACCTGCGACCCGGCTTCGAGCGCGAGACGGACGGCATCGCGGGTGGATACAACCTCTACCTCGTCCCCTCGTGCAAGGCGCTGACCGCCCCGGCGTGGCACCGGCTCGATGAGCTGGCCAGGTCGGGTGCGACGGTGTTCGTGTCCTACGGCACGGGAGACAGCCCGTTCCAGCGCGGGCCGTGGTGGCCGACCACCGAGCGGCTCTTCGGCGTCCGGACCCTGCTGACCTACGGGCTGAACGACCCGATCGAGGACGAGACCGTCGAGCTGGTGATGGAGCGCCCGTGGGGGCACCTGCCGGCCGGCGCCACCCTGCGGTTCAGAGCGGGCGGCGGCGCGCACGGCCGGGCCCACCTGCCGGTCGAGCCCGCTGGGGCGGAAGTGCTGGCCCGCGACTCCCACGGCCGGGCCGCCCTGCTGCGCCACGAGATCGGCGCGGGTCAGGTGGTCCTGTGCACCTATCCGATCGAATACCTCGCTGCCGCGACCGCGCGGGTCAACCCCGAGGACACCTGGCGGCTCTACCGGGCTTTGGCCTCTGCCGCCGACCTCAGCCCGCCGGTGGGCGTGGACGATCCCGCCGTCCTCGTCGACGGACTGACTCACGAGGACGGGCGGCGCTTTGCCTGGCTGGTCAGCGAGGCACCCCACCAGCTCACCGTCCGACCCGAGGTCGAGCAGGGCCACCAGCTGTGCGAGATCGGGCAGGCCGTCGGGGTCGACGAGGTGACCCTGCCACCCTACGGCGTCCGGGTCCTCGAGCTGATCCGCACGCCTGCGCCCGAGGCCGAGACCACACCCACCATCCGCACCAGCTGAGGAAATTCAGATGAGCAGCCAAGACATCGCACTACCACCGGGATTCGAGTTCGGCGTCGCGATGGCGTCCTACCAGATCGAGGGCGCGGTCGACGAGGACGGACGCAGTCCCTCGATCTGGGACACCTTCAGCCACACGCCGGGCAAGGTCGTGGGCGGGGACACGGGCGACGTGGCGTGCGAGCACTACCACCGCTATCCCGAGGACGTCGCCCTGATGGCGGACCTCGGCGTGGACAGCTACCGGTTCTCGGTGGCGTGGCCGCGGATCCAGCCGGATGGCAAGGGACCCGCCAACGCAGCCGGTCTGGCCTTCTATGACCGGCTGACCGACGCCCTGCTGGAGCGTGGCATCACACCGACCGCGACTCTGTACCACTGGGACCTGCCGCAGGCCCTCGAGGACGCCGGCGGCTGGCGGCTGCGGGACACCGCGGAGCGCTTCGCGGAGTATGCCGCGCTGGTCACCGACCACCTCGGCGACCGGGTGACGCGCTGGATCACCCTCAACGAGCCCTACTGCTCGTCGATGCTCGGCTACGCGACCGGGCGGCACGCTCCCGGAGCGAGGGAAGGCGACGGGGCCCTGGCCGCGGCGCACCACCTGCTGCTGGGGCACGGCCTGGTGGTCCAGCAGTTCCGCGACCGCGCCGCCGCCGACCACCGGGTCGGGATCACCCTCAACCTGGAGCCGGTCGCCCCTGCGTCGGACCGCCCCGAGGATCGCGCCGCCGCCGACCGCGCGCTCCTGGCCTCCAACCTGCTGTTCAGCGACCCCGTCCTTGCCGGGCGCTACCCGGAGCTGGCGCGCACGGCATACGAGGGAGTCAGCGACCTGTCCTTCATCCGGGAGGGAGACCTGGCCACCATCGGCGCCCCGATCGACTTCCTGGGCATCAACTACTACTTCCCCCTGAACGTCGAGCAGGCTCCCCACGACGAGCCGGACCCCGCCCGCCGGACGGCCGACGACCTCGGCTACGCCCAGGTCGTGCGCGACGACGAGCCGACGACCGTGATGGGCTGGCCGGTGGAGGCGGACGGGCTGCGCCGGCTGCTCGTCTGGCTCCACGACACCTACCCCGGCCTGCCGCCGATCTACATCACCGAGAACGGCACGGCGGGGCTGGACACCGTGGCGGACGACGGCACCGTCGACGATCGGCTCCGGGTGCGCTACCTGTCCGACCACCTCGGCGCCGTCGCACAGGCCATCGACGAGGGAGTCGACGTGCGTGGCTACTACTGCTGGTCGCTGCTCGACAACTTCGAGTGGGCCGAGGGATACCGGATGCGGTTCGGCATCGTGCACGTCGACTTCGACTCGCAGGTGCGCACCCCCAAGGCGAGCTACCACTGGTACCGGCGGCTGATCGCAGACCACCACGCGGGCGCGGCCCCGACGGGCTGACCACCCGACCACCCCCGAAAGTGGGGTCAGAAGCCCACTGCTCCAGCCGCCGGCTGCGGCATCCGCAGCGCCTTGTCCAGCCGGCGCACCGCGCCGTCGCGCAGCTCCTCCACGAGTCCCGCGGTGTGCCGGACGACGAGGCTCTGTGAACCGAGGTAGACCGAGGCGAGCACCTGGGTGGTCAGCCGCAGGTCCGGTTCGTCGTCGGTCCGCGCGACCCGGGCGGTGCCGTCGTCGCCGACCGTGAGCCGCCACCGGCCGTGGTTCCACTCGCACGCGGCGTCCTCGACGTCCAGGACCAGGTCGACGGACTCGGCATAGCCCCGTTCCTCGAGCGCTCGGGGCAGGTCGACCAGCCGGAGCCAGAGGCTGTCCGCCGTCGGCCCGTGGATGGTGCGCGGACCACCGGCCCAGTGGACGACGGGGTCGTCGACGCCGCGGCCGTGCAGGACGACCGAGCTGGTGAGGTCGAGGTCGACCAGGCGGCGGACGAGCGCGAGCTCCGCCGCCGGGTCACCCACGAGCTCGCCGACCTTGACGGTGCCCTCGGGTCGCCCTTCCTCCCACTTCTCCGCGCGGCGGAACCACGCGTAGCCGACGTCGACGCCGTCCCGCACGGCGAACAGTGCGCGCTGTGGTTCCTTGTCGCGTGTCGTCTGCGGGGTGTCCCGCCCGAACATCTCGTAGGTCATCTCTTCGCGCACCACGGAGCCGAGCCGGGTCCGCCCGGCGTGCAGCGCCGCCGCCCGCATCCGCGCGGCGACACCAGCGTGTCCGGTCGTGGCGAGCCGGGTCCGGAGCTGCTGGACCTCCTCCTCCAGCCCGGGTGCGGTGAGCGTCGCTCCCCGCGCCAGCGTCAACCGCGTCTCCCACGAGGCGACGCCGTAGCCGTGTCGGCCGTAGATCGACGGCTCGCTCGCGTGCAGCGCCGACAGGCCCGACCAGTCGCCCTCACGGACCCGCCCGAAGTGGTCCTGCAACATCGCCGTCAGGACCCCCCGGCGTCGTTCGTCGGGGTGCACGCCCACGAAGGTGAGCCCGCTGACGGGCACCTGCCGCAGGCTCTCGTGCGGCCCGGGCACCGTGACGGTCAGCGCGTAGACGCCGTAGACGCCGGCGTAGTAGGCCGGGTCGCCACCCGCGACCTCGGCCCCGAACCGCTGGTCCTCCCGCAGCCCGGACAGCGCCCGAGCGGCTGGTTCTGCCGAGGGCTCGGCAAACCACACGAGCTCGTCGGTGTCGAGGTATCGCTGGGCATCATCGGCCGGGACCACACGCACATCTGCCATCCGACCAATGAACCGTCACCCCGGGGCCCAGCGCAACCGGGTTTCCCGACTGGGCTCCGACAAAGGCGGCGCCAACGGCCCCTCGAGAGGCCGTTGTCGCCGCAGCTAGCGACAGGGGTGGGTCACCGCGCGGTAGACCCGAATGCTGGCACCGGTGACGGTGACCGCCTGGCAGGGCCCGACCGGCGCGGCGTTCACCAAGGTCGCCGCGGGGCGCTCCTGCGCGCTGTCCCACCACAGCTCGTATGACGTCACGTCGGTGATGCTGGGCAGGTGGACCTCCGTGTCGCCGTGTCCGCCGTGGAAGACGACCAGGGCCGAGTCGGCCTCCAGCAACGAGCCGTCGAGGAACAGCAGGAGGGTGCGGCACCGCGGGTCGTTCCAGATCCCGTCGTGCATCGGCGCGCCGTCGGCGGCATACCAGTGGTCGAAGGCCGTCCCGTCGGGCCGCACCGACCGGCCGTCGAAGAACGCGCGCTGCCGGAAGATCGGGTGGTCGCGGCGCAGGCCGACCAGGAAGCGGCTGGTGGCGAGCAGGTCCTGCTGCCAGTCGGCGAGCTCCCAGTCGAGCCAAGAGATCTCGTTGTCCTGGCAGTAGGCGTTGTTGTTGCCCCGCTGCGTGCGGCCGAGCTCGGCGCCGGAGCTGATCATCGGCACGCCGGTGGAGAACAGCAGGGTGGCCAGCAGGTTGCGGAGGGACCGCCTGCGTGCCGTTGTCGTCGGGGGGTCGTCCGTGGGGCCCTCGGTGCCGTGGTTCCAGGTGTGGTTGGTGTCGCTGCCGTCGCGGCCGTCCTGCGCGTTGGCCTCGTTGTGCTTGTGCTCGTAGGCCGTGGTGTCGGCCAGCGTGAAGCCGTCGTGGGCCGTGACGAAGTTGACCGACGAGAGGGGACCGCGGTCCTCCGGGCCGAAGAGGTCGTTGGACCCGGCCAGCCGCGTCGCGAGCTCCCTCACCCCGTGGCCGGGCTGGCCCGCGGCGTCCCGCGCCACGTCGGGGAGCCAGAAGGTGCGCACCCCGTCGCGGAACCGGTCGTTCCACTCGGCGAACGGCGGTGGGAACTCTCCCGTGTGCCAGCCGTGCGGGCCCACGTCCCACGGCTCGGCGACCAGCTTGACGCGGGACAGCAGGGGATCGGTGCGCAGCGCCACCAGGAAGGGGTGGTCGGGGTCGAACGCGTCGTCCATGCCACGGGCCAGGGCCGGTGCCAGGTCGAACCGGAACCCGTCGACCCGCATCTCGCGCACCCAGTAGCGCAGCGAGTCGAGCACCATCCGACAGGTGTCGATGTTGCGCAGGTCCAGCGTGTTGCCGCAGCCGGTCACGTCGACGTCCTGCCCCCGGCCGTCGAGCCGGTAGTAACCGCGGTTGTCGAATCCCCGCCACGAGAGGGTGGCTCCCTCGTGCCCGCCCTGCTCCGCGGTGTGGTTGTAGACGACGTCGAGCAGCACCTCGAGCCCGGCGGCGTGCAACAGCTTGACCATGCCCTTGAACTCGTCGAGCACCCCCTGCGGGTCGTCGGCGGCGGCGTAGGCGGCGTGCGGCGCGAAGAACCCGAGGGTGTTGTACCCCCAGTGGTTGGTCAGGCCCTGCCGCACCAGGGCCGGCTCGTGGGTGAACGCCTGCACGGGGAGCAGTTCGACGGCGGTGACCCCCAGGGAGGTGAGGTGCTCCAGCACGGCGGGGTGCGCCATACCGGCAAAGGTGCCGCGCAGGTGCTCAGGCACGCCGGGGTGTCGTGCCGTCACGTTGCGCACGTGCGCCTCGTAGACGACCGTGCGGTCCCAGGGGACGAAGGGTGAGTTGTCCTCACCCCAGTCGAAGCCGTCGCCGAGCACCACACCGCGAGGCACGTATGGCGCGCTGTCGCGTGGGTCGCGCTGCTCACCGCTGCCCCGGAAGGCCTCGTCCACGACGTGGCCGAAGACCTCCGGCCGCCACGTGACCTCGCCGTCCACCGCCCGGGCGTAGGGGTCGAGCAGCAGCTTGTCGGGGTTGTGTCGCTGACCCTCGTCGGGAAGCCAGGGGCCGTGCACGCGGTAGCCGTAGCGCTGTCCAGCACCCACGTCAGGCACGCTGCCGAACCACGTGCCGTGCGCCTGCTCCACCAGCGGGATCCTGCGCTCGAGGCCGCTCTCGCCTCTCGTGTCCTCCCGGTCTCCGAAGAGGCACAGCTCGACCGCATCCGCGTGACCGGCGTGCACGGCGAAGTCGGTGCCCTCGGGCGTGATCGTCGCCCCGAGCACCGGGGGCAGGTCGGGAGATCGTGGTATCCGTCTGGCCGCGTTCCGCGGCGGCTGGGTCGCTCCGCTCCATCCTCGCCGCTCGTCGCCGCTGCTCCGTGGGGCCTGCATGGTGGTCAGCCTAGGCAGTGGTTACCGTTAGCCCATGACTGATCCGAGCTCCCTGCCCAACTTCCCCCCGCCCAGCGACGAGCGTCCCCTGCGCGGCCGTGTCCTCGACGCGCTGCAGGACGAGGGTTTCCGCCCCGACATCGACGAGGACGGCGACGTCTCGTACAAGGTGCAGGGCCAGCAGCTCTTCGTGCGGTGCATGGAGGGCGACTTCGACATCATGCGCGTGTTCGGCCAGTGGCAGATCGGCGAGGACGTCCCCCAGGACCTGCTGACCCAGCTGCAGACCTGCAACGACCTGACGCTCGGGCTCAACATCATCAAGGCGGGCATCGCCTCCGGCACCCTGGTCATGACCGGCGAGCACGTCGTGCGCCCCGAGACCGACATCAAGGCGATGCTGGAGGTCACCAGCCAGCTGATCCTGTCGGCCGTGCAGATGTGGCACCAGGCGATCCTCGGTGACGGCACCATCACCCCGCCCGGTGGCGGCGAGCCCGGCGGCCCCGGCGCGCCGGGCGAACCGGGCGCCCCCGCGTGAGTGAGTTCGTCCGGTTCGAGGTGGCGGACGGGATCGGCACCATCCGCCTGTCCAAGCCGCCGATGAACCCGCTCGACAGCGACCTCCAGGAGGGGATCCGCGCGGCGTCCGCGGAGGCGACCTCGCGCCGTGACGTGGCCGCGGTCGTGGTCTACGGGGGCGAGAAGGTGTTCGCCGCAGGGGCGGACATCAAGGAGATGCAGAAGCTCTCCTACACCGACATGGTGGACCGGGCCGGCACGCTGCAGGCCTCCTTCACGGCGGTGGCCCGCATCCCGAAGCCGACCGTCGCCGCGATCACCGGCTACGCGCTCGGCGGCGGCTGCGAGCTCGCGATGGCGTGCGACTTCCGGGTCGCCGGCGAGAGCGCCAAGCTCGGACAGCCGGAGATCCTGCTCGGCATCATCCCCGGCGCCGGTGGCACGCAGCGACTGCCGCGGCTGGTCGGGCCGGCCCGGGCCAAGGACATCATCTTCAGCGGCCGGTTCGTGCCGGCCGACGAGGCGCTCGCGATCGGCCTGGTCGACGAGGTCTGTGCCGACGACGAGGTGTATGCCGCTGCGCGCCGCCGCGTCGAGCGCTACGTCGGCGGCCCGGCCTACGCGCTGCGGGCGGCCAAGGAGGCGGTCGACCGCGGACTGGAGGTCGACCTCGAGACGGGCCTGACGATCGAGCGCGCCGCGTTCACCGGTCTGTTCGCGACCAGGGACCGGGAGATCGGCATGACGTCCTTCGTGGAGCAGGGTCCGGGCAAGGCGACCTTCGAGGGTCGCTGACCACGGCCCGGCTGACGCCTGTTCAGGAGAGCGTCAGCTGGGCCTGCTTCCCGGTGAGGCTGGGCACGTCGTCCTCGATCCCGGCCTGCTCGAGGGAGACCTCGGCGTGGCGACCACGCAGCTGCAGGGTGCCGATCTGGTTGCCGAAGTAGGGCCCCTTGAGCGGCTCCCACTCGAGGCCGATCGGCGGGACCTTGGCGAGGGCGTCGAGGATCGCGCGGACCGCCCGCTCGGTGGCCCGGTTCCAGGTGACGCGGAAGACGAACTGCATCGCCGGCGGCACGTGGTTGTGCAGCGGGGAGCAGGTCAGCTGGTAGATCTTCGACTGCACCGTCCCACCCAGCTCGGCCTTCGCGACGTAGGCGTGGTGGACGTCCCCCGAGAGCACGCAGATGGTCGCGGGAGCTGTGCCACTGGTGCCCGCCCGCTCTCCGCGGCCGACCGAGGCCAGCAGGTCGGCGAGGGCGTCGAACGAGGCCCGGAACGCCGCCCAGTGCTCGAGGTCGGCCCGCCGGCGCAGCCACTCGGCCCAGCGGGCGACGAGCCGACC
>NZ_VOHR01000169.1 GCF_009192725.1 Segeticoccus rhizosphaerae | reverse complement strand
GCCGCTCCGCGCGGGCTGCGGTCGCGGCGGGCGCCCGGGTCGCCCGGGCGCTGGAGATCCTCGGCGAGGACGTGCCGGAGCACCTGCGTGAGGCCGGGCAGCTGCGCGTGGAGCACAAGCAGGCCAGCCTCGAGGAGCTGGGCCAGCTGGCCCAGCCGCAGATGACCAAGGACGCCGTCGCCGGCAGGATCCGTCGGCTCCTCGCGATGGCCGACAAGCGCGCCTCCGACCTCGGCATCCCCGGCACCGAGGCCAACCTCACCCCGGAGATGCTCGACGGCTGAGCCCGACCTGCTCGTGACCCACGGCTGAAGGAATCGGGTCCATCCCATAGGCTCGACCTGTCGCACTGCGGTGCGCGCGCTCGGGGCCCGGCTCCGCACGCGACCTCCGATCTCGTTCAGGAAGGCATGATTCCCGTGACCGTTCGCGTTGGCATCAATGGCTTTGGCCGGATTGGCCGCAACTTCTTCAGGGCCGTCCTGGCCTCTGACGCAGACATCGAGGTCGTTGCCTTCAACGACCTCGACGACGCCAAGACCCAGGCACACCTGTTGAAGTACGACTCCATCCTCGGGCGCCTCGACGCCGAGGTCAGCGTCGTCGAAGGCGGCATCCAGGTCGGCGACAAGACGATCAAGTCGTTTGCCGAGAAGGACCCAGCCAAGCTGCCGTGGGGCGACCTCAAGGTCGACGTGGTGCTCGAGTCCACCGGGTTCTTCACCGACGCCACCAAGGCCAAGGCCCACGTGGACGCCGGCGCCAAGAAGGTCATTATCTCGGCACCCGGCAAGAACGAGGACTTCACGGTCGTCATGGGTGTCAACCACGACGGTTACGACCCGCAGGCGCACACGATCATCTCCAACGCCTCCTGCACCACCAACTGTCTCGGCCCGATGGCCAAGGTGATGCACGAGGAGTTCGAGATCGTCAAGGGTCTGATGACGACGATCCACGCCTACACCGCCGACCAGAACCTGCAGGACGGTCCGCACCGTGACCTGCGCCGGGCGCGGGCCGCGGCAATCAACATCGTGCCGACCTCCACGGGCGCGGCCAAGGCCATCGGGTTGGTCCTGCCCGAGCTCAAGGGCAAGCTCGACGGCTACGCCCTGCGCGTCCCGGTGCCGACCGGCTCCGCCACCGACCTGACCTTCGAGGCGGCCCGGGAGACCACCGTGGAGGAGGTCAACGCGGCGGTGAAGGCGGCTGCCGAGGGACCGCTCAAGGGCATCCTGAAGTACACCGAGGACCCGATCGTCTCCAGCGACATCGTGACCGACCCGAGCTCGTGCATCTTCGACGCCGGTCTGACCAAGGTCATCGGCAACCAGGTCAAGGTGGTCGGCTGGTACGACAACGAGTGGGGCTACTCCAACCGCCTCGTCGACCTGATCGACTACGTCGGCCAGAGCCTCTGAGGCATGCTCACGATCGACACGCTGGGCGACCTCCGCGGCAAGCGGGTGCTCGTCCGCAGTGACCTCAACGTGCCGCTGGACGAGGACGGTGCGATCTCCGACGACGGCCGGGTCCGCGCCTCGGTCCCGACGCTGCGGCGCCTGATCGAGGCCGGTGCGCGCGTCATCGTGTGCGCCCACCTCGGCCGCCCCAAGGGCGTGCCCGACGAGGCGTTCTCGCTCGCGCCGGTGGCCCACCGGCTGGGCGAGCTGCTCGGCATACCCGTCGCCCTCGCCCAGGACACCGTCGGCAACTCCGCGCGCAGCGTGGTGGCAGCGCTCGAGGACGGTCAGGTCGCGGTGCTGGAGAACCTGCGGTTCGACCCGGGGGAGACGGCCAAGGACGACGCCGAGCGCGGCGCCTTCGCCGACCAGCTCGCGTCGCTCGCGGACTGCTACGTCAGCGACGGCTTCGGGGTCGTGCACCGCAAGCAGGCCAGCGTGTATGACGTGGCGCAGCGACTGCCGCACGCGGCCGGTGGCCTGGTGCAGGCCGAGGTGGAGGTCCTCCGGCGGCTCACCGAGGACCCCCAGCACCCCTACGCCGTGGTCCTCGGTGGCGCCAAGGTCAGTGACAAGCTCGAGGTCATCGCCAACCTCCTGCAGACCGCTGACCGGTTGCTCATCGGCGGCGGCATGGTGTTCACCTTCCTGGCCGCGCAGGGCCACGAGGTCGGCAAGAGCCTGCTCGAGCGCGACCAGATCGACACCGTCAAGGGCTACCTCGACCTGGCCCGGGAGCGCGGTGTGGAGATCGTGCTGCCCACCGACATCGTGGCTGCGACCGAGTTCTCCGCCGACGCCGACCACGAGGTCGTGTCGGCCGAGGCCATTCCGGCTGACCGGATCGGCCTGGACATCGGCCCGGACTCGGCCGAGGCGTTCGCCGCCGTCCTCGCCGACACCCGCACCGTGTTCTGGAACGGTCCGATGGGGGCCTTCGAGATGGCGCCCTTCGCGGCCGGTACCAAGGCCGTGGCGCAGGCGCTCGCCGAGGTGACGGCCGGCGGGGCTCTCACCGTCGTCGGCGGCGGCGACTCGGCAGCGGCCGTGCGCCAGCTCGGCTTCGACGACGACCAGTTCGGACACATCTCCACCGGCGGGGGTGCGAGCCTGGAGTACCTCGAGGGCAAGCAGCTCCCCGGTCTCACGGTCCTGGAGGGCTGAGCACGCATGGCACGCAACACCCCCCCGGCGACGGGGCGCACCCCGTTGATGGCCGGCAACTGGAAGATGAACCTCGACCACCTGCAGGCCACCCACCTGGTCCAGAAGCTGGACTGGACCCTGCGCGACGCCAAGCACGACTACGCGGCCGTCGAGGTCGCCGTGCTACCGCCGTTCACCGACCTGCGCAGCGTGCAGACCCTGGTCGAGGGAGACAAGCTCGACCTCCGGTTCGGCGCCCAGGATCTGTCCGTGCACGACTCGGGTGCCTACACCGGGGAGGTCTCCGGGGCGTTCCTGTCCAAGCTGGGCTGCCACTACGTGCTCGTCGGGCACAGCGAGCGCCGGGAGCACCACGGCGAGGACGACGCGGTCGTGGGCGCGAAGGTCAAGGCGGCGTTCCGGCACGGCCTCACCCCCATCCTGTGCGTCGGCGAGTCGCTCGACGTGCGGCAGGACCAGGGGCACGTGGCCCACTGCACTTCGCAACTGGACACCGCGCTGGACGGAGTCACCCCGGAGCAGGCGCGGGGCCTGGTCGTGGCCTACGAGCCGGTGTGGGCGATCGGGACCGGCGAGGTCGCCACCCCCGCGGACGCCCAGGAGGTCTGCTCCGGTGTCCGCACCCGCCTGGCCGAGCTCTACTCCGGCGACACGGCGGACGGCATACGCATCCTCTACGGCGGCTCGGTGAAGCCCGGCAACGTCGCCGCGCTCATGTCGGAGGAGGACGTCGACGGAACGCTCGTGGGGGGAGCCTCGATCGTGGTCGACGACTTCGCCTCGATCTGTCGCTACCGCGACCACCTGCAGACGGCCTGAACCTCAGCGCGCGGGCGGGGACCACCCCGGCGCCAGCAGCGCTCGGTGTATCCTGACGCAGGATCCTGCGGGCCGCTGAGGACGTGAGCCGTCTGGCCGTGCGCACGGCCCTGATCCCGACCGACGACCGAGATTTGACGGGTGGACGAACGTGACAGCAGTGAAGACGGGCCTCGAGGTGCTCCTCATCGTCGGCGGCATCTTCCTGACCCTGCTCATCCTGATGCACAAGGGCAAGGGCGGCGGCTTGTCCGACATGTTCGGCGGTGGCGTCACGAGCAACCTGGGTGGGTCGTCGATCGCCGAACGCAACCTCGACCGGTTCACCGTGGCCGTGGCGATCATCTGGTTCGCGGCGATCGTCGGGATCGGGCTGATCAACCGCTTCGGGCTCTGACCCACCGGCCCCCGACACCCGCCCAGCCGGCACCGACCTCAAGGAGTCACCAACGTGGCAAGTGGTAATGCGATTCGCGGCAGCCGGGTCGGCGCCGGACCGATGGGCGAGGCGGAGAGGGGAGAGGCCGCGGCGCGTGTCGTCGTGTCCTACTGGTGCTCCAACGGCCACGAGACCCGTCCGAGCTTCGCCGAGGAGGCCGAGCTGGTCGTGCCCGAGCTGTGGGACTGCCCGCGATGCGGGTTCCCTGCGGGTCAGGACCAGACCAACCCTCCGGCCCCGCCGCGGGCCGAGCCGTACAAGACGCACCTGGCCTACGTGAAGGAGCGGCGCAACGACGCCGACGGCCAGGCGATCCTCGACGAGGCCCTGTCCAACCTGCGCGATCGCGGACTGATCCGCTGAACCGTTCTGCCGCGGCACGGTTCTGCCGCGGCGGAGTGCCCGCCGCGGCTCCTCCCCAGCCGGAGCCGGTCAGGGACTGGTCAGGGGCTTGCAGGACGCACCAGCTGCCGCGGCACGCGAGCAGCCGCAGCGCGGTCGAGCAGCCAGGTGGTGGAGCGGACGCCGCGGACACCGGCGGCCGGGGCCTGCATCGGTCCTGTGCCCGACAACGCCAGGCCCACCGCGTCCGCCTTGTCCGAGCCCGACACCAGGAAGCAGACGTCGTGCGCGGCACACAGGGCGCGGAAGGTCAGGGAGATCCGGGTCGGTGGCGGCTTCGGGGCGCCGCGGACCCCGATGACACTGCGGTCCTGCTCGTGCAGAGCGGGGTGCTCGGGGAAGAGAGACGCGACGTGGGCGTCCGGTCCGACACCGAGCAGCAGCAGGTCGAACGTCGGCACGTCCTGGCGAGGTGACTCCTCGGCGGCGCGGGCCGCCAGCTGCTCGGCATACCGTGCGGCCGCTGCGTCGACGTCGGAGTCGTCCCCAGCCGCGGGCATCGGGTGGACCCGCGACGGATCCAGCGGGAGCTGGTCGAGCAGAGCGTCTCGTGCCTGCGTCTCGTTGCGGTCGGGGTCCCCGGCCGGCAGGTAGCGCTCGTCACCCCACCACAGGTCGACCCCGGACCAGTCGATGGCGTCCCGACCGGGCGACGAGCCCAGTGCCACGAGGAGGGCCGAGCCCATCGAGCCGCCGGTCAGGACAACGTCGGCCCGCCCGCGGGCGGACTGCGCCTCGACCACGGTCGTGACCATCCGGTCGGCGGCAGCCTCCGCCAGCGTCTGCCGGTCCGCGTGGACCACCACGCCGGGCGTGCGATCGGTCACGTCGAGCCCTTCCCCTGGCCCTTCGTGGCGGCGTCCCGCTTGCCCGGCTCCTTGGTGTCGCTTTCTGTCTTCGCCTTGAGCTTGCGGGCCGCGGCCTCCTTGACCGCCTTCGTGTCGGAGCGGGCCGTTCCCTTGCCCTCCGGAGACGGCGACTGCACCATCTTGCTGCTGCCGATGTCCTTGTTGCGCCGAGCCGCCGCGCGGGCCGCTCGACGTGACTGCTGCAACGAGGGCGCCTCGCCCCCTGCCACGGCCTCGCTGGTGGGCATGCCCTTCTTGGGGTCGATGAGCTGCAGGCCCTTGGTCAGGACCTCCTCGTAGACCTCATCGCGGTCGAGGCGCCGCAGCTCGTCGGCCAGGCACTGTGCGGTCGTCCGCCGAGCCAGTGAGATGCGGCGGACGGGTTGGCCGGTCTGGGCGAGGGTGGCGACCCGTCCGTCGGGACGCACCAGGTCCACCGGTCCGCTCTTGCGCTCGAGGCGCACGCTGGTCATCCCCACCCCGTTGCGGCCGCGCGTGCGGCGCACCGGGCACTTGAGCGTGAGAGCGAGCCAGGCGGCCAGCAGGTCGGTGCTCGGTGAGTCCCCGGCGCCGGAGACCGTGGCCTCGAGGACCGGCTCGTAGGGCGGCTGGTCCAACGCCGCGGCGAGCAGACCCCGCCACAATGTGACGCGGGTCCACGCCAGGTCGGTGTCGCCCGCGCGGTAGGTCCTGGCCCGCTTGGCCAGCTGCACGTGCGGCTTGCTGCCGGTGGCTGCGTCGGTGATGCGCCGTCCCGCCATCTGGCCGAGCGGGGACGTCGCGACGTCGTCGGGTGCCTCGGTGGGCCACCAGGCCACGATGGGGGAGTCGGGCAGCAGCAGGGGGGTGACCACGTTGTGCCCATGGTCGGCCAGCTTGCCGTAGAGGCGCATCACCACCACCTCGCTGGCCCCGGCGTCGCCGCCCACCCGGATCTGCGCGTCGAGCCGGTTGGCGCCGCGCTTGTCGCCCCGGATGACCACGACGATGCGGCACGGGTGCTGGTGGCTCGCGTCGTTGGCGTCCTCGATCGCTTGGTCGGCGTCGGTCTCGTTGACCAGGACGACCAGCGTGAGGACTCGGCCGAGGGTGGTGGCGCCCATCTCGTTGCGCATCCGGACGAGGCGCTTGCTGATGCTTGTGGTCGAGGTGCTCGGCAGGTCGACGATCACCGGGGTCCCCGATCAGTATCGGAGCGAGGAACGAGTGGAGAACTGAGCGGGGTGGTCAAGGCATCCTCCAGTGGCGCCCGTCCCGGCGCATCATCTCATCGGCGCTGGCCGGTCCCCAGCCGCCTGCGGCATACGGCTCCGGTGTGCCCTTCTTGGCCCAGAACTCCTCCACCGGGTCGAGGATCTTCCAGGACAATTCGACCTCCTCGTGCCGAGGGAACAGCGGTGGATCACCGAGCAGTACGTCGAGGATCAGCCGTTCGTAGGCTTCGGGACTCGACTCGGTGAAGGCACTGCCATAGCCGAAGTCCATGGTCACGTCGCGCACCTCCATCGACCCCGCGCCCGGGACCTTGGAGCCGAAGCGGATCGTGACACCCTCATCGGGCTGCACCCGGATGACGATGGCGTTCTGACCGAGCTCTTCGGTCGCGGTATCGCTGAAGGGCAGGTGCGGTGCCCGCTTGAAGACCACCGCGATCTCGGTCACCCGCTTGCCGAGCCGCTTGCCGGTGCGCAGGTAGAACGGCACCCCGGCCCACCGACGCGTGTCGATCTCGAGCTTCACCGCGGCATACGTCTCGGTGGTCGAGGTGGAGGGGATCCCCTCCTCGCCGAAGTAGCTGACGACCTGCTCGCTGCCCTGCCATCCGGCGGCGTACTGACCACGCGCGGTGCTCTTGGCCAGGTCCTTGGGAAGGCGGACCGCCGACAGCACCTTCTCCTTCTCCGCCCGCAGGTCCTGGGCATGGAAGGAGACGGGCTCCTCCATGGCCGTGAGCGCGAGCAGCTGCAACAGATGGTTCTGTATGACGTCGCGGGCCGCCCCGATCCCGTCGTAATAGCCGGCACGGCCGCCGATGCCGATGTCCTCCGCCATGGTGATCTGCACGTGGTCCACGTAGTTGGCGTTCCACACCGGCTCGAACAGCTGGTTGGCGAAGCGCAGCGCCAACAGGTTCTGCACCGTCTCCTTGCCCAGGTAGTGGTCGATCCGGAAGACGGAGTCCGGTGGGAAGACTCCCTCCACGATCTCGTTGAGCGCGCGGGCGCTCTTGAGGTCGTGGCCGAAGGGTTTCTCGATGACGACCCGGCGCCAGGTGCCGGGCCGGGGGGTGGACAGGCCGCTCTCGTCGAGCTGTTGGCAGACCACGGAGAAGAAGGCCGGTGGCACCGACAGGTAGAAGGCGTGGTTGCCGCCGGTCCCGCGGGCCTCATCCAGTTCGGCCACCGTCTTGCTGAGCAGCTGGAACGCGTGGTCGTCATCGAACGTGCCTGGCACAAAACGGAACCCGTCGGCCAGGTTGCGCCAGACGTCCTCGCGGAACGGGGTCCGGGCGTGTTCGCGCACCGACTCGTAGACGATCTTGCCGAAGTCCTGGTCGGCCCAGTCGCGACGAGCGAAGCCGACCAGGCTGAAGCCCGGGGGCAGCAGACCGCGGTTGGACAGGTCGTAGATGGCCGGCATGACCTTCTTGCGGGCCAGGTCTCCGGTGACGCCGAACAGGACGAGGCCGCACGGCCCCGCGATGCGCGGCAGGCGCTTGTCGCGCGGGTCGCGCAGCGGGTTGACGCCCTGGGCGATGCGGGACGGGCTCACCGGCTACCTCCGCTGTCGGTCACCTGCGACTCGGCCAGTCCCAGCACGCCGCGCAGCTGCGCCAGACCCGCGTCGTGCTCGGTCAGGTGCAGGCGCAGGACCGGGCGCTGGTGCTCCGCGAGGACCTTGGCATCGCCGGCCGCCTGGGCGGCGATGAACTCCCCGAAGGTGAAGTCACGTCCCGCGACCGGGAGGTCCTGTCGCGGTGCGGAGGTCACCTGCAGGTAGACGCCGGTGGCCGGGCCGCCCTTGTGGTACTGCCCGGTCGAGTGCAGGAAACGTGGTCCCCAGCCGAAGGTGACCGGGCGCCGCACGCGTTCGGCCAGCACCTGTCGCACGTCCGCCAAGGAGGCGTCCTCGACGCGGTCGAGGTAGGCCATGACCGCGAGGTAGCCCCGCTCCGGGTCGAGCTGACCGAGCAGTGCCTCGACGGCGGCCGGCACGTTGCCCGCCTCACCGAGCCAGTCGCCGCCGAGGGCGCGCGCCTCGATGGCCCCGTCGGTGAAGGCCGGCCCGGCGGA
>NZ_VOHR01000168.1 GCF_009192725.1 Segeticoccus rhizosphaerae | reverse complement strand
TGCACCTGGCAGAAGTAGGGCCCGTAGAAGAGCTCCTGGAAGCAGATCACCTGCGCGCCGTCCGCGGCGGCGGCGCGGCCCGACTCGTGTTGCCGCGCGACCTGCCACAGAATCGCGCCGGCTGTGAGCGACAGCAGGAGCACCGTGAGCGTGACGGTCCAGTACAGCCAGGCGGGACCGACCGGCTGGCCCCACGCCGCGGACGGATCGGCGCGATGAGCCGTCAGGGCGGTGATCGCCGGGGCGAGCTCGACCGGTGGCACCGGATGGCCGGACAGGACCGCAGCGCCCGCGGCCCCGATCCACAACAGCATCGCCAGCCCGCCGGCGCCCAGTACCGCGGCGAGCAGCCAGGTGTCACTGACCGGGCTGGACTTGCCCGTGGCCATCACGACAGCCCGAGCACGAAGTCGATGTGGCGGGTGGAGGTGGGCTCGAGCGGTCGGTCTCGACGCGGAGACGCCGCGATTGAGAGCTGTTCCTGCTCCGGATGGATGGCGAGCTGCAGGTCAGTGGCCCGGCCGCCGGCGCTGTGCGGGACGGTGCTCCTGGTGATGATCTCCTTCGCCGCGGCCGCCACCCGCGACGCGCTCGCCCGGACGACCTCGATCCCGTCCTCACCCGCCCAGGTCGAGACGTACGGGAAGGAGTAGTCATCCGTGGCCAGACCGTGGGCATCGGCGACGATGCACGCAACCGACTCGGCCTCCACCTCCCTCGCGCCCCGCCCCGCCGGCCCGAGAACGCCCGAGACAGACCGAAGTTCGGGATCATGAAGCAGGGCGTGCCCCAGCTCATGCAGCAGCGACTTACACCGGGCTGCCTCGTCCATGTCCGCGCGAACCTCCACCAGCCGCGAGGCCCAGGTGACTCGACCGTTCGCCCCGTCCAAGCCGTCAGCGGAAGGCACCAGCCGCACCGCATATCCGCGGTCCTGCAACTGGGCGCTGATCGCGTCCCACAAACCGGCCGGCGCCGCGCCGCGCAGCATTGACGGATGCGGCGGCTCAGGCAACGGGTCCCCGCTGGTTTGCGCCACATCCCAGCAGTGCTCGACCCGCCACCCGCCGATCACCTCTCGCGTCTCAACCCGCTCATCCGACGCCACGGACTCCTTGACGCCGACGGGTCGACTCGTGCCGTCCGCATCAACAGCCATGCGTTGCCGGTGCCGGATCGGCGCCAGAATCTGGTAACCGCGCTGCCCCTTGTCCACAGACCTACCCAGCCTTCGCCAGGCCTGGAAGCCCGCGACGCAGATCGGCCACGGCGTGCTCACCACGCCCTTCTCCCACGCGTCGTGGTGCTGGGTCGTCAGCAGCCACACGTTGTTTGCCGAATAGGCGTGCAGGCTGGACTGCAACGCCAGGTAGTCCCGCCACTGCTGGCCCGACTGCAACGCTGCCACAGCGCTCTCGATGCGGTCCTGGGCCACCGCGATCCGCTCCGCCAACTGCTCGGTGGCCTGCTCCGGTGTGAGCCTCTTGTACGTCATGACAGGCATACCGACCTGCCGGTACGCCATACGTTCTCACGAGTCGGGTGGCCCGAATCTGCGAGGGCGCGGGGAGTTCGCGACCCTGGTCCTACCACTCACCGTCAAAGGCAGCAGCAAACAGCGACCACGCGCGCTGCCCGGCCCTTGACAGTCTTTCGCGGCGGAATGTCGCACCCAACGACTACAGTTCCGCGGCATGGCGCGCATCCGAGGGCACTACGAGTGGGACGACGACGACCTCACCCCTGGGCGGAAGAAGGAAGGCGGCCTCCACCAGAACGTCTACGACAGCGACGGCAACCTCAAGAGCAACGCTCGGTTCGTTCCGGACGACCAAACCGATCCCGAGCCGGTGGAACTGCGCAGGACTGAGCATTGGACACTACTCGCCCCCCGTCACGAGGCGCCGATGGATGAACTGAACTTTATCGAGATGGAAGCCGTTGAGTGCCTTCGGTGTCGAGCAGAGGACTTGCATCCGGTGTACCGGTGCGCGTGGGGACACCCGCGCTCGGAGATCCTTATCGGCCTGGCCGGCAAGGCTTGCTGCCGGGGGCCGTCCCGTTCCCAAGCGGTTACGAGGCGCGGTTGGCCTCGAGGCGGCGGAGTGACACCATCGCGCGGCAGAATAGCCCTCGCATGCCGCCTTCGGTGAGCCTGTACGAACGCGGAGTGGGCGTAAGTCCACCACAGCAAAAATCGACCCATGGCTGAACTGCGATCCATTCTTCAGCCGGGCCAGTCGGAGGGGCTCGTGCACTTCACCGGCCGAGCGCGGAGTTCGTTCGCACCCGAGGTGGCCCTGATGACGCCGAGGGAGCGCCTCGATAACATCATTGCTGATTGAGCTCTCATCGGGCACGGCGTCCGCGGAGCCACCGAACCAGTGGTGTGTCTCGGCGAGAGCAACAGGAGACACGCTGCCGCACTGCTGACTGGTGCTGGCTTCGCTGGCTGGGGTCTCGTGCTCGACCGGCAGTGGGCGTGGGACGCGGGAGGTGGTCCTGTCTGGTACGTGCGGTACGACCAATGGATGGCCGTTCGTTCCAGTCTTGACCCGGCCCTGCACAGCTGGCTAGTTCGCACAGAACCGAACGATTCTGACTGGCTCCACGAGCATGAGTGGCGCATTCCATGTGCTCAGGGCGAGCTAGTCCTGGAGACGGAGGGCGTGCGGGCGTTTCTCGTCTCGGACGGTGGGTGGGGGCCACCGACACACACGGACCACATGCTCGACCCACTCACTGGCGATCTTGTTGTGGGCGAGGTGACTCCATCATGGATTGTTGGCATACCCGTATACCTGTGGGATGGGGCCGACTTGGTGGAAATGGGTCCCATCCAGCGCCGGGAGTTTCCATGGCCCGTTCAGCCTTGAGACATTCGGCATTGAGGAAGCGGACGGTGCTGGTTGCGGCGGGCGCGGCCGTAGGGCCGGGTGGTGCCGGCGGGTAGACGTGGCGGGCCAGAATCTGGGCAGCGGAACGCCGGGGTCGAGGGCGTTGGTGATCGCGGCGTGCCGTAGTGAGTAGGACTGGTGTGGCGGGGATGCCGACAGCAGCCTTCGCGATGCGCCCTACCATCTGGTGGACGTCGTGGCGGACGATCTGCTTACTGGAAGTAGGGCGCAAGGTCAGCAGCCTCGTGGTGCTTTGTCCGCGCGGCAGGCTTCCAGGACGCGCAGGACGGGATGGTCAGTGGCATGGTGGCTGGTGTGGCGACCTTGCCGACTGGATGCAGCACCTGGTGGCCGTGTATGGCCTCTTGGTAGTCCTCGCTCTTGACGCTAGCGGTTTCGGAGGCGCGCAGTGCGTTGATGCCGAGCAGGTAGGCCAGGGCGCCGTGGCGCATGGACAGGGTTTGGGCGACCTAGAGGAGCCAGATCAGCTCGAGGCGGTCCAGTCTTTGGGTGCGCGAGACTCCTCGGAGTGGATCTTCGGCGGCCGCGTGCACGGGGGGTTCGGCTGTTGATGTGGGCGGACCGGAAGTAGCCTCGCACGGCGTGCCTCATCGTGTTGACCGCGTAGACCCGCTGGCCGTCTTCGCCGAGGTGTGGGATGTACAGCTCGATGTGCATCCGCTGGATCCCGACCAGCGGTTCAGGCCTCGACCCTCGCACCAGGTGAACCAGCGGCGCAGCTGGTCGGCATACAGGATGTGCGTGTACCCGATGTACCGGACCAGGTAGGGCACGGCCGCGAGCTGCGCGGGCGTCATCGCGTCGGACTGGAACGGCAGGAGTGTCGTGCTGGTCACGGCCGAATCCGCCAATCTAGCGGTCATGCCTCGGCCGCAGACCGCCGAATATGGCGAGGCGGCCACGTGAACCGACGCTGGCCCCAACGTTGCGACAAGTTAGGACATCGCGGCGACCCTGCGCGCCCCACGCGGCGCCGATGCGCACCGAACGCACGGCGTCGCTCGCCAGTCCGCGCCATCCTCGCTGGCGCGATATCGCGTCGTAGGACTATTCGGCGAAGGGGGAGGCTTCGTCGTCGTGTAGCCAAGGGAACGTGACCCATGGTTCTGCATCGGCGAACGCCTCAGGCAGTCGGTCATAGGCTGTTTGGGCTTGTGCCTCGTACTTGCTGAGCGCTGTGGTCGAGCCCCCCGCTGGCGAAAGGGCGAAGACGCAGGCGTCTAAGTAGTCCACTCGGGCAGATGCGTACCGCACCAGGGCCGTCCTGGCCTGCCGTAAAGATGAATGCCAGGGGAGAATCGACACGTCCTCAACCACGTCCTTGGCGCCACTGAGTGAGCCAGCCATGTGTGCGCACCCGTCGGCCACCTCGGAGCGGGACTGCTGGAGATCAGTCTTGAAGTTGATCGCGTCGGGCATGTTCTGCTCGGCCCAGGTGTTCTGCGCCCTTTCGGCGTCTTGATAGGCGTGGGCGGCTGACACCAACCCGCTCAGCTCCCGGTTTGCCTGCGCCACGTCCGCGCCCACGGTCACCACGGCCAGCACCAACACGGTCAGGGACCCCCACACGGCCCGGTGAGACCGCTTTGGGCGGCTCACAGCGGGAGGTACTTCGGCCGTGCTCACAGGATGCCCAGGCTCTTGAGCAGTCGGAGGGACCCGCGCAGGAGTTCCTCCGGAGCTCGTGGGCTGGAGCCCAGAGGGGCTATACGGAGGGAGCAGCGCCGCCAGCAGGGTCAGCGGCGCTGCCAGCACGAGACTTGACAGCACCAGGAGCACGACCATGGGCAGCCCCAGCGCGCCATTCTGGTAGGCGCCCACCAGCGACAGCACGTAGATCACGACTGCCACTCTCCGGTAACGGCGACGGTAACGGGAGCCGTAGCCGACCCAGGATGACTTCACGCACTCATGGGTACCGCAGGCACGGTCACCTGTCCAGCGAATGCCCCAACCGTGGCGATGCAAGGCCGGACACCGGCCGACGCCAACAGCCACCGCGACAGGTACGCGGCTGCTCCCTGGCAGGCCTCCATAGAGCGAATGTCCCGAAAGCGACCGGATCGTTAGCGCTCTAGTGGATCTATCCCTGTTCACTGTCGTAGCTCTCTAATAGCATCCGAAGGCACTCGGTTAGCGGAGGAAACGGTGCCTCCGCCTGTTTAGGGGTAGGGATGGCTAGGCGACGAGGGTTCTTCGCGGAACTGCAGCATCAGGCTGCGTTGGCTGAGAAGCAGCGACAACGTCAGGCGGCTGCAGCAGTGCGGGAGCAGGCGCGGCTCCAGCGTGAGGTAGAGCGCGCTCAGCGCGCCTCGGATCGAGCACGCGCGCAGGCGGGCCGCCAGGAAGCTCGAGATCTGGCGGCGGCAGAGAAGGAAGCCAAGCGGGCCCATATAGACGCACAGGAGGCCCGGGCGGAGGCGATGAACGCTGAGCTGAAGGACTTGCTGGCAGAGATCGATGGCCTGCTTGCCGCGACGCTGGAGGTGGATGACTACGTGGACCTCAACGACTTGCGCCAGGGCTACGATCACCCGGCCTTCACTTCCAAGTATGAAGAGCGAATCCCCGCCCCGGAACCCATCGCGGCGCCACCCGAGCCAGTGTTCACACCGCCTGAACCGCTCAAGGGCATGTCCGCTCTTTTCGGAAAGAAGAAGCATGCAGCCGAAGTGCAGGCGGCTCGGGCCGAGTTTGACAGAACTCAGGCATCTTGGCGCGAGGAGGTGGGCCACATCCCCGCTCGGCAGTTGGCTCAACTTACTGCCCACCAGGAGGCGGAGCAGGAGCGCAAGGCGAGGTTGGCGGCCGACCGCGAGCGCTACGAGCGGGAGAGTCGCGAGCGTGAGGCGAAGGTCGACGAACAGAACGCCGAGCTCGATGAATTGATCGCTGGTCTCGCACGAGGTGAGGCCTCTGCCGTTGACCTGTATGTTGACATTGTGCTGGGGAACTCTGTGTACCCCGAGGGCATCCATGTCGGGGTGGAGCACGAGTTCGATGACAGCGCGAAGGAGATTCGGCTCACGATGTCGATACCTCAGCCGGCTCAGCTGCCCACGGTGCGTGAGTACAAGTACGTCAAAGCCAAGGACGAGATCGTTGGCGCGCATCAGACGCTGAAGGAGCAAAGGGAGCGGTACACCCACTTCCTCAGTTCTGTCGCCTTGCGGACGTTGCATGAGGTTTGGGAAGCCGACCGCGATGGCAAGGTCCAGAGCATCTCGTTGGTTGTCGGAGTCGACCACATCGACCCGGCCCTTGGCGTCGAGACCGTCACTCCGCTCCTCGCGGTGGCCGTCCCGCGTGACGACTTCCTGAAGATCGACCTCTCTCGAGCTACGCCCATGGAGTCGTTGAAGTACCTCAAGGCGAGTGTGTCAAAGGACCCCCACGGCTTAAAGCCGGTCCAGGAACTGCCTGGCGTGAAGGGCTAGGCGAGCGGCGATGGCTGGCTTCAAGTTCAATACGCCTCCCGGCTGGCCGCCGGCGCCCAGGGGCTGGGTGCCGCCGACAGGCTGGCAGCCGGACCCGACGTGGCCCAAGGCGCCTGTTGGCTGGCAGTTCTGGATGCCCGATGATGCCGAGGAGCAGACAACGACCACTCAGCCTGATGCTCCTTCATCCACGCCTACCGGAGGACCGACGGACCCGGAGCGGCGCCGCGACGACGGAACCGACCCTCCCGACCAGACGGAGGCCCAAGTTGCGCCGGCTGAGCATCGAACTGACGGCGATGCCGCCGTCGAGGAGGCGGCCTCCCCCATCGAGCCTGCGGCACACGGTGTGACTGAGTTCGATCCGCTGATGTCCGCCAAGCGTGTGGAGGTGGAGCGGCTCGAAGCACAGGTATCAACCCTGGCTGGCGAAGTGCGCCGGATGAACGCGATACTGCAGTCAAGCGAAGCGAACGACCTGCGCTCCCAGCTGGTAGAACTTAACGACGCGGTGCTCTTGCAGCAGGTCGGCATCTACGAGTACCACCACCCGCTGGAGAATGCGGAGGCGTACCGAGAACGGCTGAAGCAGCTTCAGGAGCACATTAGGGAACTGGTGCGCTCTCGACATGCCATCGAGGCATCGGAGCGTTTCGCGTACAACAACTCCGTGGCGCAGGGCCGGAAGATGACCCGCGACTTCTCCAAGCTGATGCTGCGCGCGTACAACGCGGAAGCCGACAACTGCGTAAGGACAGTCAAGGCGGGAAACGTCAAGTCGGCCGTGACTCGGCTGGGAAAGTCCAAGGAGGCCATCGCCAAGCTCGGCCAGATGATGGAGATGCGTGTGACCGAGGAATATCACGCGCTCAGAGTCACGGAGATCGAGCTCACGGGCGACTACCAGATGCGCCTGCAGGAAGAACGGGAGGCCGCCCGCGAGGAGCGAGAGCGTCTCCGCGAGCAACGCCGCGCGGAACAAGAGCTCCAGGCCGAGCGTGACCGGCTCGACAAGGAGCGCTCGCACTACCTTAACGCGCTGAATGCCCTCGTCGCGCAGGGCAAGCAGGACGAGGCAGTACAGCTCCAGCGACGCGTGGACTCCATTGATGAGGCGATCAAGCTCAACGACTACCGTATCGCCAACATTCGGGCCGGTTACGTCTACGTCATCAGCAACGTCGGCTCCTTCGGTCAGCGCGTCGTCAAGATTGGACTTACTCGCCGACTAGACCCTCTGGACCGCGTGAGGGAATTAGGGGATGCAAGCGTGCCCTTTCCGTTCGATGTCCACGCGATCTATTTCTCGGACGACGCTGTGTCTCTAGAGTCGGAACTACACGCCGCCTTCGGCGAGCAAAGACTAAACCGGGTGAACCTTAGGAGGGAATTCTTCTTTGCCACTCCCGCGCAAGTGCGCGAAGTCTTGACAGAGAAAGTCGGCAACCTACTCGAATTCACGGAGGTGCCCGAAGCAATCCAGTATCACCAAAGTCTCCAACTCTGGCCACAAGGCAAGGAGGCTGCGCGTATCGCTGAACACGAGGCCTAACGATCGTCGGCGACGAATCGACCTCGACGGCGTGCGTACCCTCCAAGCCGAAGTGTTACGACGAATCCTTGAACCCAAGCGCCGCCAAGGGAGGCAAATTTCCGTTGCCGTCGATGCCCGTCGCCAAGGATCAAGCTATTATGCGTCGCCAATCCGCACGCACGTCACATCCGGCAAGTGCGCCAAAGCTACCGACCACGCGGTGACCCACCGTGACGGTGGTGCGGGTCGGTGAAGCGAGATGCCGGCCAGGAAGGAGCAGTGATCAGGCGGAACGGCCCAGGCTCGAGTCACCCCTAGGCCGGGTCGATACCTCGCCCCTATGCGGCGGAAAGACCAGCCTATGGCGACGAAGTCAAGGGGCTTGGGTTCGTTGATTTGTGCAGGGGAAGTCGGCTCGCCGAGGTTCGCCGGCGGGCTGATGGGTCTTGGGGTTGAGGCGCGTTCGCCTGTGGTCGGGGGCCCAGGCGCCCGTCTCCTGCCCTACGTAGCGTGCAAGCGGGTTGCTTCCCGACAGCCTTCATCCGGGCTTTGGTGGAGACGGGCGGGGCTGCCCATGGTCTTT
>NZ_VOHR01000167.1 GCF_009192725.1 Segeticoccus rhizosphaerae | reverse complement strand
GGGTGGCCTGCCGCACCGCCGCGGCAGTGGTCGCCGACGCGGTGCTGGCGCTGTCCTTCCCGCTGCACCCGCCCGGCAAGCCGGAGAAGTCCCGGGCCGACGAGGCGCGGCTGGTGACCGACGCGGGGCGCCCGCTGGCCGTCATACAGGGGGAGAAGGACCCGTTCGGCAGTCCTGACGAGGTGGAGAAGGCGCTCGACCCGGCCGCCCACGTGTTCGCCGCCAGGGGCACGCACAGCTTCACCAAGGACCCCTTCGAGGTCCTCGACGAGGCGCGGGCCTGGCTCGACCAGCTCCCCTGACCCCGGGGTCAGGGGAGCTGCCGGCAGGAGGTGGCCTCGCGCTGGTCGCCCCGGGAATGTCTGGAGTCGTTCCCGACGTTCGCAAGGGTGAGACCCACCGAAGGAGACGCTTGTGCTCGTTGCCCCCCATGCGCCGTCACCCGGAGCCCTGACCACCGCACACGGCTCGGGAAGTGAGCGTCAGCATCCGGCACTAGGCTGGACGGTGATGACTGAAGACCAGAGCACCGTCCAGGCGATCGAGGCGCAGCGCGAGCTCGATGCCACCGTCGATGTGAGCACCGAGAGCCCCGCCGAGCGGGCCGCGCGCTTTGAGCGTGAGGCCATGCCCTACCTCGACCAGCTCTACAGCGCCGCACTGCGCACCACGCGCAACCCCGCGGACGCCGAGGACCTCGTGCAGGAGACGTTCGCCAAGGCGTTCGCGGCCTTCCACCAGTACAAGCCGGGCACCAACCTCAAGGCCTGGCTCTACCGCATCCTGACCAACACCTACATCAACTCCTACCGCAAGAAGCAGCGGCAGCCGTTGCAGTCGGACGCGTCCGACGTCGAGGACTACCAGCTCGCCCGGGCGGAGTCGCACGACTCCCGAGGGCTGCGCTCCGCCGAGTCCGAGGCGCTGGACCACCTGCCCGACTCCGACGTGAAGGCGGCGCTCCAGCAGATCCCCGAGGACTTCCGGCTGGCTGTCTACCTCGCCGATGTGGAGGGCTTCGCCTACAAGGAGATCGCCGAGATCATGGACACGCCCATCGGCACCGTGATGTCCCGTCTGCACCGCGGCCGGCGACAGCTGCGCGAGTTGCTCACCGACTACGCCATCGAGCGTGGTTTCGTGCCCGAGGAGGCCAAGTCATGAGCTGCGGCGGCCACGACAACTCTGAGACCGACTGCGACGACGTCCTGCTCAAGATCTACGAGTACCTCGACGGCGAGATGGGCGAGGTCGACTGCGAGAAGATCCGGCAGCACCTCGAGGAGTGCCAGCCGTGCCTCAAGGAGTACGACGTCGACCAGGCGCTCAAGGCCTTGGTGCGCCGCTCGTGCCGGTGCGAGACGGCACCGGAGGCGCTCCGCACGCAGATCATGGCGCGAATCACCACGGTGACCGTCACAACTCGGGTCGAGCGGACCGAATAGTCAGCCCCAGCAAGCGGGTCCGCAGCAAAGGATCGGCACGACTCAGGCCCCCACTCGTCCACTCGGGACGATGGGGGCCTGCTCCGTGTTCGCGGCCGGTATGACGGGTACTCACGTCGCTCGGCCGCGTGCCGTGTGCTTCTGGGGGTTGGTGATGGGGGTCGCGTGCTCAGGCGTTGGGCTTGCGACCGTGGTTGGCCGCCTTGCCCTTGCGCGAGCGACGCTTGCGGGCGCGCTTGCTCATGGGAACTCCAATGGTCGGAAGGGTGACGCCCGGCGGGGCGTGGACCGCTAGTGTCTCACAGGACGCACGAGCTGCCCGACGCCGCGGGCGGGACGCATGAAGGGCGCGCAACACCGGGCCCGAGCGGCGGGCTCGAGCCAGCGCAAGGCTAGTCATATCGGCACGTTCGGAGTGGCCCCGAAGGGCTGGTTAGTATGGGCTACATCACACTAGGCCGAAAGGCTCGGCGTACGATATGGTTCGGCCACCACGGGACCACAGGGTTCCCGCACGAAAGGAACTCAAATGTCGACGCTTTCAGCTCTGTTCCAGAGCCTCATGTCGGGGGACTTCGCTGCGCTTGCCGCATCCGCATCAAGCATCTGGGGCTGGGGCGGCTGAGCCGCTAGCCACCCTTCAGGCCGTCTGGGGAAATGCCTGACGTCGCACGGCCGGTTGCCGAGGGGGACCAGAAGCCGAATGCGCGCGGTCGGATGACCGCGCGCTTTCGTGTGTGGACCTATATCGCGGTTCTCACGCTGGTTGCGGCCGGTCTTGCAATAGTCGCATTCTTCTCGCTGGACGCGACTCGCCACCCGAACGTCGTTGGGCCCTTGGTAGTTCTGTCCTGCTTGGGGATCCTTGGTTACTCGATCCGACAGGAACACGCGGGCTCTCGCGTCACGATCTCGTTCACCATGATCATCTTGGCCGCGGGCATCGTGCTGGTGGGACCATTTGGCGCCACGGTGGTCGGCACGGCCAGCGCGTTGTTCGCCTTCGCTCCGGAGCGCCTTCAGGTCCGACTCTTCAACAGTGTGCTGGGTGGCGTGGTGGGAGCGGTGGGGGGATGGACCTACCTCGCGGCCGGGGGAATGTTTCCGCTCGAACGCGCCGAGCACGCGTTCGACCTCGTCGTGCATGTCGGTCTGCCGCTCATGGGCGCGAACGTACTCATGAGCATTGCCAACGCGCTGCTGCTCGGCGGCGTCATCCGGCTCAACGGGGGCCAGGATGCTGTCCTGCGATTCGCCCTTCGGATGCTTGCCACCTCGGGGCCGTCCTATGTCGGCTACGGGCTGATCGCATTCCTCTTCGTCGTGCTCTGGAAACCTGGTGGCGTCGGGGCGTTCAGTGCGGTCCTGGTCCTGGCACCCCTGTTCGTCGCGCGATGGGCGCTGGGCCAGTACGGGGACGAACAGCGGGTGCACGAGCGCACCATCGCGGCGCTCGTGGCAGCGGTCGAGGCCAACGACCCCTACACGGTCGGGCACAGTGAGCGCATGGCCACGCTGTGCGGACTTGTGGCCGAGCGGCTGTCACTCGGGTTCCAGAGAGCGGACGAGCTGCGGTTTGCCGCTTTGCTGCATGACGTGGGTACCATCGCGCTGCCGTGGCAGACCCTGCGACACAGCGGTCCTCTGACCCAACACGACCTCGACGAGATCCAGCAGCACCCCGCCGTCGGGGTCGTCATGGTCCAGGAGATCGAGTTCCTGCAAGAATCGTGCCCCGGGATCCTGCACCACCACGAGCGTTTCGACGGACGCGGCTATCCGGCCGGTCTGGCCGGCGAGGACATCCCCGAGTACGCCCGCATCATCGCGGTGGCCGATGCCTTCGACTCGATGACCACCAGCCGTTCCTACCGCCCCGCCATGTCGGTGGAGCAAGCACTCGCCGAGCTGCGGGCGCGGGCGGGATCACAGTTCGACCCCAGGATCGTGTCGGCGCTCGAGGAAGCACTACGGGGACGTGAGTGGGAGCCCACCGTGCTCTCGCCCGCGGTCCTGGCCACGGCTGGTGACGCGCACGACCACGATGACCCGGTCGTCTCGGACCTCGTCGCTTCTTCGCCGATGACCGGTCATCCGCTCGAGCACCAAGATCCCGCATGATGGGCGGCGCGACGCGGGCCGACCGGGCCCTCGGGGCAGTGGCCGCAGCGGTCCTGGTCACCGCGGCGATCTTCAGCGTCCCCGCCTGGGGCCGGCTGACGGGGACATCCGTCTTCGTCATCGTGGCCTTCCTTGTAGCGATCGCCGTAGGCGAGTCGCTCCGCGTCAGCCTGCTCGACGTGCGGGAGACGCCACCGATCGCCATGGCGGCCTCGCTTGCCTTCGCCATGACCACCGAGGCGCCGAAGGATCATAGAGCCGTATTCGGGGCAGCCGTGGTGACTCTGGTCACGGCCGCCGGCATGGCGGTCGGCGCCGCCGCCCTCGCGGTGGCCCGGCGGCGCCCGGTCTCCCTCACGTCGCTGGCGATCGGACTTATCGGAACCAGCCTCGTGGCCGTGCTGTTCAGGGAGGTGCCGATCTTCGAGGGAATGACCGCGCTCGACAAGCAGTTCGAGTGGGCTCGTACGCGCTGGATCACCGCACTGTGCATGCTGGCCGCGTCGGCACTCGGCCTTGTCCTGCAACTGGCTTTGCTCGCGGCCGTCAGGGCGAGCCATGAGCATGCTCCGCTCGGTCGCGCGCTGGTCGACGAGGCATCGGCGCTGGCGCCGCTCTACTCCGCGTTGAGTGCCACCGCGGCGCTGGTCGCCCTGGCGGAGTTGCCGCTCGGCATCGTCGCGATCCCGTTGTTCTTGTTGCCCTTGCTGCTGCTGCAGTTCGCGCTGCGTCGCCACTCGGTCATCCGGGCGACATTCCGGCAGACGGTGCGGTCCCTGGCGCGGTTGACGGAGCTGGGCGGGTACACCGCTGCTGGGCACTCCCGCAGGGTGGCTGCCCTGTGCGTGGCCATCGGCCGGGACGTGGGCCTGTCCGAGCGCGAGGTGCTCGAGCTCGAGTACGCCGCTCTGCTGCACGACATCGGGCAGGTGTCCCTGACCGAGCCGATTCCTCGGGGCGCCACCGTCCTGGTGGCTCCCGGCGACCAGCGGCGGATCGCCCTCGACGGTGCTCGGATCGTGCGGCAGACCGGCGAGCTCGACAACGTCGCGAGGATCATGGAGACCCAGGCCATCCGTTACCGCCAGGTGCGCGAGCTCGGCCAGGACCTCCCGATGGCCAGCAGGATCATCAAGGTCGCCAACGCCTTCGACGACCTGGCCGAGGGCGCGTCCGAGGGGCCTCGTGCCGCCGCCGCGATCGAGCGGATCCAGCTGGGGCTCGGCTACGAATACGACCCGGCCGTGGTGGACGCCTTGGCTCGAGCCCTGGAGCGCGGCGTGGCCAACGCCTGATGGGCTTGGACGCAGCGGAACCCACTCGCCTCGGTAGCTCGTCGGGCGAGGCATCGAAGATCCCAGCGCCAAGGTTCGGAGCACAGCCCTGCCGACGTGCTGGGCGCGTCAGGCGCTGGCTTGGAGGTGGTTGGTCGGGTGGGTGGTGTAGTTCTGGCCGGCTGGTGAGGTCCAGGTGCAGGTGCCGTCGGGGGTCACGGTCAGGTGCCAGCCGGCTTGGTGTTTGGCGCGGTGGTGGTGTTTGCACAAGCAGTGCAGGTTGGCAACGGTGGAGCCGTCGGCGGGGATGACCCCGATGCCGGGGATGAGGCAGCCGGCGGGGTCGGCCCGCAGCCAGGCGGGGTGTCCGCGGTGAGGGGTGCGGCTGGGGTGGTGGTCTCGTCGGCGGGGTGCAGCATCCCTCCGCCCGCGGGGCCCAGCCGGGTGTACCCGGACCCGTCCGGCCCGCCGGCACAGCCACGGTCCACCCCCGCCACCACACCGCCCGCACCGTTATCGGTATCGGTATCGGTGTCGGGAGGGGTCTCGGTGGGCCGGTCGGCCCAGGTGTCGTCGACGGCGAACAGCGGCCCCTCCAGTGCCTTCGCCGCCCCGCAGGAACGAGGCTAATCGTGACTACCGACAGAGCTGGCCAGGGTGCGCGTCCTCAGGGTGAGTGGGGCACCGTGATCGGTCGCAGCCCGTCCTTCTTGGCGCCGAGCGCGTTGACGTAACCGACGGTCCGTTTCCAGGACGCCCGGTAGTCCCTGCGGAGCCAGGCCGGCGTGGACGGATCGTTCAGCGCCTCGGCGACGTCGATGATGTGCAGCGGGGACTGGCCGACGTAGCTCGGTGCATACTCCGCCCGGCTCACGTGCCATCCACCGCCCTTCTTCGGCGAGAACGTGAACCGCGCCAGCACGCCGTCGCGCACGTCGAGCCGGGAGAGGAAGGCCTGTGCCGAGATGTAGTTGCCGAGTCCGTAGGCGATCCACTCGTCGCCGACCTTCTGCCACGGCTGGACCACGTGGACGTGGTGGCCGTAGATGAGGTCGATGTCGGGCGACTTGATCAGCGCCGGGCCGAGCTCGGCCTGCTGCTCGTTGAGCTCGTGCTGGTCCTCCGTGCCCCAGTGCATCGCGAGGATCACCACGTCGGCGCCCTGGGTCTTCGCCTGGTGAGCCTGGGCGAGGATCTTCCTCTTGTCGATGATGTTCTCGGCCCACGGCTTGCCCTCCGGCATCGGGATGCCGTTGGTGCCGTAGGCGTATTCCAGCAGCGCCACCTTGACGCCCTTGACGTCCATGATCAGCGGGGTGGCGGCCTCCTTGGCGCTCCGGGCCGTGCCGGTGTGCTTGATGCCGGCCGCATCCATGTCATCCAGGGTGCGGGTGATGCCCTCGAGACCTTGGTCCAGTGAGTGGTTGGACCCCGTGGTGCACGCGTCGTAGCCGGCGTCCTTGACGCCCCGCAGCACTTGCGGAGGCGAGTTGAAGACCGGATATCCCGAGAACGGGCCGTTCTTGCGACCGAACACCGTCTCCTGGTGGCAGATCGCGAGATCCGCCCCGCTGATGAGTTTTCGCTGCCCGGCGAAGATCGGGTCGTAGTCATAACCCGTCCTGCCCTCCGCTCGGGCGTCCGCCTCGGCCTGGCCCCAGATCTGGTGGTGCTGCAGGATGTCGCCGGTCATCACCACGGTGAAGCTCGGCCGAGCGGCCGTGGTGGGGCTGCCGGTGGACGTGGGCGCTCCCTCGCCGCCAAGGCTCTCCGTGCCGGTCGCACCAGGCGGCTGGCTGCGGGGCGCCGACTGGCCAGCAGCCGGAGAAGCGGAACCGCCCGCGGACGGCGCGCTGGGCGCTCCGTCCGCGGGCGGTTTGTCGGCCGCTGCACTGCACCCCGCAAGGAGCAGTGCAGCGGCCAGGACGCTTGGTGCAAGAAGGCGCATGCCTCAGTGTGCCGGTGTCTCCAACCCGAGCTCCCTCTCGACGCGCGGGTCGTCCGCATCGACGAAGTAGTCGCTCATGACCGTCTGGTCCTGACCGGCCGGCACCTTGGCCAGCCGCAGCACGACCGTGACCACGGCCGCGAGGACCACGTTGATCACGAAGGCGGTCAGCGCGATGTAGCCCATCTGACCGATCCCGTTGATTGTTGCCAGCGAGCTGGAGAAGTGGTTGCCGGTGAGAGGGTTGATGTTGTGGTATGCCGTGACGGTGCCGTAGACCATCGCCACCGCCCATCCCGCCAACAGGCCCCAACGGTGGAACCACCGCGTGTAGAGGCCGAAGACGACCGCCGGGAACGTCTGGAGGATCCAGATGCCGCCCAGGAGCTGGAAGTTGATCGCGTTCTGCTTGTCCAGCGTGAGCACGAAGACCAGCGCGAACGCCTTGACCACCAGCGACGCCGCCTTCGACACCTTGGCCTCCTCGGCGTGCGTGGCGTTCGGGCGGAACCACTCGCGATACACGTTGCGGGTGAAGGTGTTCGCCGCGGCGATCGACATGATCGCCGCCGGCACCAGCGCACCGATGGCGATGGCCGCGAAGGCGACGCCGGCGAACCACGATGGGAACATGTCCTCGAACAGCTGCGGCACGACGAGCTGCGCATTGCCCTTGCCGTCGAGCCCGATCGGCTTGGTGCCGGCCGCGATCGCGACCCAACCCAGCAGTGCGAGCAGACCGAGCACGAAGCTGTAGGCCGGCAGGATCGAGGCGTTGCGCCGGATCGTGTTGCGCGACTTGGCCGACAACGTTGCCGTGATCGAGTGCGGATACATGAACAACGCCATCGCCGAACCGAGTGCGAGCGTCCCGTAGGCCCAGTACTGGCTGCTGTTGGGGATGAAGGCGCCGGTGGGCTTCTTGGTGTCGGGGTTGACCGTGTTCATCTTGTCCTGGGCCGCCTGGAAGATGTGGTCCCAGCCGCCCACCTTCGACGGCAGGTAGACCACGGCGACGATGATCACCAGGTAGATCAGCGCGTCCTTGACGAAGGCGATGATCGCCGGTGCCCGCAGGCCGCTCGAGTAGGTGTAGGCCGCGAGCAGCGCGAACGCGATGAACAGGGGCAGGTCCTTGGCGATCAGGCTGCCGGAACCACCGAGGCCCGCGACCTCCAGGACCGCCTGGATTCCCACCAGCTGCAGCGCGATGTAGGGCATCGTCGCGAGCAGCCCGGTGATCGCGATGGCGAGCGAGAGTCCCCGCGAGCCGTGGCGCCCTCGGACGAAGTCGGCCGGTGTCACGTAACCGTGCCGGTGGCTCACCGACCACAGGCGTGACATGAAGATGAAGATGATCGGGTAGAGCACGATCGTGTAGGGGACCGCGAAGAACCCGCTCACCGAGCCCAGCGCGAACATCGCCGCCGGCACCGCCACGAACGTGTATGCCGTGTAGAGGTCGCCACCGAGCAGGAACCAGGTGATCCAGGTGCCGAAGCTGCGGCCGCCGAGCCCCCACTCGTCGAGGGACTCGAGGCTGTCGGCCTTGCGCCAGCGCGCCGCCATGAAGCCCATGACGGTGACGAGCAGGAACAGGATGATCAGGACGGCGAGCGCGACGCCGTTGATGCCGACGTGGTCGTCGGCGGCCGCGAGGGCCGGCGCGACGGCGCTCATCGGACGTTCTCCGGGGTGGGCGCGCCGCCGTCGTCAGGCCGCTCGC
>NZ_VOHR01000166.1 GCF_009192725.1 Segeticoccus rhizosphaerae | reverse complement strand
TGGGGGCCGGTGTCGGCGCGCCAGCAGTGCTGGCAGCGGCCGGGCTGCTCGGGGCGGTGCCGGGGGCCGGCTCACCGCTCGCGACGGGTGCCGGTGATCCGGTGGATCCGTTTCCGGCCTCAGTGGCAGTCCCGCAGGCGGTGATGAGCCCGAGGCTTGCGCTCGCGGCGAGCGCGAGGACTGCGAGGCGTGGGCGGGTGGCCATGGAAGGTCGCTCCCTCATCGACGGGTGCTGCTGGTGCCCCCTCCGACGTCCGAACCGGCCCGCGGGTTGGGTGGTGCGAGTGAACCCGAGACCGGGCACACTGCATCCCCCGATGGGTGCAGCGTCCGGTGGCCTCCGGCGACGCAGTGGTGCCGGGGCCCGGGACCCGCGTGGGATCCCGGCTCCCGGCACCGCCCCCTGCATCTCACGTCCGGCCGGGGGCCGTCCGCCGCCGTGCTCGGATGTTCCCCTGCCACGTCCGCACGGCGGGGACCATGATGCCGTGTGAAGTGACCGGATGGTGGCACAACATTGCCAATGTCCATAAAATGCCACGAAATGAAGGGTCAACTCGCCGTCCTCAACGTCTCGCCTCGCGCCGAGTCGCTCTACCGCCGAGTCCTGCGGGCCACCTCCACCGACCTGGCAGGACACGCGACCGAGCTCGGGTGGCGCGAGATCGACGCGGCCGAGGCGCTGGAGGAGCTGCTGACCGCGGGCCTGGTGCGGCACCGGCCCGACGGCACGATCCAGGTGGACCATCCCCGCGCCGCGCTCGAGCGGCTGATCGATGCGGAGGAGGCCCGCCTTGACGACCGACGCCGTGAGCTGGCCGCCGCCCGGGGGGCGATCAGCCAGTTCACCGAGGACCACAGCTTCGGGCAAGCCGGAGCGAGACACCCCGTCACGGGTTGGGAGACGGTCGCGCCCGAGGTGGCCCCCAGCGTCGTGGAATACCTCTCGCGCACCACGGGCGGCCTGATCCGGTCGTGCGTGCAGAGCCTGGACATCGGACCCGGCCTCGACCACGACGCCGTGCGCACGACGCAGTCGGCGCTGATCGCCGGACGGGAGCAGCGGACCCTCTATCCCATGGTGGCCCTGTCCGACCCGAACGGTCGCGACTGGATGCACTCCTGGGCCCGGGTCGGTGAGCAGCAGCGGGTGATGGAACGCCCACCGCACGACTTCGCGGTCTTCGGGTCCAACGCCGTGATGGCGGCCGTCGAGTGGGGCGCGCCCACGGGCGGCTACGTCGTCATCCGCGACGCCATGCTGGTGCAGGCATTCAGCACCGTCTTCGACCAGGCCTGGCGGCTGGCGCTCCCGGTGCACGACGGCTCCGACGCCTCCGCCGACGACCGCCGGCTGCTGGGGATGCTCGGCAGCGGGTTCAAGGACGAGGCGATCGCCCGCTACCTGGGCTGGGGCGTGCGCACGGTGCGACGGCGGGTCTCCCGGCTGATGGACGAGCTGGGGGTCGACTCGCGGTTCCAGCTCGGCGCCGCGGCGCAACGGCGGCACCTGCTGGACGGCGACATCCTGCGCTGACCCAGGGGCCGCGCGGCATACGGAAGTGGTGGGGGAGGGGCTGGTGCACGGCATACCGGCTGGTGAACGACGACGCAGCAACAAGGGCGCACCCGGTAGCCTTTGGCCGCACGGGCCCTGCGTCGAGCGGGGCTCGCGTCGTGCCTGCGACACCGACGACCGGGCGCGGAACGCACACGCGTGCAGCGACGAGAAGGTGGGTGGCCGGGATGCCGGCGATCGTGCTGGTGGGAGCCCAGTGGGGCGACGAGGGCAAGGGCAAGGCGACGGACCTGCTGGGGAGCAGGCTCGACTATGTCGTGAAGTTCAACGGCGGCAACAACGCCGGTCACACGGTCGTCATCGACGGCGAGAAGTACGCCCTGCACCTGCTGCCCAGCGGCATCCTCACGCCGGGCTGCATCCCGGTCATCGGCAACGGCGTCGTCGTCGACCTGAGCGTGCTGTTCGAGGAGATCGACGCGCTCGAGGCGCGCGGGATCGACACCAGCTCGCTCGTCGTGAGCGCCAACGCCCACCTCATCGCGCCCTACAACCGAGTGCTCGACAAGGTCACCGAGCGCTTCCTCGGGTCGCGCAAGCTCGGCACCACCGGCCGGGGGATCGGCCCCACCTATGCCGACAAGATGAGCCGGATCGGCATCCGGGTCCAGGACCTCTACGACGAGTCGATCCTGCGGCAGAAGGTCGAGGCCGCCCTCGACGTCAAGAACCAGATGCTGCTCAAGGTCTACAACCGTCGCGCCGTCGAGGTGGACGAGGTCATGGCTGAGTTCCTCCGGTATGCCGACCGGTTGCGTCCGATGGTGGCCGACACCTCGCTGGTCCTCGCCAAGGCGCTGGACGAGGGCAAGAACGTGCTCTTCGAGGCCGGCCAGGCGACCCTGCTGGACGTCGACCACGGGACCTACCCGTTCGTCACCTCGTCCAACGCCATCTCGGCGGGCGCCTGCACCGGGGCCGGCGTGCCGCCCACCCGGATCGACCGGGTCACCGCGATCCTCAAGGCGTTCACGACCAGGGTGGGGGAGGGGCCGTTCCCGACCGAGCTGCACGACGAGGTCGGTGACCGGTTGCGCGAGATAGGTCGCGAGTTCGGCACCACGACGGGACGACCGAGGCGGATCGGCTGGCTGGACACCGTGATCGGGCGCTACGCCGCGCGGATCAACGGCGTCACCGACTTCGTGATCACCAAGCTCGACAACCTCGACACCTTCGACGAGATCCCGGTCTGCGTGGCCTATGACGTCGACGGGGTGCGGCACGACGAGATGCCGATGACCCAGACCGACTTCCACCATGCGAAGCCGATCTACGAGGTGCTGCCGGGGTGGAACTCCGACATCTCGGGCTGTCGCAGCTATGACGAGCTGCCGGCCAACTGCCGGGCCTACGTCGAGTTCGTCGAAGGGCAGGTCGGGGCCCGGGTCTCGGTGATCGGTGTCGGCCCGGGGCGCGACGAGGTCATCGAACGCCACTCCCTGCTCGGCCACGACTGACCTGTGCTCGGTCCAACCCGGTTTGCTCGCGTCAAGCCGGTGTCCAGCGGGTCGGAAGCGGCCTCACGCGAGCAAAGCGGCCTCACGCGAGCAAAGCGGCCGGCACGGAGCACGCGGAGCACCGGCGCGCGGCGCGGGCGCAGGGCGGGCAACGGGGTTTGGGAGGATGAGGAGTATGACGGACACGGCGCGGAACGCAGACACGGTCGCCGCGAGCGCGGGCACCGACCGGGGCATCGACGGCGACTGGGTCTCGCGGCTCGCGGACGAGGTCGTGGTCGAGGCGAAGCGCCGCGGCATGGACACGATCGTCTGCGCCTCGGGCATCAGCCCCTCCGGGCCGGTCCACCTGGGCAACCTGCGCGAGGTCATCACGCCGCACCTGGTCGCCGACGAGATCAAGCGGCGCGGGATCGCCTGCGAGCACATCATGTCGTGGGACGACTACGACCGCTTCCGCAAGGTGCCGTTTGGCGTCGGGGTGGACGAGTCCTGGAACCAGCACATCGGCAAGCCGCTGACCTCCGTCCCGCCGCCTCCCGGCAGCGCGCACGACAGTTGGGCCGAGCACTTCAAGGCCCCGCTCGTCGACGCGCTGACCCGGATGGGCATCGACTTCCGCGGCATCAGCCAGACACAGCAGTACACCTCCGGCGCCTACCGCGAGCAGATCCTGCACGCCATGCGCGAGCGGGCCCACATCGACGAGGTCCTCGGTCGTTACCGCACCAAGGCGGCCGACCCGGCCGCCGTCGTGGCGGGGCAGGCCAAGAAGCTCGACGCGGACCAGGAGGCCGCCGCGGCCGAGGCAGCCGAGGGCTCCGGCGCGGCCAGCGAGGACGACGGCACCGCCGCGACCGGCTACTACCCCTACAAGCCCTACTGCGACATCTGCCAGCGCGACACGACCACGGTCACGGCCTACGACGACGAGACCACCGCGCTCACCTACACCTGCGCCTGCGGGCACGGACGCACCGTGCTGCTCTCGGAGAGCAACCACGGCAAGCTGGTCTGGAAGGTCGACTGGCCCATGCGGTGGGCCTACGAGGGCGTCGTCTTCGAGCCGTCGGGGGTCGACCACCAGTCACCCGGCTCGTCCTTCGTGGTGGGTGGGCAGCTGGTCCGCGAGATCTTCGGTGGCGAGCGCCCCGTCGGGCCGATGTATGCCTTCGTCGGCATCAAGGGGATGGCCAAGATGAGCTCGTCCAAGGGGGGAGTCCCGACCCCCGCGGAGGCGCTGGAGATCATGGAGCCGGCGATCCTGCGGTGGCTCTATGCCCGGCGCAAGCCGTCCCAGTCGTTCGACATCTCCTTCGGTCAGGAGATCCAGCGCCTGTATGACGAGTGGGATGCCTTGGTGCGCAAGGTCACCGGCGACTCGGCGCAGCCGGGCGACCTGGCGGCATACCAGCGGGCGAGCTCGACCGCGGCAGGCGAGCTGGCCCGCACGCCCCACCCGCTGCCGTTCCGCACCCTCGCGTCCGTGGTCGACATCACCACCGGCCACGACGACCAGACGTTGCGGATCCTGTCGGAGCTCGACCCGGAGGACCCACTGGAGTCGCTGGACGAGGCACGTCCGCGTCTGACCTGCGCCGAGAACTGGGTCGACACGCAGGTGGCCGCGGAGGACCGCACGCGGGTCCGGGTCGAGCCCGACGCCGAGCTGCTCAGCGGGGTCGGCGAATCCGAGCGCGAGGAGCTGCGCGTCCTGCTCGAGGGCCACGCGGATCCTGCGCTGCCGAGGCTCGAGGACGCCTGGTCGCTCGACGGCCTCACGACCCAGGTCTACGGCGTGCCCAAGGTGTTGCGCGGCATCGAGGCCGACGCCAAGCTGCGCGACCCCGAGCTGTCGAAGGCCCAGCGCGAGTTCTTCAAGCTGGTCTACCGGCTGCTCATCGGCAAGGAGACCGGGCCGCGGCTGCCCACGCTGTTGCTGGCGGTCGGCCTCGACCGGACCAAGGCGCTGCTCGGCCACTGACCCGACCGCCCCTCCAGCCGGCAGCGACGAGCTGTCTCTGACCCGACGCCACGACCCGACACGCCGCCGTCGAGGTCGTCGGGCGCGGCAGGCCGGCTCCGGTGTCACCCCTCGACGCGCAGGACGGCCATCCGGTGGGCGGCTCGGGTCAGCGCGACGTAGAGCACCCGCACGCCGCCGGGTGACTCTCGGGTGATCTCGTCGGGGTCGACGATCACCGTCGCGTCGTACTCCAGGCCCTTGGTCGACATCGGGTCGACCACGACCACCCGCCGGTCGTCGTGGACCGTGGCCAGGTCGGCGGCCCAGCGCGCCGGCGTGACGACCGCGATCGACCCTTCGACCTCGCTGAGCAGCCGCACCACCGCCTTGCCGGCCGCCTCGGCCAGCCTCGAGGGCGCGACCGTCTCCTCGACCGGCTCGACGCCCGTGTCGCGGACCGCCTGGGGGATGTCGGCGTCCGGCACCTGCTCGCGCACCACGCGCGCGGCGTAGTCGAAGATCTCCTGCGCGTTGCGGTAGTTGGTGTCCATGTGGAAGCGCTGGCGGAGCTTGCTGCCGAATGCCTCCTCGCGGGCCGTGGCGGCCTCGTCCCCGTCGGGCCAGGAGCTCTGCGCCGCGTCACCGACCACCGTCCACGACGACCACCGGCCGCGCCGTCCGAGCATCCGCCACTGCATGGGCGACAGGTCCTGCGCCTCGTCGACGAGCACGTGGGCATACTCCGCCGGCTTCTCCAGGCGGCCCTGCAGCAGCCGGGCCCGGCGGTCCTGCGGGGTGAACTCCCCACGCGCCGTGGCGGGTTCGAGTCCCGTGCCGCGCGCGCCGACCGGTGAGACGTGGTACTGCGAGGCGTCGTCGAGCTCCTCGATCTCGTAGAAGCCGCGCTCCTCCGAGCGCACCTCCCGGATCGGCCCGAGCCGGGCCGCGAGGTCGTCGATCAGCGCGGCGTCGGCGACCGACCACGCGCCCGTCTCGAGGGCCCGGTCGATGGATTGGCCGAGCACCTCGACCTCCTCGGCCGACAGGATGCCCCTGCCGTAGCGGGTGAGGCGCTCGCGGTCGGCGAGCCACAGCAACACCTCGCGGGGGTCGAGCGGCCGCCACCACTGCTCCAGGAAGGCCTCCACGTCCGGGTGATCGACGAACTTGTCGATGAACTCGGCACGTTCGCCGCTGCGGACGCCCGCCCAGGCGACCTCGGCGAGGCCCTGTGCGGCGGCGCTGGTGGCGAGGTTGCGCTGATGCGTCCGCAGCACCTGGTCGCGCACCCGAGCCAGGTCGGGTTGGTCGATCCGGATCGCGCGGCCCGCGACGAAGGCGCGCAGCGTCCGGGGGACGCCGGGGATGACGTCACGAGCCGCCCGGGCCAGGACCCGCCGGATCCGCAGGGAGCCCTTGATGGCTGCCGCGGCGGGGGAGTCGAGACGCACGGCCGTCATCCCGTCGAGCACGTCGCCGAGCGAGCGCAACGTGACGGTCTCCTCACCCAGGGAGGGCAGGACCCGCTCGATGTATGCCGTGTAGGCGGCCGAGGGGCCCACCACCAGGATGCCGCCGGCCTCGTAGCGGCGCCGGTCGGCATACAACAGGAAGGCCGCTCGGTGCAGCGCGACGACGGTCTTGCCCGTGCCCGGGCCCCCCGTGATCTCGGTGACCCCCTTGGCGGGCGCTCGGATCGCCTCGTCCTGGTGTCGCTGGATGGTGGCGACGATGTCGCGCATCCGTTCGCCGCGGGTGCGCGTCAGGGCCGCCATGAGCGCGCCGTCGCCGACCACGACGAGGTCCTCTGGCGGTTCGACCACCATGAGGTCGTCCTCGATCCCGATCACCTCGGGGCCACGGCAGCGCAGGACCCGGCGGCGCAGGACGCCGAGCGGGTCGACCGGTGTCGCGCGGTAGAACGGGGCCGCGGCGGGTGCCCGCCAGTCGATGACCAGCGGCTCGTAGTCGTCGTCCCGGACCCCGAGGCGGCCCACGTAGCGCACCTCGCGCTCCGCGCCGTCGCGGGACTCGTGCTCGAGGTCGAGGCGCCCGAAGACCAGGCCCTCGTACTGCGTCTCCAGGCTCGCGCGGCGTCGGCCGGCGCTGTAGACGAGCGCGTCCCGCTCGAACAGGCCGGTCAGCTCCTCGTCGCGGATGTCTCCCGTGCGGTCGGTGCGACCGCGGGACAGACCCTCAGCCTCGACGAGGTCCACCCGGGCGGTCGCCTTGTCGAGCTCGGCGTAGACGCGGTTGACGTGGGCCTGCTCGACGGCGATCTCGGCGGTGACCTCGGGAGGGGTCGACTGCGCGGTGACCTGTTCCGAAACGCTCACATGCTCCCCTGCACGACTGACGACGACATAGGCGGCCGGCGTCCGTGTCTCAAACGCCGAACGCATGAGTCTAGCCGCGTCCGCGCGGGCATGAGGTCACTGTCCGGTGAATCGGCTGATCGGCCGGTCAGACCCACCCGCGCTTCGTGGCCGCGATGCCGGCCTGGAAGCGCGTGCGCGACCCCAGCCGGTCCATCAGCGCGCGCATCCGTCGCTCCACGGTCCGTTGGGAGACCCCGAGCTGGCGGGCGATCGTCGCGTCCGAGGCACCCGCGGCCAGCAGCGTGATGATCTGGTGGTCGCGGTCGTCCAGGGGAGAGTCCTCGACCGCACGGTGCAGCGGCGAGCCGAGGCGCCACACCTGCTCGACCGTGGCAGAGATCGCGAGGACCAGGGCACGTGAGCGCACCAACAGCGAGCCGGCGCCGGTTTCGTCGTGGGCCGACACGTCGACGACGGCAGCGGTGTCGTCGACCACGACCGCCGAGAACGGGGCCCGCGGGACGAAGCGGATGGACTCCCCGCCCTCGATGCGTGCGGCCAGGACGTCACGGGCGTCGGGCAGGTCGAGGACGTCCACGACATACGTGCTGCGGAACTCGAGCGGTTGGCCGTCGGCGGAGTAGCCCGGCTCCCGGTGCGCGGCCAGCGGCCCGGCGAACAGCTGGCGGGTGCGGGGTGACAGGTCCCGCATCGCGACGACCGACGTGCGCGCCGAGGCGACGATGTCAGCGGTTGCGCTGTGCAGCTCGTCGACGGTGCTGAGGACCTGGACCCCCCGGTCGCTGCGTGGTCCCCGTCCGTGAGCGGCGTAGAAGACCTCGGCGAGCTCGTGTGCCGAGGCGCGCACCCCCCTGGCCTGCCGTTCGAGCTCGGCAGCGTAGGCCGGGAGCGCGACGTCGGGTGCCACGGGCAGCCAGACGCCGTCCTCCTGCTGCAGGATGAGCCCCCGACCGAGCAGGCTCTGGAGTGCCTCGTCGACCAGCTTGCCGGTCATGCCCTGGGCCACGAGCAGGGCCCGGGTCGCGTCCTTCTGCCGGAGGATGGCCAGGTAGACCCGGGTGGTCAGCTCGTCCAGAAGCTGGGGCGCCGCCGCTGTCGGCGGTGGGCCGACCGGATCGGGTGCGTCCGCCGGGCCCGCGGGCCTGCCGGGGGAGCCCGCGGGGGCTCCCGTGTCGGTCGAGT
>NZ_VOHR01000165.1 GCF_009192725.1 Segeticoccus rhizosphaerae | reverse complement strand
CTCGACCTGGCGGTGGAGCCCATGCTGCGCTCGAGCTCCGCCGCCAGGTCGAGGTCGGCCAGGTCGCCGGCCACCACCAGGGTCGCGCCGTCGGGACGCACGTGGGCCGCGTGGTAGGCCGCGACGTCCGCCCGCCTGATCGCGGCCACCGTCTCCCTCGTGCCCCCCGCGGGCCGGGACGCCCGCGCTCCGGACTCGAAGTAGGTCTTGATGAACTCCATCGCGGCGCGTGCACTCCCGATGGCGCGCTCGTGGTCGATCTCGGCCAGCCGGGTCCTGACGTGCCGGGACACCTCGACCTCCGGGAAGACGGGTTCGCTCAGGCACTCGGCCAGCAGCTCGAGGGCCGCACCCAGGTGCCGCTGGGCGACGTCGACGTCCACGAGCAGTCCGGTCTCGGCCATGCCGGCCCCGAGCGCGATCCCCTTGCGCTCCAACAGTTCCGCCAGCTCTTCCCCGGTATGCCGCTTCGTGCCCTCGTCCATGGTGCGGGACATGATGCCCGCCACGCCCTCGACCTCGCGGGGCTCGGCGGCGAGTGGTGCCGGGACGGCGAGGCGCACCGACACGACATACTGCCCCGGCACGTCGTAGGCCACGACGGTCAGTCCGTTGTCGAGCTTCGTCGTGGTGCTCGCGGGGAACGCCCACGGCTCCGGGTCGCTCACCTGCGGCCGGGGCACCAGCTCTTCGGTCCTCGTCGGCTGGGCGCTCATCGGCTCACTCCTTCGGTGCTCGTGGTGAGGTAGGCCACGACGGCGGCCGATCGCGGCTGCAACCAGCGGCGAGCGGCGTCACGCACCTGTTCCGGCGTGATCTCCGCCAGCCGGTCCAGGTAGGTGTTGACGTAATGCGCGTCTCCCTGGAGCAGCGCGTGGTGGCTGATCAGGTCGGCGCGCTCCTCCTGGCTCGCCAGCGCGGACAGCCACGACCGCTCGCTGTCGGCCAGGGCGGACTCCATCTCGACGGCGGTCGGCCCGTCATCGCCGAACCGCTCGAGCTCGGCCATGGCCGTCGCCTCGACGTCGTCGGCACTGGTCCCCTCGGCCACGTCGATGCCGATGAAGCCGAGCGAGACCCCGTCGACCAGACCCATCGCGTGGGCCGAGACGTTCGTCGCGACCTGCTCCCGGCGCACCAGTCGCTGGTAGAGCCGGGACGTCGCCAGCCCGGCCAGCGCGTCCAGGGCGAGGGCGGAGGCGAAGAACTCGGGGGTGTCGTCGACCGGGAGCCGGAAGGCGAGGTGCAGGCGGTCGTTGGGGACGTCCTCGACCCGCTCCTCGCGCACCGGCTCGGTGAGGGGGGCCAACGGCTCGGTGGGCATGGCGACGGGCGCCGACCGGGCCGGCAACGGCCCGAAATACCGCTCTGCCGCAGCGAATCCCTCCTCGGGAGTGAGGTCTCCGACGAGGGTCAGCACCGTGTTGTCCGGCGTGTAGTGCCGGCGGTAGAAGGCGTGCACGTCCTCGAGGCTGGCGGCGTCCAGGTCCTCCATCGACCCGATGGTCGGGTGGTGGTAGGCGTGGCCCTTGGGGAAGACGGTGGCGTAGATGTCGATCAGGGCGTTGCCGTAGGGCTGGTTGTCGTAGCGCTGCCGCTTCTCCTCCTTGACCACGTCGCGCTGGTTGTCGAGGTTGTCCTGGTTGACCGCATCGAGCAGGTAACCGTGCCGGTCGGCCTCCAACCACAGCGCGAGCTCGTAGGCGCCCTTGGGCACCGTCTCGAAGTAGTTGGTGCGGTCGAACCAGGTCGTCGCGTTGAGCCGCCCGCCCTGCGCCATCAGCGCCGAGAAGTGCTCTCCGCTCTCGACCTGGCGCGAGCCCTGGAACATCAGGTGCTCGAAGAGGTGGGCGAACCCGGTGCGGCCCTCGCTCTCGTGGCGGGATCCCACCCCCACCCACAGGTTGACGGTGACGGCCGGGACGGTGTGGTCCTCGGAGACGATGACGCGCAGTCCACCCGGGAGGGTGCGCTCGGCGATGGGATAGTCCAGCGGCATTTGCCCACCATAGGTGACCGCTCGCGGGACGCTGCCTCACCCGTCCGCCGCGGCGGCTGATCGGTTCAGGCGCCGCTGCGCCGACGTCCCAGCAGGATCCCGACGACCAGCCCACCGAGCCCGGTGAGGACCAGCGGCGCGTAGCGCTTGGCCAGCACCGGCGCGATGGTGCTCCACAGGTCCAGCTGGACGTCCGGTGCGGGCTCCGGCGCGCGCGCCTGCCTCGGTGGTGCAGGTGCGACCGGCGACGGGGCAGCCGGAGACGGTGGGGCGGTCGCCGATGCCGGTATGCCGTCCGCCTCAGCCGCTTCAGACGCTTCCGTGGCGCCCTCGGTCACGGCCTCGCCCTCGGTGGACCCGCCGCCCAGCTTGTCCTGCAGGCAGGTGACGAACTGGCCGAGCAGCTTGTCGCTCACGTCCTGGATGACACCGCGGCCGAACTGTGCGGGCTTGCCTGTGATCGCCAGGTCGGTGGTGACCTCGACCAGCGTGCCCGCGTCATCCGGGCTGAAACGGGCGGTCACCGTCGCCGCCGCCGTGCCATTGCCCCGCTTGTCGCGGCCCTTGGCCTCGATGACCGCCCGACGGCTCGCCTCGTCGCGCTCGACGAACTGGCCGGTGCCGTTGTACTGCAAGGCGATCGGGCCGAGCTTGACCTTGACGGAGCCGCGGAACTCGTCTCCGTCGACCGAGGTCAGGGTGGCGCCGGGGAAGCATGGCGCCACCCGTTCCAGGTTGTTGAAGGCGGCCCAGGTCTCCTCCACGCTCGTGCCGACGGTGAACCGGTGCTCCAGGTCCATGCCTCAGCCCGCCGCCGCCAGGACCGCCCGGCGCGCCAGCACGGTGGCGAGGTGCCGCCGGTAGTCGGCGTCGCCGTTGAGGTCGCTCGGGGGCTCGGTGCCCTCGGCGATTCCCGCGACTGCCTGGGCGACCGCCTCCGGTGTCGCGGCCACGCCCGCCAGGGCCTGCTCGGCCGCCGTCGCACGGATCGGCACCGTGCCCATGTTGGTCAGGGCCACCCGGGCCTCGCTGATCGTGCCGCCCTCGGAGCGAAGCGTCACGGCGATCGCGACGATGGACCACTGCTGGGCGACGCGTGAGAACTTCTCGTAGTGGGCCCGCCACCCGGTGTGCTTGGGCACGCGCACCTCGGTGAGGATCTCGCCGTCGTCGATGGCCGTCGTGAAGTAGTCCTGGAAGAAGTCGGCTGCCGCGACCGTGCGGGTGCCGCCCTGCCCGGCGATGACGAACTCGGCGTCGAGGGCCAGGCACGGCGCCAGCAGGTCACCGGCCGGGTCGGCGTGGGCGAGGGCACCACCGAAGGTGCCGCGGTGGCGCACCTGCGGATCAGCGACGGTGCGTGTCGCCTCGCGCAGCAACAGGGCGTGCTGCTGGACCAGCGGGTCGGACGCGACCTCGTGGTGCGGCGTCATGGCGCCGATGACGAGGGCCTCCCCGTCCTCCCGCACACCCCGCAGCGCGTCGATGCGCCCGAGGTCGACGACGACCTCGGGGGCAGCGAGCCTCAGCTTGAGCACCGGCAGGAGACTCTGTCCTCCAGCCAGCACCTTCACGTCGTCACCGCTCTCGGCGAGCAGCCGGAGAGCCTCCTCGACGCTCGTGGGCGCGTGGTAGTCGAACGCCGCGGGGATCATGACGCACCGCCTTCGGTCCGGGGGCCCTGTTCGGGACTGATGACCCCGCTGCTGTTGAGGTTGCCCGAGGTCTGCTCGGGGTTGGTCGGCTGCACCGACGCCGGCTCACCCTGCTCACGCGACTGCAGTGCCTGCCAGACCCGACTGGGAGTGCACGGCATGGTGAGGTCCTGCACGCCGAGGTGCCGGATCGCGTCCAGCACGCCGTTGACGATCGCCGGGGTCGAGGCGATGGTGCCTGCCTCCCCGACCCCCTTGACCCCGAGCGGGTTGGTGGTCGACGGGGTCTCGGTGCGATCGGTGATGAAGTCGGGCACGTCCGCGGCACTCGGCACGAGGTAGTCCACGAAGGACCCCGTGACCAGGGTGCCCTGGTCGTCATACACAGCCTCCTCGAAGAGCGCCTGGGCGATGCCCTGCACCAGTCCGCCGTGGACCTGGCCCTCGACGATGAGCGGGTTGACCACGATCCCGACGTCGTCGACGCAGACGTACTTGCGCAGCTTCACCGCGCCGGTCTCGGTGTCGACCTCCATCGCCGCGAGGTGGGTGCCGTGCGGGAAGGAGAAGTTGACCGGGTCGTAGGTGGCGTCGGAGTCCAGCGTGGGCTCCATCCCGTCGGGCAGGTTGTGTGCGGCGAAGACGGCGAGCGCGATCTCCCCGATCGCCATCCCCTTGTCGGTGCCCTTGACGCTGAACCGGCCACCGGAGAACTCGAGGTCGTCCTCGCTCGCCTCCATCAGGTGGGCGGCCACGTGGCGAGCCTTCTCGATCACCTTGTCCGCGGCCTTGACCACGGCGATGCCGCCGACCGAGAGCGAGCGCGATCCATAGGTGTCCAGCCCCTTGACCGAGACCTGGGTGTCGCCGTGCAGGACCTCGACGTCCTCGAACGCGACGCCGAGCCGGTCGGCCACGATCTGGCTCCACGCCGTCTCGTGCCCCTGGCCGTGGGCGCTCGCGCCGGTGACGACCTCGACCTTGCCGGAGGGCAGCATCCGGACCTGGGCGTTCTCCCAGCCGCCGGCGCCGTAGGCGAGTGAGCCGAGGACCCGTGAGGGGGCGAGGCCACACATCTCGGTGAAGGTCGACGTGCCGATACCGAGCTGGACGGGGTCGTTCGACTCCCGGCGCCGCTGCTGCTCCGACCGCAGCTCGTCGTAGCCGAAGAGCTCCAGTGCCTTGTCGGTCGCGGCCTCGTAGTTGCCGCTGTCGTACTCCAGACCGGCGACGGTGGTGAAGGGGAACTCCTCGTGGCGGATCCAGTTCTTGCGCCGCAGCTCGATCGGGTCCATCTGGAGCTCCGCCGCGAGGTCGTCCATCAGCCGCTCGATGGCGAAGGTGGCCTCCGGACGTCCGGCGCCGCGGTAGGCGTCGGTCCACGTCAGGTTGGTGAAGATGTTGTGACAGGTGAACCGATAGGCCGGGAACTTGTAGATCGAGTTGTACATGAACGCCCCGAGCACCGGCACCCCCGAGGTCACCAGACCCAGGTAGGCACCCATGTTGGCCAGCAGGTCGACCTTGAGGCCTGTGACGATGCCCTCCTTGGTCGCCGAGAGGGTGAGCCGCTGCACCTGGTCGCGTCCGTGGTGGCCGGCCACGAGCGACTCACTGCGGGTCTCGGTGTACTTCACCGGCTTGCCGAGCCGGTTCGCCACCAGCAGCGTGGTCACCTCCTCCGGGGTCACCTGGAGCTTGCCGCCGAACCCGCCGCCGACGTCCGGGGCGATGACCCGCAGCTTGCTCTCCGAGATGTTGCAGGTCAGCGCGAGCATGAGTCGCAGGATGTGCGGCACCTGGGTCGCCGACCACATGGTGATCTGCTCGCTGGTGGGGTCGACCACGGTCGACCGGGGCTCCATGAACGCGGGGATCAGCCGCTGCTGGCGGTAGGTGCGCTCGATCACCACGCCGTCGCCGCGTGCCTGGTCGATCGCCGCCTCGACGTCGGAGCCGGTGCCCGCCTCGGCGGAGTCGAAGATCCAGGTCGCCGACTCGTTGGTGCCGAGATCAGGATGTGCGTATGGCGGGCCCGCGGCCGCCGCTTCCAGGTCCAGCACCGGCTCGAGGTCGTCGTAGTCCACCTCGACCAGCTCGGTCGCGTCCCGCGCCTCCCGGGGACTGCGTGCGACGACCACGGCGACGATCTCGCCGGCGAACGCGACCCGGTCGACGGCCACCGCGTGGTGCTCCGGGGCCTTCTGGTCCGGAGTGACCGGCCAGGCGTTGGGCAGGCTGCCGTGCGCCGCGGCCAGGTCGGCGCCGGTGTAGACGGCCACCACGCCGGGTGAGGCCTTCGCATCGTCGGTGTGGATACCGGTGATCGTGGCGTGCGCGAGGGGACTGCGCACCATGCCGAGGTGCAGCATGCCGGGCAGGGTGATGTTGTCGGTGTAGCGCGTGCGCCCGGTGATCAGCCGCTGGTCCTCCTTGCGCTTGCGTGGAGAGCCGATCTCCGCGGCCGGAGCCGTCGTGGTCTCGTCGACGGCCGTCATGACTGTGCCCCCGTTCCGGCAGCCTGCCGGACCGCCTTGACGATGTTCTGGTAGCCCGTGCAACGACACATGTTGCCCTCGAGTCCCTCCCGGATCTCCTCGTCAGTGGGATCGGGGTTCTCGGCCAGCAGGTCGAGCGACTGCATCATCATCCCGGGCGTGCAGAAGCCACACTGCAGGGCGTGGCAGTCGTGGAAGGCCTGCTGGATCGGGGCGAGCTCACCGTCCGTCGCCAGTCCCTCCACCGTCCGGACCTCGTGGCCGTCGGCCTGCACCGCCAGCACGGTGCAGGACTTCACGCTGCGTCCGTCGAGATGGACCGTGCAGGCCCCGCAGTTGGTGGTGTCGCAACCCACCACCGTGCCGGTCTTGCCCAGCTGTTCGCGCAGGTACTGCACGAGCAGCGTGCGGTTCTCGACGTCGTCGGTGTAGCTGACACCATCGACGGTCATCGTGATGCGGGTCATCCCTACCTACCCTCCATCGTCGCCGAGGACCGGGCAGGAGCCGTTCCGTGGCGACGCCGGACCGGACCCGTGTGGCTCTCACCCAACCGCCCCTGCCCACCGAATACAAGGGGAACGATGAAAACCGTTTGGGGGGGCAGCCGTTCAGGGCACGGTGTCGTGGTGGATCCGGCCCTCCGTCGCTGCCAGACGGGAGCCGCTGCCGCCCCAGCGCAGCTGGATGATCTCGGCGGCGATGGAGATGGCCGTCTCCTCGGGGGTGCGGGCCCCGAGGTCGAGCCCGATCGGGCTGCTGATCCGGGACCGCTGATCGTCGGTGACACCGATCTCCCGCAGCTGCTCGGCCAGCTCGGCGTGGGTGCGGCGCGAGCCCATTGCGCCGATGTAGGCCAGCTGCGGCAGCTCGAGCGCGGCCTGCAGCAGCGGCACGTCGAACTTCGGGTCGTGGGTCAGCACGCAGACCACGGTGCGGTTGTCGAGGGAGCCCGCCTCGGCCTGTGCCCTCAGGTAGCGGTGCGGCCATTCCACGACGACCTCGTCCGCCCCCGGGAAGCGGGTCGCGGTGGCGAACACCGGCCGGGCATCGCACACGGTGACCCGATAGCCGAGGAACGAGCCGACCCGTGCCACCGCCGCCGCGAAGTCGATTGCCCCGAACACGAGCATCCGCGGGGGTGGCGCGTAGGAGGCTGCGAACACCCGCATCCCCTCGCCCCGGCGCTGCCCGTCCGGTCCGTAGGTGAGCAGCTCGTTGCGCCCGTTCGCCAACAGGCCGGCGACGTCGTCGGCCACCGCCCCGTCCGCGCGGTCCGACCCCAGGGTGCCGGTCACCACGACCCCGCGGTGCACCTGTGGATGGGCGGCATCGTCCCCACCGTCGTCGCCGGGTGGCACCGGGCGGATCACCAGCCGGCGGCCGAGCCAGCCGGGGTCGGGGTGCTCGACCACGGTCGCGACGGCCACGGGACGGCCCTCATCGATGTCCTGCGCGACCTGGTCGAGCACGGGAAACGTCTCGGGAGAGATGTTCTCGACGAAGACGTCGAGGATGCCGCCACACGTCAGGCCCACGGCGAAGGCGTCGTCGTCGCTCACGCCGTAGCGCACCAGCTCCGGAGTCCCGCGCTGCGCCACCTCACGGGCGAGCTCGTAGACCGCACCCTCGACGCAGCCCCCGCTGACCGACCCCACCACGGTCTCGTCCGGTCCCACCAGCATCGACGCTCCGGGCTGGCGCGGCGCCGACCGCCAGGTGCCCACGACGGTGCCGAGCACCGCGTTCTCACCAGTGCTCCACCACTGCATCAGCTCGGACAGGACCTCACGCATGAGCCACCACCTCCAAGAGCTCGGCGAACGACGCCATCGAGTGACCGGCCACGAGCCGGTCGACGTGCGGGAGGGCGGCGGCGATACCGCCCTGGACGGGCCGATAGCCCTCCTGCCCGCGGTGCGGGTTGACCCAGACCACCGCGTGCGCGAGCCGGTGCAGCCGGGCCACCTGCTCCCCCAACAGCCCCGGGTCCCCCCGCTCCCAGCCGTCCGACGCGATCACCACGACCGCTCCCCGGGCGAGACCGCGTTGGCCCCAACGCAGGCAGAACGCCCGCAGCACCTCGCCCAGCCGGGTCCCGCCGGACCAGTCGGGGATGCTCGCCCCCGCCGCCCGGAGGGCCGCGTCCGGGTCACGCAACGACAGCGCGGGCGTCACCCGGGTCAACCGGGTGCCGATGGTGAAGACCTCGACCCCCCTCGGCGCCACGCGCAGCATCCGGTGCGCCAGGCGCAGGTGCGAGTCGGCATACGGCTCCATCGACCCGGAGACGTCGAGCAGCAACACGACCCGGCGGGGACGGGTCTGCCGACGCCGCCGGCGCAGCGGGCCGGGCTCGCCGGCACGGCCGAGCTGGTCGCGCAGCGTGCGG
>NZ_VOHR01000164.1 GCF_009192725.1 Segeticoccus rhizosphaerae | reverse complement strand
CGCCCACCACGGCGCCCCGCCGCGCGCCTCGACCGGTCACTCGCGCAGGCGATGGAGGCCGCGCTCGCCTGCGACGCCGGGCTGGTCCTCACCGTCGACGAGCTGCAGCTGGCCGACCGCGCGGAGCTGGGCGAGCTCACCTCGACGCTGCAGCAGCACGTCCCCGACGACTGGCCGCTCGTGGTGGCCGCCGCCGGACTGCCCAGCCTGCGCGACCCGGGGCGGTCGGTCACCTACCTCGAGCGCGGCGAGTGGCACGAGCTCGGACTCCTGTCGCCGGCCGACACCATCGCGGCGCTCACCGAACCGGCGCTCGCAGCCGGCCGCCTGATGAGCGCGGCCGCCGCGGACGTGCTCGCCGAGGCCTCCGGTGGCTACCCGTATGCCGTGCAGGTGCTGGGACACCACGCGTGGCGGGCGTCGCACGGTCGGCGCACGATCACGGCAGAGCACGCGTCCGCCGCGGTCACCGCTGCCGCGAAGGACTTGTCCGCCGGGCTCTACGCCGCACGCTGGAACGACTCGGCTCTCGCGGAGCAGGACTACCTGGCCGCGCTCGCCTCGCTGCCGGAGGGCTCGGGCGGCGGCGACGTGGCGCGTGCCCTCGGCAAGGCGCCGGCGCAGGTCTCCTACCTGCGGCACCGCCTCATCAAGAAGGGCACGATCTTCCCGGAGGGGCGTGCGCTGCGCTTCCTCGTGCCGGGGATGGCCCAGTGGGTCAGCGAGCACGCCGAGGACCGGTCCTAGCCAGAGCGAGGCCGCATCGTGCCCGCGAGAACGATGAGGAACGCCGGCCCGACCACGATGCCAGCGGCGAAGGCGAACAGGTCGTAGCCCGTGTCCAGGTTTCCCACGGCGCAGGCGACCAGTCCGAGAAGGCACGCCCCCGCGGCATACCCCAGGGCGGCTGTGGCGAGGTTGAGATGCGCCCGGCCCGCCCGGGTGAGCACGATGAGCGCGATGGCCACGAGAGTGAACCCGAAGGCCTCCGGGTATTGGGTGAGGTGGTCGATGCTCTCGGCGGAGCGACCGATCGCCTGCATCCCCTCGGCCGGAGTCGCCGTCCAGCCGCCGTACCGCCAGTAGTTGAGTTCGCCCAGGTACAGCAGGCTGTTGATGGCGCTGAACACGGCCCCGAAGGACAGCAGCGCGACGGTCAGCTGCATCGAGGGTCGCCGGGAGCCCCACAGGTTGGCCAGACCGAGCCCGAGGCACGCGAGGCTGAGGAAGGCAACCGGACCAAGGACGTCACGCAGGGCGATGTCCCACCAGAGGGCGTGCTGGTGGTTGAAGAACGCCGCGAAGAACGTCGCCTCGTCCACCAGCGGGCCTCGGCCGGAGCGCCGGAACGTGGGGGCAGTGTCCAGCACGTTGGTCGCATCGAGCAGGTACAGCACGGTGGTGGCCACGAGCGTTCCTGCCGACAGGTAGGCCGCGCCCCGGACGACGGCCAGCCACGAGGCCGTGTGCTGGTCGCGCTCATGCTCCGTGGCTGCCGGGTTCATGGCGACCGAGTCCCGGTTGAGAACGTGGGCACCGGTGCCCGTCACACCCATCCGATTGCGCCGCATCACGACCGCTCCTCTCGATGCGCGGCCGACGGCCGGGCCCCGCTCCGATGTGTCGCCGGGCCCTCGCGACGGCTCGCTGCTGCACGGACCGCACCGCTCGTGCTCACGGTAGGAGCGGACCCCCGCATCCGTCTGTACGCATCCTGCGTAGGGGGCTGCCGGTCGCCGAGCCGTTTCCGAGGTGGATGGACAACCCGCCGGGTCGGAGTAGATTTCGACCAACAGCAGTGGCGCGAGGAGTCGACATGAACCATGTCGATCGAGTGGCGCAGGCCATCTCCGATGTTGCGGTGGCGGCGTTGTGCGATCCGCCGGGTGGCCCCTTGGTCCCGTCCGCGCTCCACGAGCTGGTGCGCACCTTTGGAGCGGACGCGGCCGGCTACTACGTGCACGAGTGGCGGGGTTGGACGACGGCCTTGGCCATCGCCCCGGACGATGTGTGGCCACGGGTCCCGAACGCGCGCATGCCGACCGCCCAGGCGGCCGCACTTCACCCGGGCATCCGGCACAGCGTCGCGCATCCGGGTGCTGCGGGGCCGTTCGCGCTCACCGATCTGGTCAGTGAGCGCGCTTGGCTGTCCTCCGAGCTCGGTTCGCTGATGCGTCCCGACTGGGGTCGGAACTACCAGCTGGCGATCCCGGTGCCGATTCTTCCGGGGGCCCGCGAGTCGCGGGTCTGGGTGCTGGGCAGGCTCGATTGCGACTTCACTCCCCACGATCGCGCTGTCGCCACCGCCTTGGCGCCGCTCTTGGGAGCGATCTCACGCCACGAGCTGTGGCGTGAGCTGCGCCTCGTCTCCCGCGCCCGGCTCCTCCCGGCACTCACCGACCGCGAAAGCCTGGTGCTTCACCTGCTCGACGACGGCCTGAGCCCGGCGGGGATCGCCGCACGTCTCCTCGTCTCTCCGCGGACCGTCCACAAGCACCTCGAACGCGCGTACCGAAAGCTCGACGCCCACGACCGCACCTCCGCCCTCACTGCGGCCCGCGAACGCAGCCTGCTGCTCACCTCGGGCGCCTGAGCTCGCTCGCCGTGCGTCGACAGCGCGCGGCCCTGCGAGGCAGCCGGATGGCCGACGGGGATGGGCGCGTGGGCGGTGATGAGGGCGGTCCGCACGACACACGGCTGGTGCCTCACGCGCCGGCATGGTCGTATCTTGGGTGCGCACACCTCCGCGCTCACCGACCGCGGACCGCCAGCCGAGCGATCGATGATCAGCCGAGGAGGCCCCGTGATCTACCTCTTCGCCAAGCTGATCCTTGCTCCGCTGGCGCGGGTCGTCTACCGGCCCAAGGTGACCGGTCGGGAGAACATCCCCAGGCACGGGCCCTTCATCATCGCGAGCAACCACCTCGCCTTCGCCGACAGCGCCGTGATCCCCTTCGTCTGCCCTCGCCGGGTCGTCTTCCTCGCAAAGGACGACTACTTCCACGGGCCGGGCGTCCGTGGACTGCTGGTCAAGTGGTGGTTCACCGCGACCGGCATGGTGCCGGTCGACCGTGACGACACGCGCTCGGCGCAAGCCTCCCTCGACCGTGCCCTGGAGATCCTGGCGACCGGCGAGGGCTTCGGCATCTACCCCGAGGGGACGCGCAGCCGCGACGGCCGCCTCTACCGCGGCCGGACCGGGGTGGCCTGGCTGGCGATGAAGTCGGGTGCCCCGATCGTCCCCGTCGCCCTGGCCGGCACCGAGCACATCCAGCCCGGCGACACGCGGGTCCCCCGCATCCGCAAGGTCTCCGTCCGCTTCGGCGAGCCGATCGTCATGGGCTCCCGGTTCGAGGGTGTGCCGACCGGTCGGGCGCGCCGCCAGCTCACCGACGAGGTCATGTCCGCGATCCACGCGATGTCCGGGCAGGAGCTGGCCGGTCAGTACAACTCGCACCCCACCGACCCCTGACTCGCGGCAGGGAACCAGAGCCACGGCAAGGGCGGCACGGGCGGCACGGACCGGGAAGTGCGCCCGCAGGATCCTTGGCAGCCGCCCGAGGGCATAGGCTCGGGGGGTGTACGAAGGTGTGGTCCAGGACCTGATCGACGAGCTCGGCCGGTTGCCCGGCGTCGGGCCCAAGAGCGCGCAGCGGATCGCCTTTCACCTGCTGCAGGCCGACCCGGTGGACGTCCAGCGGCTGGTCACCTCGCTGACCGAGGTCAAGGACAAGGTCCGCTTCTGCGACACGTGCGGCAACGTGGCCGAGGCGGAACAGTGCCGGATCTGCCTGGACCCCCGCCGCGACCCCTCGCACCTGTGTGTCGTGGAGGAGCCCAAGGACGTCGTCGCGATCGAGCGGACCCGCGAGTTCCGCGGCCGCTACCACGTGCTCGGCGGAGCGATCAGCCCCATCGAGGGGATCGGGCCCGACGACCTGCGGATCAAGGAGCTGATGCCGCGGCTCGCCGACGGTGAGGTCGTCGAGGTCATCATCGCCACCGATCCCAACCTCGAGGGTGAGGCGACCGCCACCTACCTCGCGCGGTTGCTGCGCCCGATGGGCCTGCGGATCACCCGTCTGGCGTCCGGCCTGCCCGTCGGGGGAGACCTGGAGTATGCCGATGAGGTCACCCTCGGGCGAGCCTTCGAGGGCAGGAGGTTGCTCGATGCCTGACGAGTTGACGATCCTCGCGCACGAGACCGGCGCGGAGGCCCGCAGCTACCTGGTGGCCGTCCGGGAGGTCGCCTCGGGCTCCGAGCCGGAGTCGGCGATCCCGCTGCTGCTGCTGGCCATCTCACAGGTCCTGGTCACCGGGGCGCGGCTGGGCGCGATCACCGACGTCGTGCCGGAGGACCGCTTCGAGGCCGACCCCGGCCCGGACGACGACATCGACCCGCTGCGGCAGGGACTGGCCAACCTGTTCGAGGGGATCGACGAGTATGCCGACCTGGTCGACCCGGTCACGTCGCTGGAGATGACCAAGGGCGCTTTGTCCAACGACATCGCCGACGTCGCGGCAGCACTGTCGCACGGGCTGCGTCACCTGCAGGAGGGCCGGACCGTCGAGGCCCTGTGGTGGTGGCAGTTCAGCTACCTGTCGTCCTGGGGCGAGCGCGCCGCGAGCGCGCTGCGCGTGCTGCAGACCGTGCTGGCGCACCTGCGGCTCGATGCCGACGACGAGGTGGTCTCGGACGCCGAGTTCGACGCGCTCCACCCTTGAGCCGGGTGTCGCGTCCTGCGGCCGGATCGCCGCAGCCGCAGCCGCTCCCGCGCAACACGCCCCGAGCTGAGTGGAGCGGTCGGCCCCATCGTTGTCATCTCGTCATGCGGGCGAGGAGTACCAGATCATGGACTCCTCCTACACTGGTGACGCCCCACCAGTCATCCCCTCCGGAGCGTCGCCCGTGACCACACCCCACGAAGTTCTCCGCTCCGCTGCCACCCCGCCTCCGATACTTCGCGAGGACCCCGAGTGAGCTTGGTCGTCCAGAAGTACGGCGGCTCCTCGCTCGCCGACGCCGACAGCATCAAGCGGGTGGCCCGCCGGATCGTCGAGACCCGCAAGGCCGGCAACGACGTGGTGGTCGTCGTCTCGGCGATGGGGGACACGACCGACGAGCTGCTCGAACTGGCCGACCAGGTCAGCCCGCTGCCGCCCGCCCGCGAGATGGACATGCTGCTCACGGCCGGTGAGCGGATGTCGATGGCCCTGGTGAGCATGGCGATCGCCAACCTGGGCGACAGCGCCCGGTCCTTCACCGGCTCGCAGGCCGGCGTGCTCACCGACTCCACCCACGGCAAGGCGCGGATCATCGACGTGACGCCCGGACGGATCACCGACGCGATCGCGAACGGGCACATCGCGATCGTGGCCGGCTTCCAGGGCGTCAGCCAGGACAGCAAGGACATCACCACGCTGGGGCGCGGCGGCTCCGACACCACGGCCGTGGCGCTCGCGGCGGCGCTCTCGGCCGACGTGTGCGAGATCTACACCGACGTCGACGGGGTCTTCACCGCCGATCCGCGCATCGTGCCGACCGCGCGCAAGCTCGACCGCCTCACCAACGAGGAGATGCTGGAGATGGCCGCGTCCGGGGCCAAGATCCTGATGCTCCGGTGCGTCGAGTACGCCCGCCGATTCAACGTCCCGCTCCACGTCCGTTCGTCGTTCTCCTACCACGAGGGCACGCGGATCGTCGACGACAGCGAAGGAGGAGCCGTGGAAGACCCCATCATCTCGGGTGTGGCGCACGACCGCAGCCAGGCCAAGATCACCGTGGTCGGAGTGCCCGACCACCCCGGCAAGGCGGCAGAGGTGTTCGACGTCCTCGCGGGGGCCGAGCTGAACATCGACATGATCGTGCAGAACGTGTCCGCGGTCGAGACCGGGCTCACCGACATCTCCTTCACCTGTCCGCAGGCCGACGGGCAGCTGGCCGTGCAGGCGCTCAAGCGCAACGAGGAGTCCATCGGCTACGCCTCACTGCTGTATGACGACCAGATCGGCAAGATCTCCCTGGTCGGCGCCGGCATGCGCAGCCACCCCGGAGTCAGCGCGCAGTTCTTCCGCGCCCTGGCGGACGCCGGCGTCAACATCGAGATGATCTCCACCTCGGAGATCCGGATCTCGGTGGTCACGCGCGACGACCAGCTCGACACCGCGGTGCGCGCGGTGCACACCGCATTCGGCCTCGACTCCTCCGAGGGGCAGGCCGTCGTCTACGGAGGAACAGGACGATGAACGACAAGGAGCAGTCCAAGCCGACCCTCGCCGTGGTGGGCGCGACCGGCGCCGTCGGGACGGTGATGCTCTCGATCCTGTCTCAGCGCGCCGACCTGTGGGGTGAGATCCGGCTGGTCGCCTCGGCCCGGTCAGCGGGCCGCATGCTGCGCGTGCGCGGCGAGGACGTCGTGGTGCAGGAGCTGACCGCCGAGGTCTTCGACGGCGTCGACGTGGCCATGTTCGACGTCCCGGACGAGGTCTCCAAGAAGTGGGCGCCGGTCGCCGTCGAGCACGGCGCGGTGGTCGTGGACAACTCGGGTGCCTTCCGGATGGACCCCGACGTGCCCCTGGTGGTGCCCGAGGTCAACCCCGCCCAGGCGGGCAACCGCCCGAAGGGCATCATCTCCAACCCCAACTGCACGACGTTGACCATGATGGATGCGCTGGGTGCCCTGCACGCGGGGTGGGGGCTCACCGAACTGGTTGTCGCGTCATACCAAGCGGTTTCGGGGGCGGGGACGGCAGGCATCAACCGGCTCTACGACGAGGTGGAGGTGCTCTCCGGCAACCGCGAGGTGGGGCAGCACACCGGTGACGTCCGGGCGCTGCTGTCCGACAAGCTGGGCGAGGACTCACCCTTCCCCGCCCCCATCGCCTTCAACGTGGTGCCGTGGGCCGGGTCGCCGAAGGAGGACGGCTGGAGCTCTGAGGAGCTCAAGGTGCGCAACGAGTCCCGCAAGATCCTCGGGCTGCCCCACCTCAAGGTCTCGGCGACCTGCGTGCGGGTGCCGGTGGTCACGACCCACTCGCTGGCGGTGCACGCGACCTTCGAACGGCCGCTGAGCGTCAAGGAGGCCCAGCGCGCGATGGTCGAGGCTCCGAGTGTGGTCGTGCTCGACAACCCGGACGAGGGCGAGTGGCCCACTCCCGCAGACGTGGTCGGCTCCGACCCCACGTTCGTCGGGCGGGTCCGTCAGGCGCTCGACTTCCCGAACACGATCGACCTGTTCGTCTGCGGTGACAACCTGCGCAAGGGCGCCGCGCTCAACACCGCGCAGATCGCCGAGCTGGTCGCCCGCGAGCTCACGGCAGGCTGAGAGCCAGCACGCCCCGCGCCCTGCGCACCGCCCCGGGTGCGTAGTCTCGGCATGTCCCTCTCTGCACCAGCTCACGGAACGGACCGCCGATGAACAGCACAGCCCGCACCGACCGCACCTGGCTCGTGGCGCTGGCCGCCGCGATGTGGGGCCTCGACGGGTTGTTGCGCCAGCCGTTGGCGGAGCGGATCAACCCCGCCACGGTGGTGCTGTGGGAACACCTGATCGTGGTGCTGGTGCTGCTGCCCTTCCTGCCGGGGGCACTGCGCGCGTTCGCGCGTTGTTCGTGGCGCGACCGGGTAGCGGTCGCGCTGATCGGGATCGGGGCCTCGGCGGTGGCGACGGCCCTGTTCACCGAGGCGTTCAAGGTGTCGTCGGCGACGGGTGACTTCGTGACGCCGTTGGTGCTGCAGAAGCTGCAGCCGCTGTTTGCGATCGCGCTCGCGGTGTGGTTGCTCGGCGAGCGGCTGCGGCCGGGCTACTGGATGTATGCCGTGCCGGCGCTCGTGGGTGCGTGGCTGCTGACCTTCGCTGACCCGTTCCAGGTGCGCGTCGCGGCATTGCAGGCGGCGCTGCTGGCGATCGGCGCGGCGGCGCTGTGGGGCGCCGGGACCGTGCTGGGCCGGATGGTCAGCGACAGCATCGGGCCGAGAGAGCTGACCGCACTGCGGTTCGGCTGGGGACTTCCGGCGGCTCTGGTGGTCGCAACACTGGTGCGCGCGCCGCTCACCCCGGGCTGGGGCAACATCCCGGCCCTGATCCTGCTCGCACTCGTCCCGGGGCTGTTCGCGCTCGGGCTCTACTACGTCGGGTTGCGGGCCACTGCCGCGGCGCGAGCGACGCTGGCGGAGCTGGCGTTTCCGGCGACCGCCGCCTTCGTGGGCGTGGCCTTCCTCGGGGCCGACCTGTCGTGGTCGCAGTGGGTCGGCTTCGCCGTGGTGGTGGCCTCGATCACCTTGCTGGGCCTGCGGGAACGTCGTCCGGCGCCGACGGTGGAGGCGCCCGAGCAGGTGGCGGTCGGCTAGACGCGCCCGGCCACTCGGCATACGGTCGACTTCAACGACGACGAAGGAGCATGGTGGACCTGCGAATTGGTTACAAGGCGTCGGCGGAGCAGTTCGGCCCGCGGGATCTGGTGGAGTTCGCGGTGCGGGCCGAGGAGCTGGGTCTGGACAGCGTGACGGTCAGTGACCACTTCCTGCCGTGGCGGGCCGAGGGTGGG
>NZ_VOHR01000163.1 GCF_009192725.1 Segeticoccus rhizosphaerae | reverse complement strand
GAGCATCCGCACCACCACAGCAGACAACGAGTCATAGACTCACCAAAACTGTCCACTTTTCAGGCGCCGGAACCGACCAATTTTCGATCGCCGCCGACACGCTGGGCGGAGACCTGCCGACGGAACATGCGCCTTCACATGACAGAGCTCCTCGACCTGCCCATCGTCACCCTAAGGAGGACCGGAGCCGCTTCCAGCACGAGGCGCGCGCCACCGCGACGGCGTACCACCGCGCATAGCAGCCCGGGAGGCGGCGCTACTCGGCGTACCAGCAAGCGCTAGGCTTACCGCAGTGCTGGCTACAGCAACGCGAGAGCCGTACCAGTTCAGACCCAGACCATCTCGGCGCTCAGCCATCCGCGGCACGATTGTCGACGCCGTCCCCAAAACGGCATGCCAAACTACAGCAAGATATCGGCTACCATACGTCCCCCGGGGCTTGGCCGACTGTTCCGGAGCCACGTGAGTTGGGTGGTCAAACCGTTGAACTCATGTGAAATTTCATGTAAATGAAGGCAGAGGAGTGCTTAGGTGGCTGACCGCGGCGGGACGGCAAAGTCGCCTGCACGAATTTCCGGAGATTTGGCCAGCGACGGACTCTTGGACGTGCAGCGCCCTCCCTCCACTCAAGAATACGTCCTTGACGAACTGCGTAGGGCTATCGTGACCGGGAAGCTGCCCCCCGGACGGCCGCTGCGGCAAGAGACGCTAGCGCAGTGGCTTGGCGTCAGTCGCGTGCCTCTCCGCGAAGCGTTCAACATCTTGCAGGGTGAAGGTTTAGTCGTAGCAACACCAAATCGAGGGTATTCTGTTGTTGATCTGTCTACATCGGATCTTCAAGAAGTTTATTTGATCCGTCAGCTGCTTGAGGATCGTGCAGCCTTGGAGGCTATGAAGACGCTAGACCAGCATGTGATTGCAACGATGAATGGCCACGACGAGGCTGTCCAAGCGGCAGCCGCAGCAGGGGATATTCTTGCAATGGTCACGGCAAATCGCCTATTTCATTTTACGCTGATCGATAGTGCAGAACTGCCTCGCATTAGCAAGATAGTCAGGTCGCTGTGGGACGCGACCGACGCATACCGTGCGATCTACTACGGTGATAAGAATGATCGCGAGCGTGCCCACCGGGTGCATATAGAGCACCAAGAGATCCTTGCTGCTCTAAGAGCCAAGGATCCTATTAGTCTCACCCGTGCGTTGGACACCCACAGGGATAATGCCATCGACGCGCTCACCCAATTGTTGTCACCTGATCGTGAGCGCAACGAGGTTTGATTGCGCACCCCTCTGCCGCTATCGCGACGGACTGAAGAGCGGGGCCGGTCGGATTCTGCCTATCGTCGCCCCCCGGGGATGCGTATCCGCTGGCCCTTAGGTATGGAGGCCTCGTCCGGCCAAATGCATCGAGGGGATCCCGACGTCACGGATGGAGCGTCGCCGCTCATATCGCGCGGCGGCCGACTCGTGGTGAGCCACGTGCAAGCTGGCGGCCAGCTTCCTTCCTGTGGGTCGCCGGCCGGGGGGCAGAGGTACCGGCACTTCCACAACGAACACCTCCAACATCCGGCGGGCGATGAACGCGGTGGCAACCGCGGCGGTTCTGTGATGACCTCGCGTTGATTGCCCGACCGGCTAACGCATCAAAGTACCCGAGTCAGGGGGCCAAGGTGGCCTGGCCGGCGGATCCGGAACGCTTTCGGCTGTCTCGTGTGGACGGCACACCGGGGCGGCGCCGACCGTGAGCGATTAGTCGGTCGGGTAGGGCGCGCTCCTAATCACGCGCTCGCGCACAAGTCCGGCTTCCGGCCCGCGCTGCACCGACGGGGGGATGCTCGTAGTGTCGACGTGCTTGCAACAGCACTTGTGGGCCGAGCGCGTCCAATTCACATGATCGCGGTCGCCGGCATGCCCCACCCGAGGGATCGTCGCAGAACTTCTCCCGAATCGCTTGACAACCCCTGCGCCCTCGTAGATCGTAGCCAATATCCAGTTTGGCGGTGACTCAACGTGCCGCACTATCCGTCAACTCCCTTGAGGACGTACACAGATGCCCATTGTTGAGATCAAGATGTATCCCGGCCGCGACGAGACCGTGAAGGGCTTCATCGCCCGAGGCGTCACCGACCTTGTGGCTGAGACGGCAGGGACGTCTCGGGAAGGGGTGCACGTAGTCTTCACGGATGTCGAGAAGTCCGACTGGGCTGTCGGACCGCGCCTGACATCCGCACGTCAGGCGCCACCGCCCAACAAGCCTGAAGCAGCCTTCGTCTCCGTGAGCAGAATCAAAATTCAGTCCGACAAGCACAGTGAGTACCTCGCGTGGCGCCGACACTCTGTTTATCCCTTTATGGCATCACACGATGGTTTCCTGGGCTCCACCCTGCTCACGACAGAAGACCCGGATACCTACGTCATTATCAACAAGTGGCGGGACTCAGCGGCGCAGGAGGAGTACACGGCAAATCCGCGCGAGACACAGCTCCGCGTGGAGGCCAAGGAATTTGTCTCGGAACTTGCTGCGGAAACCTTTCACGGCGACGTTGTTGACGTTTGGAACGCGTAGTCACCACGTCGACCTCTTCGCCGGGCACCGTGGGGCCCTTACCCACTAAAGCATGCGTCCACGGCAGCAAATCGGGCCCTTATAGCACACCTCCAAGGAATGAACTCCAATTGAAGGATCGGCGCTAGCCGGCACAGAAGGCAGGGACAATGCACCAGAAGGCAAGTTCCCCAGTCGGGCGTTCGAAGATCATGATGATCGCGGTTGCGTCGTCAATGATCCTCGCAGGGTGCGGCGGAGGTTCCGCAAAGACCGCGGCACCTTCAGGAACGGATAACCCGGCAGGGAACTCAGACTCCGTTCAGGCCGCGGCCGCCAAACTGCTTCCCGACAAAACGCGGAAGTCAGGCGTTCTTCGGATTGCGACTTCATTGCAGTGGCCACCCTTTGGCTACAAGGGTAGTGATGGCAAGCCCACGGGGCTTGACATCGAGTTGACCCAGGGCATTGCAAAGAGGCTTGGACTGACACCACAGATCACTGACGTGCAGTTCCCAACCCTAGTCCCCGGTGTCGCGACCGGCCGTTTTGATATTGCGGTAAACGAGTTGGCCGATACGGCGGAGCGCCGAAAAGAAGCGCAATTCGTTGACTACTACGATACAGGCTTGGCTCTCCTCGTAAAGAAGGGCACGACAGGTATCGCCCCGAATGATCTCTGTGGCCATAGTCTGGCGCTCACACAAGGCAGCAGCCAGGTCGCAATAGCGCAGGATATCTCAGCCAAGTGCGTTGCGGACGGTAAGAAGAAGATCAAGTTCGTCACCGTGCCGGAAAGCGCCGCTACAATTCTTGCTGTTTCTAGTGGACGTGCGGAAGGGTTCCTGACAGATAACGCGGTGGGCGTTTACATGTCGAAGAGCACGCACACAAACCTCGAAGTTATACCCGGGAAGGTGCCTTCGCCGAGCCAGAGGGCGGGCATCGTGATTAAAAAGGGTAACGACGAGCTAACGAGAGCAGTCCAGAGTGCCCTCCAATCGATGATCGACGATGGGACGTACGCAAAACTCTACAAAAAATACAACGTCAGGGCAGATAACATGCTCACCAAAGCCACGATCAATGACGGCCGGGGCCTATGACGCAGCAGGATGGTAAGAGCACCACGCTAGGGGTAGCAGTTATCGCCCACGGCGAAGACGAGATCCGGGTTGTCCCAAGAAGGATGGTGGGACGATGGATTGGCGCTGCGGTGGTTTCAATCGCGGCCGCCTGGGTGATCTACCAACTTGTCACGAACCCCGCGTACGACTGGGGAACCGTTTGGCACTACTTCCTCGATGGCACAGTCTTGCAGGGGCTTTGGATGACCCTGCTGCTTACCGCGCTAACTATGGTAGCCGGCGCCTTGCTGGGCGTCCTCTTAGCCATAATGCGCTTGTCTGGGAACCCCGTGATGACTGTAGCGTCAACCACCTTCATATGGTTCTTCCGGGGAACCCCAGCACTGGTGCAGCTCATATTCTGGTTCAATCTCGCGACTCTTTTCCCGCAAATATCACTCGGCATCCCGTTCGGCGGCCCAGCATTCTGGTCCGCTTCAACAAACGCCTTAGTTACTCCCTTCATTGCGGCCATGTTAGGCCTCGGCCTCAATGAGGGCGCATACATGGCAGAAATTGTCCGCGGAGGAATACTCTCGGTGGACCGAGGGCAGGACGACGCGGTAAGGGCCCTCGGGCTGAGGCCGTGGCAAGGAATGCGGCGGATCGTTCTACCGCAAGCTATGCGTTCCATCATACCAGCGACGGGCAATCAAACTATTGGAATGCTGAAGTACACATCTTTAGCTAGCATCGTGGCATTACACGAGCTTCTATATTCCGTACAAACCATCTACAACGTAACTTTCCAGACCATCCCCCTGCTTATAGTTGCTTCAGTCTGGTACCTCATCTTAACAACAGTGCTTTCCCTCGCGCAGGTTAAGGTGGAACAACACTTCTCGCGAGGTGAACGTGGGAGTGCTTCAGATACCCGAGGACGTTGGGGCAGACTAATACACGCGGTTGTGACGCGAGGGAGCGTCCGGCATGCATGAGAATTCCCGCCACGCATCTTTCCTTGAGGCACGCGATTTGCGAAAGAGCTTCGGCTCCTTGGAAGTGCTCAAGGGAGTCTCGCTCGAGGTTGCACGGGGCGAGGTCGCATGTTTGCTCGGGCCCTCTGGCTCTGGCAAGAGCACCCTGCTCCGATGTATAAACCACCTGGAGGTCCTCGACAGCGGGCGGATCACTCTAGATAGCGAACTCATCGGATATGAGAAGCACGGCGAGGTGCTGCGAGAGATCAGTGTCCGCCAGTTGTGTCAACAGCGCTCGATGATCGGGATGGTCTTTCAGAACTTCAACCTATTTCCACACATGAACGTCGTGGAGAACATCATCGAAGCACCCAGGCTGGTGAAGGGCGTGTCTCGGCAGGACAGCGTAGACCGGGCCCACGAACTCTTGGCGATGGTTGGCCTGGCGGAGAAGGCTGATAACTACCCGCGGCAATTGTCGGGTGGACAGCAACAGAGGGTGGCAATTGCGCGCGCTCTCGCGATGGAACCTAAGCTGATGCTATTTGATGAGCCCACGTCCGCGCTTGATCCAGAGCTTGTCGGGGAAGTACTCACGGTGATGAGAATGCTGGCCGAGCAGGGAATGACGATGATTGTCGTCACCCACGAAATGGCATTTGCTCGCGAGGTGGCCGATACCGTCGTTTTCATGGATGACGGCCTAGTCGTGGAGCGTGGAGGCCCTGACGAAGTGCTTGGGAGCCCACGGCATGAGCGTACGAGGAGTTTTCTTGCACGTACGGTGCGACGATGACGTCTGATGCCGCCTTGGTCGTTATCGATATGCAAGTTGTGTTCGCCGATTCAGGCAGCCCATGGGGAAGTACTGACTTCGGTCGTGTTCAACGTGGCGTGCAATCTCTTGTAGCGCAGTTTGAGGACTCGGTAGTATTCACCAGGTTTGTTCCCCCCCAAATAGTCGAAGGCAGTTGGCTTGAATACTATAGGCGGTGGAAATTCGTCGAGAACGCTTCGCCGGAGATCTGGGAGTTGGTGGCCCCTTGGCAGGCGCGGCGTTCGGTCGCACTGCCTACCTTTTCGAAATGGGGAGCTGATCTGGAGGCGGAAATTGCTGCTGATTCTGAGATTGTTCTCTGTGGCGTCGCCACTGATTGCTGCGTGCTCGCAACGGCGTTTGCCGCGATTGACGCTGGGAGGGACGTTCGGGTCGTGGCGGACGCGTGTGGTGGTGGAAGCGTTGAACAGCAGAAGGAGGCGCTCAACCTCATGAGTCGCCGGTTCCCGCAGTTGACGATGACAACGGTTGCAGAAGTAATCGGCGAAGGGTGGGCTACTCCGCTTGACGTAAATGGGTGACTGGGACGACAGGCGTCGAGGATTGTGAGGCTTTCTGTGTTGGAATTTGGACTGGTGTTGGGGAACGCTGGCGTCGTGACGGGCGCGACCTCTTCACGCGATCTCATTGATCTTGCCAAGATTGCCGATGAGTCGAATCGCTGGGACTATGTTTGGGTCGGTGATTCATTACTGACCGTCCCGCGTCTCGAGTCGGTTGTGTTGACATCCGCACTGGCGGTCTCAACGCGGCGGCTACGGCTTGGAATTGGCTGCATGGCCAGCCTTGGCTTGCGACCAGCTTTCGAGGTGGCAATCCAATTGGCCAGTCTCGACTTGCTATCCGAGGGGCGTCTCACCCTCGCGGCGTGCACCGGTCCGTCGAAGGGCGAGGCTGTCGAGCGCGAACTAGGGATCTTTGGCCTGACTCACAAGGAGAAGGTCTCTCGTATGGAGGATCGCATCAGGTTGCTCCGTGCCGCGAGCGACCCTCGCGGTGAAGGGCCGTCTTATGAGGGCGCGGGACTGGTGAAACCCGATTTTGTCCAGAGGCCGTTTCCAATCTGGATGGTGGCGAACCCTCCTAGCAGTGCAAGGCGAGAAGTCGTGGAGCGATCTCTTGCAAGGGTGGCGCGTTTGGGAGATGGTTGGATGACGTTTGGTCTTCCGCCAAACCAGCTTCAGGAGCGCATTGACCGCCTGAAGGAACTAGGAGAGGGCCGTTCTACGCTGGCCGACTCCTTTCCGATTTGCGTGTATGTGGACGTGAATATCTGTGCAAACTCGGCGGAGGCTATGGACGATGCGGTGGTCACGTGCCGATCCGAGGGCAGAAGGAATGCTTCCGCAGAACAGCTGAAAGTGTCAGCTGCAGTTGGGTCACTGCAAGAGTGCCTCTCGTTCATCGCGCCGCTTGTCAAGGCAGGCGTGACGCACCTCGCCTTGCGACCCGTCTCCCAGCAACCCCGAGTACAAGTGGAGCGCATGACAGAAGAGCTATTGCCGGCATTGGCGAGCCTTTAGTTGACTAATACCTTATTGGCCGAGGGCCCTTCTGAGCTGATCCTGGCCTCCGACTCGTGAGGGCTTTCAAGCGTGTGTGAGATCGTTGGCGCCGGATCCTCTTTTATTGCAGCTGGCCAACGCGGAATGAGGCTATTGATGGTCGTAGTCGAGGAGGGGCGGGGTTTATGGGCGCGCCACTAGACGGCATCTTGGTCGCTGACTTCAGCAGGGTGCTCGCTGGGCCCTCCTGTACTATGACATTGGCGGATCTAGGGGCGACCGTCGTGAAGATCGAGCGGCCAGGCGTGGGCGATGATACGAGGACGTGGGGTCCGCCGTGGGTGAAGCCGCCGCGCCGGACTGAGGACGGCCCTGCCAGTGGAATGACTGCTGCGTATTTCGATTCGGTAAATCGAAGCAAGCGGAGTGTCACGCTAGATCTCCTTGACGACGGTGACCGGGCATTGGCCGTCGAGTTGGCGCGTAGAGCAGACGTTCTCATCGAGAACTTCCGGCCAGAAACACTGGACAAGTACGGTTTGTCATTTGAGCAGGTGCGGAGCTCGAACCCTGGCATCATCTATGCATCTCTTACAGGTTTCGGCCGCGCGGGCGGCGCCGAGTTGTTGGGTTATGACTTCTTGGTTCAGGCCGCCTCCGGGCTAATGAGCGTCACAGGCGAAGCCGAAGGAGAGCCCCACAAGGTAGGTGTAGCACTAGTCGATGTGCTTGCTGGAAAGGATGCGACCATCGGCATCTTGGCGGCTCTCGCCTCGCGTACCCGACATGGCGAGGGGTGCCGAGTAGAAATTGATCTCCTGTCGAGTTGCCTGGCTGCAATGGCGAATCAAGGGCAGGCCTACCTCACGACCGGTATGCCACCCGGCCGAATGGGAAACGCTCACCCGTCGATTGCGCCGTATGAGACATTGCAGTGTCGGGACGGGCTCTTGGCGCTCGCTTGCGGTAACGATATCCAGTTTGCCCGCCTAGTAGCGGAGTTGGGCGATCCTCAGTTGGCCACCGATCCGCGGTTCTCGACCAATGCGGCGCGGGTTGAGCACCGGGGCGAGCTCGTTCCGGTATTGGAAGGGCTGCTGGAGACCGACGAAGCGCTCAGTTGGGAGAAGCGGCTAACGGACGCGAAGGTTCCAGCCGGACGCGTGGGCGATCTCTCCGATGGATTTGCATTGGCGCAACGCTTGGGCTTGGAACCGGTAGTTCATCTTAGCGACGGCGCTGACCTTCGCCCTCAGGTTAGACATCCCGTGCGTTACCATCCGCCGTTGACCACCCAGATGACCTGCCCTCCTGATTTGGGCGCTAACACTGAGGAGGTGCGTGCCTGGTTAACAGACTTTAAAGCGCCTCCGCTGACGCGACTTTTGCCACCGAAGTGATGCAAGGGGTGCGACTGGCAGCGCCGCCGCGGGACGCTCGGGGAGGCTGCTCAGAGGCCCTGAGCCAGACGGGAACTGGTGTGCCGGCTTCGTCAGGCTATGCGTCGCTTCCGCACGATGAGGTGATCCACACGGACAGCTTCGCCCGATGCCAAACCTTAGCCGGCGTGTCGCTTGCCAGCGTGATGGGACCACCTCGTTGCCACGAGCATGGGACCACTTGGAGGTGTGAGTGAGCATCACTTGGCCTCGGGGTTGGTGTCAAT
>NZ_VOHR01000162.1 GCF_009192725.1 Segeticoccus rhizosphaerae | reverse complement strand
CGCTCGCTGCTCGACCTGGGTGGCGGCACCGGCGCGGCGGCCTGGGCGGCCTGCGACGTCTTCCCGGAGCTCGCGCAGGTGACCGTCGTCGACCAGGTCGCGGACGCGCTCGACCTGGGCCGGTCCCTTGCCAGCGGCGCCCTCCACGAGGGTCTGCGCTCGGCGCAGTGGCGCACCGCCCGGCTCGACGCGAAGCCGGTGCCGGGAGCCGACCTCGTGACCCTCTCCTACGTCCTCAGCGAGCTGTCGCCGCGGCAGCGAGCCGAGGTGGTGTCGGCGGCTGCGGGCTGTGGCGATGCCATGGTGGTGCTCGAGCCCGGTACCCCCGACGGCTACCGCCGCATCCTCGCGGCAAGGACACAGCTCATCGCCGGCGGATCCGTGGTCGTCGCACCCTGTCCGCACGACGAGGCCTGTCCCCTCGCCGCCGACGACTGGTGCCACTTCGCGGCGCGGATCAACCGCTCGGCGCTGCACCGCAGGGTCAAGGGCGGCGAGCTCGGCCACGAGGACGAGAAGTTCTCGTATGTCGCCGTGTTGCCTGCTCATCCGGGACGTCCTGCGGAGTGGTCGCCAGGGCCGCCAAGACGCCGGACGTCCGTCGCCGGGAGCGATCCGGCCGCGCCCGCTCGCGTGCTGCGACATCCCGTGAAGCGCAAGGGGTTGGTGCAGCTCGAGCTGTGTCGGCCGGACGGGACGGCATCGCGGGAGATCGTGTCCAAGCGGCAGGGGCCGGCCTACCGGGCGGCTCGTGAAATCGCCTGGGGAGACGCGTGGCCGCCAGCCACCTGAGGCCGACGTTCGCCAAGGTTCGCACGCGCAAACGCGCTGTCGCTTCGACGTCGCGGGCGAGGCGTCGCCTCAGACGATGCCGTAGAGGCGGTCGCCCGCATCACCGAGGCCGGGCACGATGTAGCCCTGTTCGTTGAGCTTCTCGTCGATCGCGCCGGTGACCAGCGTGACCGGGATCTTCAGGCCCGACAGCTCCTGCTCGACCCGCTTGATCCCCTCCGGGGCGGCCAGCAGGCAGAGTGCGGTGATGTCGTCGGCGCCACGGTCGACGAGGTAGTGGATCGCCGCGGCCAGGGTGCCGCCGGTCGCGAGCATCGGGTCGAGCAGGTAGCACTGACGCGCGTCCAGGTCCTCGGGCAGCCGGTTGGCGTAGGTGTGCGCCTCCAAGGTCTCCTCGTTGCGGACCATGCCGAGGAAGCCGACCTCCGCGGTGGGCAGCAGCCGCACCATCCCGTCGAGCATGCCGAGACCCGCGCGCAGGATCGGCACCACCAGCGGCTTGGGGGACGCGAGCCGGATGCCGCTGGTCGGCGCGACCGGCGTGACGATGTCGACAGGTTCAACCCGCACCTCCCGCGTCGCCTCGTAGGCGAGCAGGGTCACCAGCTCGTCGGCCAGCCGCCGGAAGGTCGGCGAGTCCGTCTCCCGGTCACGCAGAGCGGTGAGCTTGTGGGCGATCAGCGGGTGGTCGGCAACGTGGACGCGCATGGGGGCAACCTACCGTGCGGGAAGTCGTTCGAGCTCGGTCCGGACCGCCGCCACGGCTTCGGGGGAGGAGATGCCCAGACGATGGATCCGCGACGCGAACTCCCGGGCCGCCTCCTCCAGCTGGGCCCTGCTCGTGGCCGCAGTGAACCGTGGTGCGGCCGCGACGACCGTGCCGTGCCCTGTGGCAGGCCCCCGGACGCGATGAGGGTGGCGAGCTGCGACCGGATCTGCTCGTACATTTGAATGGTGCAACGGGTACTGATGAGTGAGGGGACGTGGGCGATGACGGCGTGTGCCTCGGGCACCATGGCTTGGTGAGCTCCTTCAGCCCCGCCGGGACCACTGAGCCGTATGCCGAGTGGATCGGCCATGCGTTGGGCGTCGCCGCGGAGTCGCTCGCCTCGGACGACGTGCCGGTGGGCGCCGTCGTGCTGGCACCGGACGGCGAGGTCATCGGGGTGGGTCGCAACCGGCGCGAGGCGGACGGTGACCCGACCGCCCATGCCGAGGTGGTCGCCATACGCTCGGCCGCTGCGGCGCTCGGCACGTGGCGCCTCGAGGGTTGCAGCCTGGCTGTGACGCTGGAGCCCTGTGCGATGTGCGCTGGCGCGCTGGTGCTGGCGCGGATCCAGCGGGTCGTGCTCGGCGCCTGGGACCCGAAGGCCGGGGCCTGTGGCTCGGTGTGGGACGTGGTCCGGGACCGTCGTGCCACCCATCGGGTGGAGGTCATCGGTGGTGTCCGTGAGCAGGAGTGCTCGCAGTTGCTGCTCGATTTCTTCGCGACCCACCGCCTCTAGTAACCTGTCCGGCGGTGGCGTGTCCGAGCGGCCTAAGGAGCACGCCTCGAAAGCGTGTGAGGGGGTAACTCCTCCGTGGGTTCAAATCCCACCGCCACCGCCACAACGAACGAGGCGGGACCCCGTGCGCCGCGAGGGGGTCCCGCCTCATCCGTTGTCTGATGTCGCCGGGGTGGGCAGGGGGTCCATCGGCGCGAGCCGGGTGACCTCCCGCCGGTAGGGAAGGGCGTCGCGCGGACCCTCCGACTGGAGCTGCTCGGCATACTCCCGTCCTGACCACACCGCCGCCGCGATGATGCCCGGGGCGAGCGCGTCTCCGATCAGGTCCACGGTCTTCAGCCCGGCTCCCGCCCACTGGTCCTCGCGCGCGATCAGTTCGGTGTGCAGCGGGCTGCGCGCGGCCCGGCCGGTGACCAGGACCAGGGTGTCCGCAGCGTGCTCCCGCAGCTCGCCGGTGAAGACGCACCCGGTGGTGACGACGCCCACTGGCCCGGCCGCGAGCGACCGCCGGGTGCTGACCTGGACGCCCGCGCCCATGATCCGGGTGCGGATCTTGGTCAGCTCCATGGTGTTGGCAGTCCAGGCGGAGACGTCTGCGGCCGGGGTGACCAGCTCCACCTGGTAGCCCTCGCGGGCGAGCAGCTCGGCCAGGGCACCGCCCATGTAGTAGTGGTCGTCGTCGTAGAGCAGCACCAGGCTGCCGGGGTCGGCCGGGCGTCGGCCGTGCATCAGGTCGTCGGGCGTGAGCAGGGAGACGTGCGCCGGGAGGTCCAGCGGAACAGCCCGCGACCGGCCGACGCCGTCGGCGCGCCACACGGCACCGGTGGCGACGGCCACGTGGTCGAAACCGTGCTCCAGCACCTCGTCGGCGCTCAGCTCGCTCTCGAAGTAGTGCTCGACGTTGGGCAGGGTGGTGAGCAGGTGTTCGCGATGGTCGACCACCCTGATCCACGCGGACAGCCCGGGGAGCCGCGCCTCCCGGCGGACCCGGCCGCCGAGGTGCCTGGACGACTCCAGCAGCGTGACATCGAAGCCGCGTCGTCCGAGCGAGGTCGCCGCCTCCAGCCCCGCCGGCCCTGCTCCGACGACCAGCACCCGTGCGTCGCTGCGGCGGGGCCGCAACCGCTCGGGGTGCCACCCGCGCCGCCACTCCTCGCCCATCGACGGGTTCTGGGTGCAGCGGATCGGCGAGCTCGTCCAGTCGCCGGAGACACAGATGTTGCAGCCGATGCACTCGCGGATCGCCTCGAGCCGGCCCTCCCGGATCTTGTTCGGCAGGAAGGGGTCGGCGATCGACGGCCGGGCGGCACCGATGAAATCCAGGACGCCGCTGCGGACCTGGCGCACCATCTCGTCGGGCGAGGTGAACCGGCCCACCCCCACGACCGGTTTGGACGTGAGCTGCTTCAGGCCCGCGACGGCCTTTTCCTGCCCGCCCTCCGGACCGAACCGGGAGGACATGGAGTCGTCCTCCCACGCGCCGGCGACGAAGTCCCACAGATCGGGCAACTCTGCCAAGGTGCCGACGATCTCCTCGGTCTCGGCCCGGCTGACCCCCATCTCCAGGTCGTCCACGCCGAGCCGGCAGGCCACTGCTGCCTTGCCGGCACACAGTTCGCGGGTCTCCTCGAGCACCTCGCGCAGCAGTCGCATGCGGCCGGCCAGGTCCCCGCCGTAGCCGTCGGTGCGCTGGTTGTGCCGCGGCGACAGGAACTGCTCCAGGACGGTCATGCCGTGTCCCGCATACACGTAGATCAGGTCGAAGCCTGCCTGCAGCGAGCGGCGGACCGCGGCACGGTGCCAGGCGCGCACGTCGGCGATGTCGGCCAGGGTCATGGCCCGGGCGTTGACCGGGTGGTGGTCGCTGGACACCGGGAGCGCGGTCGGGCCCATCGGCACGATCCGGCTGGCCAGGTTGGGGCTGTGCGCCCCGCCGTGGGTGAGCTCGATCCCTGCCAGCGCGTCATACTCATGGATCTTGTCGGCGATGCGGGCGACCGCCGGGATGTCGTCGTCGTCCCAGAGCCGCAGCTCGATGGCCGGCGTCAGGTCGGCGGTGGGGTGGATCTCCGCCTCCTCGGTGCACACGACGGCCCAGCCGCCCTCGGCCTTGACCCCGCGCATGAAGGCTTCGCTCGTGGGATCGCGGTAGCCCATGCCGTTGCAGTGCGGCACCTGGAAGAAGCGGTTGCGTGCCGTCACGGGCCCGATCGTGACCGGCGTGAAGAGGATGTCGTATCGGGGGTCGCGCGCCGGGTTGCTGGGGCTCACGTGCTGTCCTCCGCTCTGCCTGCACCGTGCGGGCTTCCGGCAGGGTAGCCCGGAGCGGGTGGGCGACCAGTCGCGCCCACGCTTCGACCAAGACGCCCAAAACGAGAGCGTTGGTCAGGCGGGCCGGTTGCGCCCGCGACGGGCGATGTGGACGGCGGCCCTCGGGAGTCGATGCCGGTGCCCCAGGAGGCGACGGCGGCGCCCACGGTCACGTTGTGCGCGCCGAAGGCGACCAGGTGCTGCAGGGCGGTCGGGTGCAGGCGCCACAGCACCGCCGCGTAGAACGTGGTGACCGCTGCCGCACCGGCGCCGATCTCCTCGGCTCTCCAGCCCAGCGTCTCCGTGAACGCGAGGACCGTGGCGAAGGCGAGCGCGGCGCTCGACCCGGCCCAGAGCGCCGCCCGTAACCGGTTCGACTGGTCGACCTGCCTCGCGGGGATGACCAGGCCCGCGGCGCACCACGGGAACGCTGGCCGTCCCCCTGCTCATCGTTCGACGGGCGTGACCGCAGGTCGTTCCGGATCGCGGCCGCCTGCTCGGCGCTGATGATCCCCTCCCGGACCCACCGGTCCACCTGCGCGGACACGTCCGCGAGCCGACTGGTCGTCATACCTCATCGTCTCCGCGCGGCGGCGCCTCTGGATGGGCCGTAGGTCCCGTCCCGGTCCACGGGCACCACCAGCGCGGCTGGTGCTGGGGGTGGCGAACTCTACGGGTGGGCACCTTCACAGACCTCGCCCGACTCGGTGATCCTTCAGGTGGCATGCCGACACACGAGGAGCACTGGTGACCGAGGACGTCTTCGCGCTGATGGACGAGTGGGGACCGGAGAAGGTGGTCTGCGTATCGGACCGCAGGACCGGCATGAAGGGCGTCCTGGTCCTGGACAACACCGCCCGCGGCATGGGCAAGGGCGGGACGCGGATGAGCCCCTCGCTCACCGTCGGCGAGGTGGCCCGGCTGGCCCGCACGATGACGTGGAAGTGGGCGGCGGTGGACCTGTTCCACGGAGGCGCCAAGGCCGGCATCCTCGGCGACCCGAACGCTCCGAACAAGGAGGAGGTTCTCCGTGCGTTCGCGCGGGCGCTGGCGAACGAGGTGCCGCGGGAGTACGTCTTCGGCCTCGACATGGGGCTCACCGAGAAGGACGCCGCCATCTTCATCGACGAGCTCGGCGACCGGGGCGCGTCGGTCGGACTGCCCAGGTCGCTCGGTGGACTGCCGTATGACGAGCTGGGCGTCACCGGCTTCGGGGTCGCCGAGGCCGCCGACGCCGCTGCCACCACGGTTGGCCTGTCGATCGACGGCGCTCGTGTCGCCATCCAGGGCTTCGGGGCCGTCGGTACCGCGGCCGCCGAGCGGTTCACCTCCTTGGGTGCCACCGTCGTCGCCGTCTCCACCGCCTCCGGCGCGGTCCACGAGCCCGACGGTGTGGACCTCGACCGGTTGCTCCGGCTGCGCGAACAGGCGGGTGACGACTGCGTGCGCGAGTACGGCGGCGTCCTGCCGGCGTCCAGTGCCCTGACGGTGGACTGCGACATCCTCGTGCCGGCCGCCACCCAGGACGTCGTGGGGGTCGAGGTGGCGCGCGAGACCCCGGCACGGCTGGTGGTCGAGGGCGCCAACATGCCGACCACGCCGGAAGCCTTGGAGCTGCTGGCTGCTCGCGGTGTCGCCGTCGTGCCCGACTTCATCGCCAACGCCGGAGGGGTGGTCGCGGCGGCCTTCTCGATGGCGGACCGCTATTCGGCGTTCGTGACCGACCCGGCAGACATCTTCGCGATGATCTCCACCAAGATGCGCGCCAACGCCGAGACGGTCCTGGCCGAGAGCCGCGCGCGGGGCACGACGCCGCACGTCGCCGCTCGCCAGCTGGCGCAGGAACGGGTCCGGACGGCGATGCGCCTGCGCGGCCAGGTGCCGGTCGAGGAGACCGTGGCTGGGACGCTGGCATGAGACGCGAGATCATGGAGACGATGGCGGTGCCCGGGACGACTGCAGGAGGTGGACGACGGTGACGCGAAGCGACCAGGTGCCGAGCCGCGCCTCGGTGGTCATCGTCGGAGGCGGTGTCATGGGGGTCAGCGCGGCCTTCCACCTGGCCGAGGCCGGGGTCCAGGACGTGGTGCTGGTCGAGAAGGCGGCCCTCGGGTCCGGGTCGACCTGCAAGGCGGCCGGGGGCGTGCGTGCGCAGTTCTCCGACCGGCTCAACATCGAGCTCGGCCGGCGCAGCCTGGAGGCGTTCCAGCGCTTCGGTGAGCGTCCCGGGCAGGAGATCGACCTGCACCAGGTGGGCTACCTCTTCCTGCTCGACGACGAGGAGATGGTCCGCACCTTCGAGACCAACGTGGCACTGCAGAACGAGCTCGGCGTGCCCAGCCGGATGCTCAGCCCGCAGGAGGCCCGGCAGCTCGCCCCGCTGATCGACACCGACGGCCTGCTCGCAGCGTCGTTCTCGCCGACCGACGGACACTGCACCCCGGAGTCGGTGGTGCTCGGATATGCCACCGGCGCCCGGCGGCACGGCGCCCGCATCGTGCCGGGTTGCGCCGCGCTGGGCATCGAGACCGTCGGCGACCGCATCGTCGCGGTGCAGACGGAGCGGGGGAGGATCGAGACCGACACGGTCATCTGTGCCGCGGGCGCCTGGGCCCAAGAGGTCGGCCGGTGGGTCGGGGTCGACCTTCCCGTCACACCGGTGCGCCGCCAGATCCTGGTGACCGAGCCGGTCGCCGACCTGCCTCCCGACCTGCCCATGACGCTCGACTTCTCGTCCAGCTTCTACTTCCACCGCGAGGGCGCCGGGCTGCTCATCGGCATGTCTGACCCGGACGAGGAGCCGGGCTTCAAGCTGAGCCGGACCGATGACTGGCTGCCGCGGCTCGGGGCGGCGATGGAGCGGCGGGCGCCGAGCCTGATGGACGTCGGCTTCGCCAGCGGTTGGGCGGGGCTCTACGAGATGACCCCCGACCACAACGCCCTGATCGGCGAGGCAACCGGTGTGGACCGGTTCCTCTACGCCACCGGCTTCTCCGGCCACGGCTTCCTCATGGGGCCCGCCGTCGGGGAGGTGCTCCGCGACCTGTATGCCGGCCGGACGCCATACGTGGACATCTCGCCATTGGACGCCACCCGGTTCGACCGGGCACAGTCACGACCAGAGCTCAACATCGTTTGAAGCCACCAGCAGCCACGAAAGCACCGAAGGTACAGGAGAACCCACTCATGAGCACCGCCACCGACACCCTGCCCACCGCCTCTGACCTGCAGGAGCAGGCACGGGCCGCGCTGGAGCGCTGCGGCGTCGACGTGGCCGCCCTGAAGGGCGACCAGAGCAGCCGTTCGCCGGTCAACGGCCAGGAGCTGCTGCCGCTGGCCTGGACCGACGCGGCGGGCGTGGACCGAGCCGTGGTGAACGCGAAGGAGGCGTTCGCGACGTGGCGCACCACTCCGGCACCGGTGCGCGGCGCGCTGGTGCGCCGGTTCGGCGAGCTGCTGCGGGAGCACAAGGCCGACATCGGTGCCCTGGTGAGCCTCGAGGTCGGCAAGATCACGTCCGAGGCGTTGGGCGAGGTCCAGGAGATGATCGACGTCTGCGACTTCGCGGTGGGTCTGTCGCGCCAGCTCTACGGCCGCACCATGCCGTCCGAGCGTCCGGGACACCGGCTGATGGAGACGTGGCACCCGCTCGGGGTGGTCGGCGTCATCTCGGCGTTCAATTTCCCGTGCGCGGTGTGGTCGTGGAACACCGCGGTGGCGCTGGTCTGCGGCGACCCGGTGGTGTGGAAGCCGTCCGAGGCGGCGCCGCTGACCGCGATCGCCTGCAACGCGGTGCTGCACAAGGCGATTGCCGAGGTCGGTGCCCCCGAGCACCTGAGTCAGGTCGTGATCGGCGGCGCGGACGTGGGAGAGCGGCTGGTCGAGCACGAGGACGTGGCCCTGCTCAGCGCGACGGGGTCGACGCGGATGGGGGCGCAGGTCGGCCCGAAGGTGGCGGCGCGCTTCGGCCGCTGTCTGCTCGAGCTGGGCGGCAACAACGCCGCGATCGTGGCGCCGTCGGCCGACCTGGACCTGGCC
>NZ_VOHR01000161.1 GCF_009192725.1 Segeticoccus rhizosphaerae | reverse complement strand
GGCCTCCGCTCACCAGCGGCCGCGGCAGCGCCCACCGGCCCTGCGTCAGCGCCGCGAGGACCGCCAGCCACCCCGTGTCGAGCGTCTTGGGTGGGGTGGCCACCTTCTTGCCGGCCACCCGCCAGGGCTGCTCGACACGGACCACCAGCCAGCCGTCCTCCGTCAGGCCGGTCAGCTCGACCAGGTCCGGGGCCTCGATCCCGCCGCCCGCCCCGTGGCCCAGGACGACCGAACCACGCAGGCGAGTCGGCCGCAGCAGGTGGGCACGCGCCATACCGGCTGGGGTCTCGAGCTCGCGGACCGACGCACGCACCGTCATGGTGACCCTCCGATGATCTCTCCGGTGGTGGGGTCGACGACACCCTCGAGCTGGTCGCGCCCCACCGGTTCGAGCAGCTGTGGCCCGTTGTTGCGGATCGAACCCACCGCCGCACCGATGGGCCACGCCTCGAACCGCCCCGGCGCACCCGGCTGGAGCTGCTCGCGGACCATGTCGAGGTCGGTCTGGGCAGGGTCGAGCCAGCCGGCCCACTGCTCCGGGTCGAGGACGAGCGGCTGGCGGTCGTGGATGCGGTCCAGGCCGGGCTCGGCCGCCTGTGTGACGATGGCGTAGGTCGTCAGCCACGCATCCGGGTCATCCGGGGGCAGCGCGGGGTCGCGCCAGAACTCGTAGACCCCGGCCAGTGCCATCGGCTTGCCGTCGGCGCGACGCACGAAGAACGGCTGCTTGCGCGGCTTGCCCTTGCGGTCGGTGACGGTGGGGCTCGCCTGCCACTCGTACCACCCGTCGGCAGGCACCAGGCAGCGGCGGGCCGCGGCCGCCTTGGCGAAGGCCGGCTTGTCGAGCAGGGTCTCGGCCCTCGCGTTGATCATCCGCAGGCCGACCTTGATGTCCTTGGCCCAGCTGGGTACCAAGCCCCAGGTCAGCAGTCGCAGCTGTCGCACCGGCCCACCGCCGTCCTCGTCCTCACCGCTGCGCGGGGCCCGAGTGAGCACGACCGGCGCCTGCTTGGTCGGCGCCACGTTGTAGTCCGGCGTACCGGGCGGCGGCGACTGGGGCGAGGCGAGCACGGACCTGGCCGGCTCGCCGGTCCGGTCCGCCTCGATCTCGAACTCCTCGACCAGGTCATCGGGCCTCGAGCTGGCCGCATATCGCCCGCACATGCCTGCAGCCTACGAAACCACCGGAGGGCGCGCGGCCGGACGCCGCGCTTGTGATGGGCCGGTGATGGGCGAGTGATGGGCCTGTGGTGCGCGGACGTACGCAGGAGGCACGCGGCGTGCGCAGCAACTACGGTAGGGCGGACAGCACGCGTTGACCGCAACGACATCGAATGGAGACAGACCATGACGCTGGTGCGCCGGATCGCACGCCCCATGCTGGGGGCCATGTTCGTCGTGGGTGGGCTCGACGCCCTCCGCCACCCGGCCACCAAGGTCGACCAGGTCGCTCCATTCCTGGAGAAGGTGGGCGATCCCCTCGGCCTGCCGGACGACCCGGAACTGCTCGTGCGCGCCAACGGCGCGACGATGCTGACCGGCGGGCTGCTGCTGTCGATCGGGCGCTTTCCCCGACTCGCCGCCACCGCGCTGTCCGCGGCCCTGGTCCCCACCACGTATGCCGGGCACCCGTTCTGGGAGGAGAAGGACCCGGTCAAGCGCAAGCAGCAGCGGACCCACTTCCTCAAGAACCTCGGTCTGCTCGGTGGCGTCCTGCTCGCCGCCGTCGACACCGAAGGCAAGCCCGGCCTGTCCTGGCGAGCAAAGCGCGCGGTCGGTGACACCCGCCGCGGCGCCCGCCGTGCGGCCAAGACCGCCCGCAGAGAGGCCAAGCTGGCCGCGGCCCAGGCCGAGAACACCCTGAGCTGAGGAGCGGCGCACCACCTTGTCTGATCCCCTCGATTGGCCCGCTCCCACAGCTGAGCGCCCCATCCACACCTCGGTGACGCTCCCCGGGAGCAAGTCGCTCACCAACCGCTACCTCGTCCTCGCCGCCCTGGCGGCCGACCAGTCCCGGCTGCGAGCGCCGCTGCGCTCCCGTGACACGGTGCTGATGGCCGACGCGCTGCGCGCCCTCGGCGCCCGCATCGAGGACTTCTCCGGCGACGAGCTCTCACCGGCCTCGTCCGACGAGGTGCCGGACCTGATCATCACCCCCGCGACGCTGGACCGCTCGGCCCGGATCGACTGCGGTCTCGCCGGGACGGTGATGCGCTTCGTGCCCCCGGTCGCCGCCCTGGCGGACGGAACGGTCGCCTTCGACGGCGACCCGCACGCCCGCAACCGCCCGATGGGAGCGGTCCTGGGCGCCCTGCGCGCCCTGGGCGCCGTGGTCAAGGACGGTGGCCGCGGCACCCTGCCCTTCAGCGTGCACGGCTCGGGCGGGCTGCGCGGTGGTTCGGTCACGCTGGACGCCTCGGAGAGCTCCCAGTTCATCTCGGCCCTGCTCCTGGCGGGGCCGCGATTCGAGGAGGGCGTGACGGTGCGCCACGACGGCAAGCCGGTGCCGAGCGAACCGCACATCCGGATGACGGTCGAGGTGCTGCGCGACGCCGGGGCGATCGTCGACGACTCCGAGCCCGACCTGTGGCACGTCGAGCCCTCCGAGATCCATCCCCTCGACGTGCTGGTCGAACCCGACCTGTCCAACGCCGCGCCCTTCCTGGCCGCCGCGGTGGTCACCGGAGGCAGCGTCCACGTCGCCGACTGGCCGCACCACACCGCCCAGGCCGGCGACGCCCTGCGGGACATCCTCGACGCGATGGGCGCGGAGGTGCGCCTCGACCGTGACGGCCTCACCGTCAGCGGAGGCGGCGGCATCAACGGCCTCGACGTCGACCTGCACGACGTCGGCGAGCTCACGCCCGTCGTGACCGCACTCGCCGCTCTGGCCGACTCCCCCTCGCACCTGCGCGGGATCGCGCACCTGCGCGGTCACGAGACCGACCGGCTGGCCGCGCTCGCCACCGAGCTGAACGCCATGGGAGGCGAGGTCACCGAGACCGACGACGGCCTGCGGGTCGCTCCACGGCAGCTTCACGGCCGTCTCTTCCGGACCTATGACGACCACCGGATGGCGATGGCCGCGGCGGTCCTGGGGCTGGCCGTGCCGGGGGTCGTGGTGGAGAACGTCGGCACCACCGGCAAGACCCTGCCGCGGTTCACCCAGCGGTGGGACGAGCTCGCGCACGCGGCGCACCACGTCCCGCAGCCATGAGCCCCCGGCGGCGCGAGTACGACGAGAGCGATGTGCGGATCCGACCCAACCGCAAAGGATCCCGGCCCCGCACGAAAGAGCGCCCGGCGCACGAGGACGCCGTGCCGGGTTTTGTCGTCGGAGTGGACCGTGGTCGCTACACGGTGCTCGTGGAGGACCGCCTCGTCACGGCGATGAAGGCCCGAGCCCTCGGTCGCAAGTCGATCGTGGTCGGAGAGCACGTCCGTCTCGTCGGTGACACGTCCGGCGACTCCGACGCGCTCGCCCGCATCGTCCGACAGGACCCACGCACCGCCGTCCTGCGCCGCACCGCCGATGACACCGACCCCGTCGAGCGCATCATCGTCGCCAACGCCGATCAGCTCGTCATCGTCACCGCCCTCGCCGATCCCGAGCCGAGGCCGCGGATGATCGACCGCTGCCTGGTCGCCGCCTACGACGCCGGCATGGAGCCCCTCCTGCTGCTCACCAAGGCCGACCTCGCCGACGCCGACGCGTTCCTCGCCACCTACGCGCCGCTCAAGGTGAGGTATGTCGTGACGTCCCTCACCGGAGACGGTGGACTCCCCCGCGGCCTCGAGGAGCTGCACGCCGCGCTGGCCGATCGGGTCAGCGTTCTCGTGGGCCACTCCGGCGTCGGCAAGTCCACCCTCGTCAACGCCCTGGTGCCCGGGGCGCTGCGCGCGACCGGCGACGTCAACGACGTGACCGGCCGTGGCCGCCATACCAGCACCTCCGCAGTGGCGCTGCGCCTCCCGGACGACGACGGCTGGGTGATCGACACCCCCGGCGTGCGGTCCTTCGGGCTGGCGCACGTCGACCCGGCCCGCATCATCAACCACTTCCCCGACCTCGAGCCCGGCACGGCGGAGTGTCCCCGCGGCTGCACCCACGACGAGCCGGAGTGCGCCCTGGACGCGTGGGTGGAGGGCGGTCACGCCGGACCGGCCGGACCCTCCAGACTCGAGTCGCTCCGCCGGCTGCTCCGTGCCCGGACACCCGGGCACGGGGACTGAGAGTCGGCTGTGGCCGCTTCTCCCGAAGACCACATCGGCGACCGGGACCTTGCCACGTGGCACAGCCGGTTCGGCAGGTGGCTGGCCCAATCCGCTGTCGGACAGCGCAGTCCCTGGGTCGCGGCCAACTGGGTCATCCTGCTCACGCTGATCGTCGGCGCGATGACGACGGTCCTGCTGACGGCCGCGGGCGCCGAGGTCTACGACGCCGTCATGGAGCAGGACGAGGTCGCGACGCTGGACCGACCGGTGCTCAACGCGATGCTCGGGCTGCGCAGTCCAGGGCTCGACACGGCTGTCACCTGGTTCACCCACCTCGGCGGAGACGTCGGTATGCCGATCCTCACCGGCCTGACCGTCCTCGCCCTGTGCCTGTGGTGGCGCAGCTGGTCGCCCGCGGCGCTGGTGCTGGTGGCCGCCGCCGGGTCGCTGCTGATGACCGTCGCCGGCAAGCAGCTGGTCGGACGGGCGCGGCCACCGCGGATCGACGCCGTCCCGCCCTTCGAGTCGTCGGCGTCCTTCCCGAGTGGCCACACGCTCAACAGCACCGTGATCGCGGCGGTCTTGGCCTACATCATCCTGCGGCGCGTCCGGCACATGTGGTCCCGCGCGTGCATGGTGCTGGGTGCGCTGGCGTGGGCGGTGGCGATGGGGCTGTCCCGGGTCTACCTCGGCCACCACTGGCTGACCGACGTCATGGCGGCGTGGGCCCTCGGTCTCGCCTGGGTGGCAGTCGTGGTCACCGCGCACCGGCTCTACCTCACCGTCCACCGCGCGCGGGCGACCAGCGGCACCCCACCGTGACCGACGACAGCGGAGAGAGAACATGCCCGCGGCGACGACAGCGGCGAAGATGGAGCGCAGCGACCTGCCGCGGAGGAGCTGCGGCAAGGGGAAGCTGCGTGGCGTCATACGCGCTCGGCGTTCGTCGGCTAGCGTGCCGAGGGTGCCTGCCTACGATGATGACCTGCGCCTCGCGCACGTGCTCGCGGACGCCGTGGAACGGGTGACCACCGCGCGGTTCCGTGCCGAGGACCTGGTCGTGGAGACCAAACCGGACCTCACCCCGGTCAGCGACGCCGACCGGTCGGCGGAGGAGATCATCCGCCACCAGCTGAAGCGCACCCGTCCCCGGGACGCCGTCCAGGGCGAGGAGATGGAGACCACAGGTCACGGTCCTCGCCGGTGGATCGTCGACCCCATCGACGGCACCAAGAACTTCGTCCGCGGGGTCCCCGTGTGGGCCACCCTGATCGCTCTCGTCGACGACGGGCAGCCGGTGCTCGGCCTCGTCGCAGCGCCCGCGCTCACCCGTCGGTGGTGGGCCGCGAACGGCTCCGGCGCCTGGAGCGGCCGCAGCCTCTCCTCGGCCAAGCGGCTGCACGTCTCCCACGTCTCCGAGCTCTCCGACGCGTCGCTGTCCTACTCCAGCCTGACCGGCTGGGCCAAGCTGGGACTGCGCGAGCAGTTCCTGCAGCTCGGCGACGACTGCTGGCGCACCAGGGCCTACGGCGACTTCTGGTCCTACATGCTCGTCGCCGAGGGTGCGGTCGACATCGCCGCCGAGCCGGAGCTTGCCGTGCACGACATGGCCGCCCTGGTGCCGATCGTCACCGAGGCCGGCGGGCGGTTCACCTCGCTGACCGGCGAACCCGGCCCGTGGGGCGGCAACGGAGTGGCCAGCAACGGCGTGCTGCACGACGAGGTGCTCAGCCGGCTGGCTGCGGAAGCCGGCGGCTAGCGCCGCAGCCGGAAGTGCGGCACGCTGTCGGTGTCAGGAAGGGGTGCCGGTGACGACGCACGACCCACAGATCGACCTTCCGCCGGAAGACGCGCGCTCGGCGTTCCCGCCGATCGGCGATTACGCCTTCATCTCCGACTGCCAGACGACCGCGCTGATCGCTCCGAGCGGCAACATCGAGTGGATGTGCCTGCCGCACATGGCCGGGCCGAGCGTGTTCGGTGCCATCCTGGATCGCGACGCCGGCGGATTTCGCCTCGGTCCCGCCGACCAGCTGGTGCCCAACGCCCGCCGCTACGTGCCGGGCACGATGATCGTCGAGACGTCCTGGGGCACTCCGGGCGGCTGGATCATCGTCCGGGACGCCCTCCTGATGGGTCCCTGGCACCACGAGACGGAGCGGGCGCACCTCTACCGGCGCGCGCCCACCGACTACGACGCGGAGCATGTGCTGCTGCGGACCGTCCGCTGCGTCAACGGCGAGGTCCAGCTGGTGCTGAACTGCCATCCCGTCTTCGACTACGGCCGTCGGCGGGCGCGGTGGTCCTACCTGGGCGACGGTTACCACGACGCCGTTGCCGAGGGCGACGAGCAGGACCCCAGGGTCAGGCTCACGACTGACATGCGAGTGGGCTTCGAAGGGCCGCAGGCGACGGCTCGCACCCTGATGAAGGAGGGCGACACCCACTACGTCGCACTGTCCTGGACCGAGCACGAGCCGCCGCACTCCTATGAGGAGGCCTACCGGCGCCAGGTCTGGACGGCCCACCACTGGCAGCACTGGCTGGCTCGGGGCAACTTCCCCGACCACCCCTGGCGCAGTCACCTGGAACGCAGCGCGCTCACACTGAAGGGGCTGACCTACGCGCCGACCGGCGCGTTGATTGCCGCTCCCACGACGTCGTTGCCGGAAACGCCTGGAGGAGAACGCAACTGGGACTACCGCTACACCTGGATCCGCGACTCGACGCTCGCTCTGTGGGCGCTGGACGCGTTGGGCCTCGACTGGGAGGCCAACGACTTCTTCTGGTTCATGGCCGACCTGGCCGAGGCGTCCGACGGCCTGCAGATCATGTATGGCATCGACGGGGCGAAGGACCTTTCGGAGGAGGTCCTCACCCATCTCGAGGGCCACGGCGGCGCCAAGCCCGTGCGCATCGGCAACGGAGCGTTCGACCAGAAGCAGCACGACGTGTGGGGCACGCTGCTCGACTCGGTCTGGATCCACACCAGCTCGCGGGACATGCTGGACGATCGGTTGTGGCAGATCCTGGCGGGTTTCGTCGACCAGGCGATCGAGCACTGGACCGAGCCGGACCGCGGCATCTGGGAGGTGCGCGGCGAACCGCAGCACTTCACCTCGTCCAAGGTGATGTGCTGGGTGGCCGTCGACCGGGGCGTCAAGCTGGCCCGGGTGCGGGAGAACCACGAGCTCGCCCGGCGCTGGCAGGAGGCCGCCGACGAGATGCACGCCGACATCTGCGCCCACGGCGTCGACAGCCGAGGCGTGTTCACCCAGCACTACGACACCGACGCGCTCGACGCCTCGACCCTGCTGATCCCCCTCGTGGGGTTCCTGCCTCCCGACGACGAGCGGTTGCGGGCCACCGTGCTGGCCATCGCCGACGAGCTGACCGTGGACGGCCTGGTGCTGCGCTACCGCGTCGACCGCACCGACGACGGGCTCTCCGGCGAGGAGGGCACCTTCACCATCTGCTCGTTCTGGCTGGTGGCCTGCCTGTCGATCATCGGCGAGCACCGCAGGGCGCGGCACCTGTGCGAGCGCCTGCTCAGCCTGGCCACCCCGCTCGGCCTGTATGCCGAGCAGATCGAGGCCTCGAGCGGACGGCACCTCGGCAACTTCCCCCAGGCCTTCACTCACCTCGGCCTGGTCAACGCGGTGCTCAAGGTGATGGCGGCGGAGCGCGACGGCTACGACTCCCACTAGCGCCGCTCCCCTGGTTGACAGTCAGGCGGGGACGACCGTCACCTCGCCCCGCCCGAGGGCGCGGACGGACTCGGCGTGCAGGCCGGCATCGCCCACGAGGACCACGGTCCACTCGCCCGTCACGAAGCGCCGGTAGGCGTCGTCCAGCCGGGCCGGGTCGACGGTCAGCAGGTCGGTCAGGTTGGCGGTGGTGAATTCCGTGGTCAGCCCGTCGAGCGCCAGCATGACCGCCTCGTCCGCGATGGCGTCGGCGGTCGCGTAGCGCCCCGGGGCGGTCTTGCCGATGTAGTCCACGCCGGCCTTGGTCTCATCCTGCGTAAAACCGGCGCGCGCCCCGTCGAGCTGGTCGAGCAACAGTCCGAGCGCCTCGGCGGTGACGTCGGCGCGGACCGAGCCGGAGGCGGCGAACAACCCACCCCTGTGGCGTGGCCGGAAGCCGGCCCGGATGCCGTAGGTGTAGCCCTTCTCCTCCCGCAGCACGGCATCGATCCGGGCACCCGGTGAGCCGCCCAGCACGAAACCGAGGACGGGGTATGGCGCCCAGCCACCGTCGACGCGACGGTCCGGACCGTGCGTGCCCACATAGAGCTCGGTCTGGACCGAGCCGGGCCGGTCCACGAAGACGATCCGGTGGGCGTCCGCGGCCCGGCGGTCGGCCGCCGGGCCGTCATCGGCCACAGGGGCTGCCGGCGAGACGTCGGCGGCGACGTCGGTCGCCGGCCCCTGCCAGG
>NZ_VOHR01000160.1 GCF_009192725.1 Segeticoccus rhizosphaerae | reverse complement strand
CGCCGCGGCCGGGTGACCGTGCGGTCGACCTCTACTGCGGCGTGGGGCTGTTCGCCGCTGCGCTCGCCCACGCGGTGGGCGAGGACGGCGCCGTCCTGGCGATCGAGTCCGACGCCGGCGCGGTGGCCGACGCCGAGGACAACCTGCGGGCCCTCCCACAAGTCGAGATCCGCGGGGGCACGGTCGACCGGGTTCTGCGACCGCTGGTGCGCCAAGGGATCCGTGCCGACCTCGTGGTGCTGGACCCCCCGCGCAGCGGGGCTGGTCGAAGAGTCATCCGGGACGTCGCGGCCCTCGGGGCCCGAGCCATTGCCTACGTCGCCTGCGACCCCGCGGCGCTGGCCCGGGACCTCGCCTACGCGAAGGACGCGGGTTATCGGCTGGACCGGTTGCGCGCCTTCGATGCCTTCCCGATGACACACCACGTCGAGTGCATCGCCACACTGGTCCGCGAAGAGCCGCGTGAACGGCGGTGAGCCGACCGCCCGTTGCGTCACCCGAAACCCGTCGGGAGTCAGCGCAGGGGCTGGCTGGCGGCCCAGCCGAGACCGGGCGACCCGGGTGTGGTTCAATGTATCTTGACGTCAAGATAAATCGACGAAGGAGCGGCGGATGACTGGCAGCACGGACAGCTTCGGGTCCAAGGGCAAGCTCGAGGTCGGTGAGAAGTCCTATGACATCTTCCGGCTCGCGAGCATCGAGGGCAGCGACCGGCTCCCCTACAGCCTGAAGATCCTGCTCGAGAACCTCCTGCGGGGCGAGGACGGCGTGAACATCACCGCCGACCAGGTCCGCGCGGTCGCCCAGTGGGACGCGAAGGCCGAGCCCAGCACGGAGATCCAGTACACGCCGGCGCGCGTCATCATGCAGGACTTCACCGGCGTGCCCTGCATCGTCGACCTCGCCACCATGCGCGAAGCCGTCAGTGAGCTCGGCGGTGACGCCGGCAAGATCAACCCGCTCGCCCCGGCCGAGATGGTCATCGACCACTCGGTGATCGCCGACGTCGCTGGCAGCCGCGACGCGTTCGCACGCAACGTCGAGCTGGAGTACGAGCGCAACGGCGAGCGCTACCAGTTCCTGCGGTGGGGTCAGACCGCGTTCGACGACTTCAAGGTCGTCCCTCCGGGCACCGGCATCGTGCACCAGGTCAACATCGAGCACCTGGCCCGCGTGGTCTTCGACCGCGACGGCCTGGCCTACCCCGACACGTGCGTGGGCACCGACTCGCACACCACCATGGTCAACGGTCTGGGCGTCCTCGGCTGGGGCGTGGGCGGCATCGAGGCCGAGGCCGCGATGCTCGGACAACCGGTCTCGATGCTCATTCCCCGGGTCGTCGGCTTCAAGCTCACCGGCGAGATCCCTGCCGGCGCCACCGCGACCGATGTGGTGCTGACCATCACCGAGCAGTTGCGCGAGCACGGGGTCGTCGGCAAGTTCGTCGAGTTCTACGGTGAGGGCGTCGCGGCCGTGCCTTTGGCCAACCGCGCCACCATCGGCAACATGAGCCCCGAGTTCGGTTCCACCGCAGCGATGTTCCCGGTCGACGACGTGACGCTGGACTACCTGCGGCTCACGGGCCGCAGCGACGAGCAGGTCGCCCTGGTCGAGGCCTACGCCAAGGAGCAGGGGCTGTGGCACGACCCGTCCCGCGAGCTGGAGTTCTCCGAGTACCTCGAGCTCGACCTGTCCACCGTCGTGCCGTCGATCGCCGGGCCGAAGCGCCCGCAGGACCGCATCTCCCTCACTGACGCGAAGTCGTCGTTCCGCACCTCGCTGCGCGACTACGTCACCGCCGACGCGGACTCGATGGTCGACGAAGCCGGCAAGGAGTCCTTCCCCGCCAGCGACGCCCCGGCCGTGGACGGCCAGAGCCCCGAGCAGCTGGCGCAGGACGCGCCGCACCACGGCACGGCGGCCGGCGGTATCCGGCGCACGAGCAAGAAGGTGCCGCTGACCCTGGCCGACGGCACCCGGACCGAGCTCGATCACGGCCACGTCGCGATCGCCTCGATCACCTCGTGCACCAACACGTCCAACCCCTCGGTGATGGTCGCCGCCGCCCTCCTTGCCCGCAACGCGGTCGACAAGGGCCTCACGGCCAAGCCGTGGGTCAAGACCTCCCTGGCGCCCGGCTCCAAGGTCGTCATGGACTACTACGCCAAGGCCGGGCTCGTGCCCTGCCTGGAGAAGCTCGGCTTCCACCTGGTGGGCTACGGCTGCACCACGTGCATCGGCAACTCCGGCCCGCTGCCGGAGGAGGTCTCCCAGGTCGTGAACGAGGCCGACCTCGCGGTGGTCTCGGTGCTGTCCGGCAACCGCAACTTCGAGGGCCGGATCAACCCGGACATCAAGATGAACTACCTGGCCTCACCGCCGTTGGTGGTGGCCTACGCCCTCGCCGGCACGATGGACTGGGACCCGCAGAGCGAGCCGCTCGGCACCGACGCCGACGGCAAGGACGTCTTCTTGGCCGACGTCTGGCCGGACGCAGCCGAGGTGGCGCACGTGGTCGAGTCGTCCATCGACAAGGACATGTTCACCTCCGACTACTCCGACGTCTTCCAGGGCGACGAGCGCTGGCGCTCGCTGCCGACCCCCGAGGGCAAGACGTTCGAGTGGGCCGAGGAGTCGACCTACGTGCGCAAGCCCCCCTACTTCGAGGGCATGGGACTGGAGCCGGCGCCGCTGGAGGACATCTCCGGGGCCCGGGTGCTGGCCAAGCTGGGTGACTCGGTCACGACCGACCACATCAGCCCGGCGGGATCGTTCCGCGCGGACAGCCCGGCCGGCGTCTACCTCACCGAGCACGGCGTCGAGCGCAAGGACTTCAACTCCTACGGTTCGCGTCGCGGCAACCACGAAGTGATGATCCGCGGCACCTTCGCCAACATCCGGCTGAAGAACCAGCTGCTCGACGACGTCTCCGGCGGATTCACCCGCGACTTCACCCGCGACGGTGAGCAGAGCACGATCTTCGACGCGGCACAGAACTACGCGAAGGCAGGCGTGCCCCTGGTCGTGCTCGCCGGCAAGGAGTACGGCTCGGGCTCGTCCCGCGACTGGGCGGCCAAGGGCACCCGGCTCCTCGGCGTCAAGGCCGTGATCGCGGTGTCCTACGAGCGGATCCACCGGTCGAACCTGATCGGCATGGGCGTGCTGCCACTGCAGTTCCCCGACGGCCAGGACGCCGAGTCCCTGGGCCTCACCGGCACCGAGACGTTCGACATCTCCGGCATCACGGCAATGAACGACGGTGCCACGCCGCGCACGGTACGCGTCACGGCCAGGAGAGACGGGGCCGAGCCGGTGTCATTCGACGCGGTGGTGCGGATCGACACCCCCGGGGAGGCCGACTACTACCGGCACGACGGGATCCTGCAGTACGTCCTGCGTTCGCTGGTCGACGCGAAGGCCTGACGCACCGAACCAGCCGTATGCCGTGAGGTCACCTCACGGCATACGGCCGGTTGTCGCCCGTCTCGGGCCAGGGTCGGACGCGCGCGGGCCGATGTGCGTGCGTTTTCCGCGGTTTCGCGAATCGTGCCCGGTGCGCATGGGCCGGGGCTGTGGACGACGTCTGCGGGACCCGGGCCGTCTGCGCGACGCTGAGTCGTGCCCCTTCAGGAGACTGTCGTCGCGTCAGAGCCCCGCTTGGACACCTCGAAGCCGTTCACGAGGGCGCAGGCGTTGAGATCCGGGATCAGCCGGCGTGCCCTGACGAGTGGGAACTTTCGACGGATCGTCTGGGGGGTCTATGTCGATGCCGCCGTCCCTCCGACGCCGATGATCGAGGCGGCGACTGCGCTCCTGGTGTCGCCGACTGGTTCGCACGCCAGCCACTTCACCGCGGCGAGGATCTGGGGAGGTGTCGTCCCGGACCAGCCGCTCATCCACGTGTGTGCGGCCCCGGGGTCGACCCGGTGCCAGCGACAAGGGATCCGCTCGCACGAGTGCGCGGACCTGCACCACGCTGTCACCTCGGAGCGCAGCGCCTTGGGCGCCGTCATCATCGACAGCGGGGTCCGGGTGTCCACGCCTGCTCGGTCCTTCCTCGAGCTGGCCTCGGCCATGGGGCTGGTCGACCTGGTGGTGCTGGGTGACAGCCTGGTCAAGTCGAAGCGGGTCGTGCCCCACGACCTGGTCGAGGCGGCCGACGACTGGCACGGGCCCGGCGCCGTGCGCGCGCGGCGTGCGGCCAGGTTCGTCCGAGCCGGTGTGGACTCTCCCATGGAGACGCGGCTGCGCATGCTGATGGTCCTGGCCGGACTGCCCGAGCCAACCGTCAACCACGTCATCCGGTGGCCCGACGGCTCGTGGCGATTTCGGTTCGATCTGGCGTTCCCGGACCACCGGCTCGCGATCGAGTACGACGGCAGGCACCACGTGCAGGACGACGCCACCTGGGAGTCCGACATCTACCGGCGGGAGGACCTCGACAGGGGGAAGTGGCGTCGGGTGACGGTGATCTCGTCCGGCATCTTCGTGAGTCCGGACCAGACCCTGCGCCGGATCGTGGACGTCATGCGTGAGGTCGGGGTGCCGGGCGTGCCGCGACGGTTGTCGGATGAGTGGCGGGCCCATTTCCCCGGCCGACCTGTCAGCTACCTGTCCGATCGCACCTGAGTGGTCACCGGGCTGGGGCCAGATCGACCGCGAGCGTGCCGGGCGCGTGCGTTTTCCGCGGTTTCGCGGATCCGGCATGTCCGGTTGGGGCCCTGTCGGTAGGAGCCCGCAGACTGGAGGCGTGAGCGCGACCCCTCCCGGCTGGCCGGCCGCGGTGCCGCCACCGGGTGCCCCGGGGTGGCAGCCTGCCGCCGCCTCGTGGCTGCTCGACCACTGCCCACCCGACTACCGCGCGTATGCCGCGTGGCGCCGCCACCCGGTGGCCCTCGCCTGGGTGACCGTGCGCCACGTCGACGCCCAGCTGGCCGCCATGCGCGAGGCCTACCGGCAGGCCCGGGTGGAGCTGGGCGACGTGCTGCCGGCCGACGGTCTGGAGCAGGTCCTCGAGAACCTCGAGGCCGAGGGCCTACGGTTGAGGGGGGCGGCGCGAAGCGCCCGACTACTGCAGGACGCCCTTCGGGGTAAGCAGTACATACCCCGGCTCTGATCTACACTCGGGAGTCGCCGTCGCGGAAGGACTGTCACCATCGTGGGTGTGCTCGCATCGATCAACGGGCCGGATGATCTCCGGGCCCTGTCGCCCGACCAGCTCGACGGCCTCGCCAAGGAGATCCGCGAGTTCCTCATCGACTCGGTTTGCCGGACGGGGGGACACCTCGGGCCCAACCTCGGCGTGGTCGAGCTCACCATCGCGCTGCATCGCGTCTTCGAGTCACCCCGCGACACGATCGTCTTCGACGTGGGCCACCAGACCTACGTCCACAAGCTGCTCACGGGCCGGCATGACTTCAGCAAGCTGAAGAAGCAGGGCGGACTGTCGGGCTACGCCTCACGTGCGGAGTCCGAGCACGACGTGATGGAGAACTCGCACGCGTCGACGTCGCTGTCGTGGGCCGACGGCATCGCCAAGGCGCACCGACTGCGCGGGGAGCGCGAACGTCATACGGTCGCGGTCATCGGTGACGGTGCCCTCACAGGCGGGATGGCGTGGGAGGCGCTCAACAACATCGCGGTGGACAAGGACCTGCCGCTCGTCATCGTGGTCAACGACAACGAGCGGTCCTACGCGCCGACCACCGGCGGCCTCGCTGACCACCTGGCGACGTTGCGCACCACCAAGGGCTACGAGCGGTTCCTGGCCTGGGGCCGCAACCGGCTCAACCGCACACCGGTGCTCGGCCCGGCCGTCTACGACACCCTGCACGGCATGAAGAAGGGCCTGAAGGACATCGTCGCGCCGCAGGGGATGTTCGAGGACCTCGGGCTCAAGTACCTCGGGCCCGTCGACGGACACGACGAGCAGGCGGTCGAGAGCGCCCTGCGCAAGGCCCGCGCCTACGGCGGCCCGGTCCTCGTGCACGTCCTCACCCAGAAGGGGCGCGGCTACGCGCCCGCGGAGCACGACGAGGCCGACCAGTTCCACGCGGTCGGCGTCATCAACCCCGAGACCGGTCTGCCTTTCGAGGCGGGCGGCCGGATCTGGACCGACGAGTTCAACGACGAGATGTGCGCCATCGGCGCCGAGCGCGAGGACGTGGTGGCACTCACCGCGGCCATGCTGATCCCGGTCGGACTCGACGGCTTCGCCGCGCGCTACCCCGACCGGGTCTTCGACGTCGGCATCGCCGAGCAGCACGCCACGACGATGGCCGCCGGTCTGGCCTTCGGCGGACTGCACCCCGTGGTCGCCGTCTACTCGACCTTCCTCAACCGTGCCTTCGACCAGCTGCTCATGGACTGCGCCCTGCACCACGCCGGGGTGACCTTCGTCCTCGACCGGGCCGGTGTCACCGGCAGCGACGGCCCGTCACACAACGGCATGTGGGACATGACGCTCACCTCCGTGGTCCCCGGCCTCCGGCTTGCTGCCCCACGCGACGGCCGACAGGTGCGGCGGCTGCTGCGCGAGGCGATCGACGTCGACGATGCACCGACGGTGCTGCGCTTCCCCAAGGGCGACGTGGCTGATCCCATCGACGCAGTGGCGACCCACGGCAGCGTGGACGTCCTCCACCCGGCGGCGCGCGACGAGGTGGACCTGCTCGTCGTGGGAGTCGGGTCGATGGCACAAGTCGGGGTCGCGGTCGCCGAGAAGCTCGAGGCCCAGGGCCTTTCGGTTGCCGGGGTCGATCCCCGTTGGGTCCTGCCTGTGAGCGAGGACCTGGTACAGCTGGCCGCGGGCGCCGGGGCCGTGGCGGTGATCGAGGACAACCTCGTCTCCGGAGGCATCGGCTCGGCCGTGACCCAGGCCCTGCGCGCAGCCGGGCTGTCCCAGCCGGTGCACTGTCACGGCATACCCAAGCGCTTCCTCTCACACGCCTCCCGCAGTCAGGTGCTCGACGAGGTCGGCCTCACTCCCGACGCCATCGCCACCTCCCTGACAAGGGCGTTGACCCCGCCCGTGTCCTGAGCACATAGCTCCCCACGCAGCTATGGCTGCCGGGCCCACCGAACCGGCCCCTCTCCTCACGTAGTTTCGCTGCGCAGAGGGTCCGGTCCCGCTTCGCCGCACGCGTCGACGCGTCGAGCGCCACGCTCGTCGAGCAGCTGCCAAGCGTGCTGCGGGTGCCGCCGTCACCAACACTGTTCGTCCTCGGGTGCTGTTTGGCCTCGTGGCGTACTTCGCACCCGGTGGGGTCACCAGGGTCTGGCGCAAGGGAGGTCTGGATGTCGGACGTTGAGCTGCGGGACCGATACCGGGTGGAGGTGCCGGGCGGTGGACTGGACGTGCACGACCTGACTTCTCCTGCGGTGCTGCTCGAGGGCGCGGCCACCCCCAACGTGGTCCTGGCGCTGCACGGGATCACGGCCAACGGCCTGACCTGGCAGCCGGTCGCGTCGGCGCTCGGCCGGACGAGCGCCGGGCCGACCCGCTTCCTGGCTCCCGACCTTCGCGGCAGGGCGGGCAGCCGCGATGTCACCGGCCCGTGGGGACTTCCCGCCCACGTCGACGACGTGCTCGCCATGGCCGACGCGTTCGGTGCCCAGACCTTCACGCTGGTCGGCCACTCGATGGGAGCCTTCGTCGCCGCCCTGGCCGCAGCGCGCCACCCTGACCGGGTGCGCTCGGTGGTGCTGGTGGACGGCGGGTTCGCCTTCCCGGTCCCACCCGACCTGGACGTGGACGCGGCCCTGCAGGCCGTCATCGGCCCGGCGATGGAGCGACTGTCGATGCAGTTCGCCGATGCCGGCGCCTACCTCGACTTCTGGCGCGAGCACCCGGCGCTCGGGCCGTTGTTCGACGGTCCGGCCGGCGGTGCGCTGCAGGCCTACCTGATGCACGACCTGGTGTCCCAAGGAGGCGCCCTGGCGAGCACCTGCGTGCTCGATGCCGTGCGGGCGGACGGCGCGGACGTGCTCTTTGACGCGGAGGTCCACGCCGGTGCACGGACCGCGGCCGGTGCCGGCATCCCTGTCGAGTTCCTCTGGGCGCAGCGCGGTCTGGTGGACGAGCCGCAGGGCCTGTATGACGAGCAGCGGCTCGCCGCGCTCCGGCTGCCGGAGGACGTCCGGGTCACCGCGATACCGGGCACGAACCACTACAGCGTGGTGCTCGGCCGCCTTGGCGCGGGCCAGGTCGCCGCAGCGATCGCGCGGGTGTCAGGCGTCGGGAAGCAGCCGGCGCAGACGTAGGGCCAGCTGGATCTCCAGTGAACGTTCCGGCTGCTGCCAGTCGCTGCCGAGCAGGGCGCTGATCCGTTCGATCCGCTGGGCGACCGTGTTGACGTGCACGTGCAGCGAGTCGGCCGCGTGGCGCGGGCTGCAACCTGCGGCGAAGTAGGCCTCCAGGGTGGTCAGCAGCTCCGTCCTGCGCCGTCTGTCGTAGTCGGCCACCGGGCCGAGGACCGTGTCGACGAACAGTCCGATCTGTGGGGAGCTCCCCACGACCAGCCCCGCGAACCCCAGGTCTGCCGCCGCGGCGCCGTCGCCCTCACGGCCGAGCGCGGTCAGGGCGGCCACGGTCCGGGCGGCTTCGGCGTACAGGTCGGGGAGAGCAGCGAGCTCGCTGGTCGGTCCGGCCGCGCCGACCGTCACGCGGGCTCGG